>NZ_JANLOH010000013.1:0-115354 GCF_025466155.1 Pseudomonas sp. 13B_2.1_Bac1 | reverse complement strand
GGGGGGGCGCCCCCCCCCCCCAACGCGGGGCAAGCCCGCTCACCACAAGAAGCGAGCTCACCACAAGAGGTCCTTTCACCATTGGAGACCAGCTCACCCCAAGAGGTCCTTTCACCATGAGAGGAGAGCTCACCCCCCAAGAGGTCCTTTCACCATGAGAGGCCTGCCCACCATGAGAGGCACTTTCACCCCAAGCGGCCCGCGCCCGCATTTTTGATCTGCGCTCAGCCTGCAGGTTTTGCCATTACCGCTGCAAACAGCGGCGACTCCAGAAAGCGTTGCAACCAGGTTTGCAGCCTGTGATAAGGAGTACCGGCAAACCACTCGCGATCCACATGGGCAAACTGGCGCACAAACGGCGCCAGTGCGACGTCGGCCAGGCTTAAATGCCCGGCCAGCAAGTAGTCATTTTCCGCCAGCAACCCCTCCAACTGCTGCAAAAACACCTCGCCTTCGGCCCGATAGTGTTCCATCGGCTGCTGCGGGTAGCGTTCGGCGTACTTGTATCGATTCAAGTGATGTTTGAACACCTGGTCATTCTCGGCAATCAATGCCAGCACCCGCGGGTCACCCCCGAGCAACCAATCCTCAGGATCATTTTGCGCCAAGGCCCATTGCATGATCTCCAGGCTTTCCTCGATCACCCGACCGTCGACGCACAGCACCGGCACCGTGCCCTTGGGCGATAGCGCCAGCATCGCGGCCGGCTTGGCCTTGAGGCTCACCTCGACGATCTGCACCGGCACGCCGCAATAGCGCAACGCCAACCGCGCCCGCATGGCATACGGGCAGCGCCGGAACGAATACAGCAGCGCCTCGCTCACTTGACCTCCAGGGTGCTCAAGCCATTGCCCTGGCGCTTGACCTGGATCTGCACCGGGATGCGTTCGTGCATCTCCTGCACGTGGGAGATCACCGCGACTTTGCGGCCCTGGGCCTGCAGGCCATCGAGGGCGTCCATCGCCAATTGCAGGGATTCGGGGTCGAGGCTGCCGAAGCCCTCGTCGATAAACAGCGACTCGATCTTCAACGTACTCGACGCCATCGATGCCAGGCCCAGCGCCAGGGCCAGCGACACCAGGAAGGTCTCGCCACCCGACAGTGAATGCACCGAGCGCAGTTCATCGCCCATTTCCGTATCCAGTACCAACAGGCCGAGCATGCTGCCGCCGCGCTTGAGGCGATAGCGGCGCACCAGTTGGCGCAGTTGCACGTTGGCGTGGTGCACCAGCAGGTCGAGGTTGTAGGTCTGGGCGATCTTGCGGAAGGTGTCGCCATTGGCCGAGCCGATCAGTGCATTCAGGCGGGCCCAGCGTTGCCATTCGTCATAGGCCCTGGCGATCTGCTCGCCGAGGGCATGGTTGGCGTCCTGGCGGCGCTGGTCTTCGGACTGGCGCGCGCGCAGTTCGGCGCAGTGTTTCTCGCCCTCGGCCAGATGCTGGTTGAGCGCGGCCAGGGTGCTGTCGAGGTGTTCGGCCTCCAGGTTGCCGTTGTGCAGAGCCTGGTGTTCGGCGAGGCGTTGCTCGCGTTCCTGCAGCAGGACCTTGGCCTGTTCGACGGCTTTTTCGCTGTGCTGCAGCTGTTGGCGCAGCGCGTTGATGTGCGACTCGTCGAGGGCCAGCAAGCGGGCCAGGCCCTCGTCGTCCAGTTCGGGGTGCAGCGCGCGCCAGTCCTGCAGGCGTGTGACGAGACCCTGTTGCTCGGCTTGCAGCGCCTGCTGGCGTTCCTGCTGGGCTTTTAGGTCGGCGGCCAATTGGATCAAGGCGTCGCGCGTGTCCTGCAGTTGCTGGTTGGCGTCGGTTTCGCTCTGGCGTGACTGCGCCACCGCCTGGTCGAGTTGCTGCTGCCAGTGTTCGGCGCTGGGGTGCTCGCCGAGCAGGGTGCTGAGTTTTTCCTCGGCGGCCTGCCGTTGTGCGGCCAATTCCGCGACCTGCTGGAGCAGGGCGTCGAGTTGCTGCTGGCGATGTTGCTGGTGGGTTTGTTCTTTCTCGATGGCCTGCTGGCGCTCCTGCTGCTCGGCCAGTTCATCGCGCTGATGGCCCAGTTGCTCCAGGCGTTGGCTGACCTGCTGGTCCAGCTGCATGAACGTCGCGGCCGGTTCGCGGCGCAAGCCTTCGAGGGTGTCGGCGGGCAACACGCTGGCGAAGGCGTTGAGTTCTTCGTCGAGGCGCTCGCGGTCGCTGGACAGCTCGCGCTGCTGGTCCACCAGCAACTGGCGAGCCTGCTGGCTGGCATCCTGGGCTGCTTGCAGTTGTTGCTGCAGGCGCCCGGCGTTTTGTTGCAGGTTGAGCAGGGCGCCTTGGCGCTGTTCGTCCTGGGCGATGTTCTGGGTCAGTTGGCTGAGTTGCTGGGTCAGCCAGTCGCTGCGCTTGGCCGTGTCCTGATTGAACAGCGCGGCCGCCAGCGGATGCGCATCCAGGCTCGGCTTGAGGCCTTGCTGTTGGCTGACCACCTGCTCCTGTTGTTGCAGGAATTCCTTTTGCTGGGCAATCAGGCCGCCGACTTCGCCGCGCAGCTCGGTGAGTTTTTCCTTGAGCGTGTCGACGGCTGTCTGCGCCGCCGCCTCTTCGCTGTCGTCATGCCGACCGAGGCTTTGCAGCAAGGCTTCGGGCTGGTGATACGGGTGCTCATGGCTGCCGCACACCGGGCACGGCTGGTCGTCCTGCAACTGCTCGCGCAACTCCTCGACGCTGGCACTGCGGGCCAGGCGCTGGCGTTCCAGCAATTGCTTGGTCACCGTCAGGGTTTGCTCGGCGACGGTCAGTTCGGCCTTGGCTTGCAGGCCGGCCTGGTTCAGTTGTTCGCGTTGTTGCTGGGCGTCCGCGAGTTTTTGCGTCAGCGCGCTCGCCTGCTGGTCCAGCTGTTGCTGGCTGTCCCACAACCGCGTGAGGTCTTCAAAGGCGCGCTGTTGCTTGCGATTGTCCTGTAGCAGGCTGGCCAGCAATTGGATCTGCTCGGCCACGGCATGGGGTTCGGCACCCGCTTCCTGATACAGCAGGTCCAGGGCGTCGCGTTGCTCGGCGAATTTTTCTGCGGCGCGGGTGGCCCGCTGTTCCAGTTGCGGCAGTTCGGCCTGGCCTTTGTTCAGGCGATTGCCAATCAGCATCAGCTGTTGCAGGCGGTCGCGATAGGCGCTCCAGGCATCGCTCAGCGGCGCGAGGACGGCGCTGCGCTCAAGCTCGGCGGCCAGCCGCTGCAGGCGCTCGGCAACGTGGGTGTGCTTGTCCTGCAAGCCCTTGAGCAACGCCTGGCCTTCGGTGCAGGCGGTTTCTTGCTGGAGTTTGTCTTCGGTGCGCTTGGCCAGGTCCTTGGTCAAGTGGGCGAGGGTGTTGTGTTCGGCGAAGGCTTGCAGCAGCAGCGGGGCGGCGTCAGCTTGTTGCTTGACGGCCTCGGCCAGCGCGGCGTGGGCCGCCGCCTGCTGCTGGAGTGCCTGCTCCTGGCGGGTCTGCAGTTCGGCCTGTTGCGCCAGATGCGCCTGAATCTGCGCGGCCAAGGGCGTGAGCAGATTGTCGAGTTCGGCCTGGCGCGCAAAGTGATGGCGCTGCGGCGCCAGCTGGTCCAGGCGGCTCAGGTCCTGGCGTTGCGGGCCCAGGCTGTCCCACTCGGCCTGCGCGCGCTGCAATTGCTCGGTTGCGCTGAGCTGGCGGTCTTGCCATTCACGCAGCTCCTTGAGCCAGGTGTGCTGCAGTTCCAGCTGCTTGAGTTGCGCCTGTTGCGCCTTGAACTGCTGTTGGGCAGCGTCGAATTGCTCGTCGAGTTCGGCGCGGGCCTCGGGGGCCAGGGGCACCACGCCAGTGGCCTGGTCCTGCAGGTGTTTATGCGCGTCCTTGGCTTCCTTGGCCTTGTCGAACGCGCGGCGACCGAGCTGGGTGTAGAGCGCGGTGTCGGTGAGCTTTTCCAGCAGTTCGCTGCGCTCGTTGTCATTGGCCTTGAGGAACGCACTGAATTCGCTTTGCGCCAACAACACGGCGCGGGTGAACTGCTCGAAATTCAGGCCCAGGGCCAATTCCAGCTGGGTCTTGTATTCGGTTTTCTGGCTGGCCAGCAGTTGGTCGCTGTCGAGGTCGATCAGGCTTTGGCGGCTGTTCTGCAACTTGCCGCTGGCCTTGTCGCGGGCGCGATTGGCTTCCCAGCGCGCGCGATAACGACGGCCATTGACGCCGACGAAATCCACCTCGGCATAGCCGCCGCCGGTACCGCGTCGGACCAGGGTGCGCGGGTCGCCGATGGAAATATCCGTGTCGGCGTCCGGCATCTTGGCCTGGCCGGTATCACCCAGGCGTGGCACCGCGCCAAACAGCGCCAGGCACAGCGCATCGAGGAGGGTACTTTTACCCGCACCGGTCGGCCCGGTGATCGCGAACAACCCGGCACTCGCCAGCGGCTCGGCGGTAAAGTCGATTTCGAACGGGCCGGCCAGCGAGGCGAGGTTTTTCAGGCGGATGGCAAGAATCTTCATGGCTGTTCCCCCGCGTGTTGCACTTCCTGGAGCAGCACGGCGAAATCCTTCAAGGTCTGTTCATCCACCTCGCTGCCGTAGCTGTCCTGCCAGGCGCGGCTGAACAGCTCCTGGGGCGTGAGCTGGTCGAGTTCGACCAGGCGCTCTTCGTCAGTGTCGTCACTGCCGCGCTTGCCTGCATAGTCGGCGGCGATGCGCACCAGGCGCACGGCCTTGCCTTGCAGCGCGGTTTCGATTTGCTGGCGCAGGTCCGGTTGCGGTTCGTCGAGGCGCACGCGCACTTCCAGCCACGGATGGCGCTGCGTTTCGGCGAGCAGGTCGATGTCGGGCAAGTCCGCCAGCTGTTTGAGGATGTCCGCCAGTGGCGCGGCCTCCAGGCGCTGCAGGTTGACCGAGCGCGGGATCAGGAGCGGCTCGACACTCACCAGGCACTGGCCCTGGAAGGTCACATCGAGAATCTGATGCTTGTAGCCGATTTCGGAAAAAGACAGCGGAATCGGCGATCCGCTATAACGAATGCGCTCTTCGCCATTGACCCGTTGCGGCTTGTGCAAATGGCCGAGGGCCACATAGTTCACGCTTTTATCAAACAAGCTGGCCGGCAGCGCCTCGGCGTTGCCGATGATCAGGCTGCGCTCGGAATCTTCCGACACCGAACCGCCAGCCATGTGCGCGTGACTGATGGCTATCAACGGCTGGCCTTTTTTGCGTTTGGCATTGGCCGCCGCGATCAACCGTTCGTGCACCTGGCCAATCCCCCGCAGGTAATCGTCGCCGAGGTGGGCGCCGGTGACTTCCGCCGGGCGCAGAAACGGCAGCGCCAGGCACCAGGCGGCGACCTTGCCGTTGGCGCCGGGCAGCGGGATCAGCAGGCGTTCGGCGTCCAGTTCGCCATCCTCCAGCCACAACACGCGGCCCAGTGCATGGGTGCGCAGGCGCCGCATCAACGGCGCGGGCAGCTCGATCCGCGAGCCGGAGTCGTGGTTGCCGGCGATCATCACAATGGTCAGTTTCGGGTTTTGTTCGTGGGCGCTGATGATGAAGTCATACAGGCGCTCCTGGGCCTTGAGCGGCGGGTTGACCGTGTCGAAGATATCGCCGGCGATCAGCAGCACATCCGGGTGCTGGGTGCCGATCTGGCGCAGCAGCCATTCAAGGAAGCAGGCGTGTTCGAAGTCGCGTTCCTGGCCGTGCAGGTTTTGGCCAAGGTGCCAGTCGGAGGTGTGGAACAGACGCAAGGCGAACTCCGTGGGGAAGGTGAAAAAGGAGGGAGTTTACCTGTAAACCTGAAGGAGGGGGCTGATCGTTCCCGGGCGAGCTGGGAACGATCAGTTGTTTCAGTTAGTTACCGTTCCTTCATCGTGACTTGCCCGATGTAGAAGTCATTCCCGTCGCCACTGGCGATCGTGTTGTATAGACCAAGCCTTACCGACCCTGTGGTCGACGCGGTATAGATGCCAGTACCGGTGCGCCAGGTCGTTTGTCTTTGTGTGTTCACGGCTGAGCCGATAGCACTGCCATTGACGGTGAGATAGATGTTGGTTGCGTTTGCGCCCGTGGCTCGTATGGCGCGCAGTGAAAAGCTCAAGTCATAGGTCTTGTTGGCTTGTACCTGGACGGTATAGGCGATGACCGGCCCGGCAAAGTTGTAAGACCCGTCGGTATAGGAGCCAATCCCAAGCCCTACGCCTTCATTGGCGATGTTGTTCGTGTCTCTGTACGGTCCATCTGCGCTCCAGCCGTGCCAGCTGCCGGTGGTGAAAGGCCATTCCATCGACAGCTTGCTCCGTTGCACAACGGTGTATGTCGTGATCGGAAAGGTGACGATGCTCCCGGCATCCAGGGTGCCATCGAATGTTGCCTGGAACGTCACATGGATGGGACTGTTGTTGGGGATCGACTCCAGCCAACTGCGCAGTACTGGCAGGTTATGCAGCCCATTCGCCGCCTCCGTTGATGTGAGCGTGTGTGCCGTCAACAGGTTCAAGTCACCCACGCCTGCGCTGCTGCAGGTCAGCCACACCCGATCGCCCGCCGCACTCAGGGGCCACTTGGCCACGGCGGCGGTCGCATCGCCGACAATGGTGTTGAGGTTCAGCGTTCCGCCCGGAGCGATGTCGTTGATCCTTGGGAAGGGAAGTGGATTGGGCGTCAGCTCATCAAACGCCAGTACCCGCAAGTCCAGTACCTCGGAGTTTGTGAGGGCTCCCTGGCGGTGGACGCTATAGCCCACTCTGAGTACCTGCCCCAGATGAGCTGCGATATTCCTGCCGGAGGCATAGAAATCAACATACCCCAAGGACGGGTCGCCCGGCTTCGGTTTGATGGCCGGTATCGCAAAACCGGGCTTGCCGAACAGGAAGACGGTGATGTCATCGGTATAAAGCATCGGCGCATACCTCACGCGGATGGTGAACACCGCGGCTTGATCGATATGCAACGGATTCATCTGCGCACTCGTCGGGCCTGTCTTCGTGGCTTCCAGCACTTCAGGTACATCCAAGGTCAGCATGGCACCGACTTTCATCACGACGGGATGGGATAACCGCGTGCGTACACCCGTACGGGTGAGGGTGTAGTAAATACGCGCCGATCTGTTGAGATTGGCCAGAACATACTGGCGCTGGACGGTAAATGGCAGGTCGCGGCCAACCCAGTGCGGCAATACCTGGAAGATGATGGGAGGCGCACTGCCGCCGATGGCGCTACCTTCGAAGTACAAGGTGATGATGTCGCCTTCTTGTATATCGGTGTGTGCCCGGACCAGGATGCGTGCGTCACCGCTTGACTGGTCTGGATCGAACACATACTCGGGAGGCGGTGCCTGTTCCACGAATGGTTCAGGCAACGAGGCCTGGGGTAATCCGATATCGAGCAGCAGATCCTGCGAGGGGCGAGTTCCTTGGGCGTTAGTGACGGTATAAGAAAGCCTGAGGGTACCCCCTTCGAGTTTGGCGATATCGCCGTTGATCCCGTTCACCAACCGGAAGGTGATAGGCCCCTCACCGGCCGCGTTGTAAACCTCGCGGTAATACCGCGAACCGTTGGCATACACGCCAACCAGGAACAGGGTGACCAGGTCGAAAGGGTCCTGGCCTGTGTATTCGTCAATTCTTACGGTGACATATGCCGATTCCGGCGGCAGGGTTGCGCCGTCCGGCGCCTCGTCCACGCGAGGTGCTGGCAAGCTGACGTTAATCGGTGTGCCGGTGACCTGCACGATAGTCGTGTGCGAGCGCCGGTTTGGAACGCCAGCGCGTATGCGCTCATAGGACAATTGCACACGCCCGCCCACCAGTTGCGCAAAATCCTCGAACGGGAAGGGGATGCGGGCATTGCGCCCGGTGACCGTGACGCGATGTTCGTAGTAGGTGGTGACGCTCACCCCCTGCGCATTGCGGCCAATAGCCCTGACCCGAATCAGATCGCCGACCACATAGTCAAAGCGATGAACGGAGACTTCGATGGTGGCGTCTTCCCCCATCTGCTCGTCCACATCAAGGACGTCCGCAGGTGCTTCGTAGATGTAGCACTCAGGCAGCAGCGGTTCGGCGCCATCATCCAGCTCGACCTCGATCAACACCGCCGGTGACCAGCCTGGGGAATAGTTACCCACCTCATCGACGACTTCGTACTCGCAGACGTGGGAGCCGCTGCCGATCTGCGCCCAGGTGCCCGCATACACCCAGATGACAATCGGCTCGCGGCCGGCTGCCTCGCCTTCGGTGACCCGGTGGTTGAGGATAAATCCGCCAATGCTCAGGCGAATGCGGTCCCGCACCGTGCGGTAGGTGTTGGCGGGCCTGTTGATGTCAAGGGGGTAGAAGGGAATTGCCACCTTCACTCCCAGACCGGCTGCTGCTTCATCGACGAAGTCGGTATCCGGCTCGGGCGCGCCCAGGTTGGAGTGCCACGGCTCGCTAGGTATCGGATCCGGCCCGGCAGGCGCTACGGTGTCGATTTTGAGCCTGAAGCGGCGAGTCTCCTCCGTTCCACCGTGCACTCGCGTAACCCGGAAAAAAATCGGTTCCACGGGGCCGTCTGTAAACCGCGAACGGGGGATGTACAACGGGATCTGTATGCCCTTGTCGGCTTGTTCCTTGGTCACTGTGTGAGTCGCCACGGGCGTGATGACATCGCGGTAGAACAGCTCGATGAAATCCAGCTGCGTCATGTCCAGATAGGGCAACAGGATGCACAGCAGACCCTCGTCGCGGTGGTTGTCCAGGGCGGCCAGGTTGATCCCACCGTCGAAGCCGACCACAGGCGTGGTCATGCCGGGGATGTAAAGTGGGAGCTCGGAAAATGGCACGGGTGCGTGGTATTCGGGGGTGGTCAGGTCGAAAATGTCGTCAGCCCCCGGTTCAGGATGTAAGGGCGGGCATACGGCGGGCAGCCGCGGGTTGGAGAGCTGTTCTTGATCCATGATCAGGCGTCCTGTGAGTAGTGGAATGACCCGTACTGGCGAGTGACGCGCGGCAGGTCGTACACAGGATTTAGCGTCAAATAGATGCGATTCAGCACCTGTGAGAATTGACAGTAGCGACGAGTGGGCAGTCATGAATGGAAGACGCCTGTTGATGCCCGCACGCAGACACGTGGCGACGCACATCAACATGCAGCAGATTTTTTACTGACAGACCGCCTTCGTGGGCAAGCCCGCAGTTCGGACCGTGCCGATTGTGGCCCAGCGATTCTTCACGGGTCTCGATGCCAATCGCTCCCACAGGTGGCGTTCAGCGTTGAGGGGATTTGCTTTCCAGCCATTCCTCACGGGTCATTTCCCAGATATCGCGTGGGAAGATGCCTTCGACGAATTCACCGTGATCGGTCCTGATCAAACGCATGCCCGTGCGCTCGGAAATCCGCCGTGACCCCAGGTTCGGCGCAGCCTTGGGCACGCGCAAGACCGCTCGCTTGAGTACGCCGAACCAGTAGTCGGTCACCGCCGCGCTGGCTTCGGTCATCAACCCTTGCCCCTGCCACTGCGGGCCCAGCCAGAAACCGCGATTGTTGTCGTGCTCGTCCATCAAGCTGACGTTGCCGATCAGTTGCCCGGGCGCTGCTTTAAGGCGGATCGACCAGTGCCATTCCTCGCCACGGGCCATGGCGGGCAAGGCGATCTGTTCCAGGTAGGTGCGCGCGCCATCGGCCGGGTAGGGCCAGGGCACCAGGGCGTTGAGGTAGCGCACCACGTCCCAATGCGCGAATTGCTGCTGGATTCCGTCGGCGTCGTCCAGGGTCAGAGGGCGCAAAATCAGGCGTTCGGTCAATAGCGTCGGTTGCATGGCGGTTACCAGGTCGCGGTGTTCGGCAGGTCCAGGGTGCCCCGGTCCACGAAGCGCATCGTGCCGAACAGGCCGCCTGCGAGTTTGCCGCGCAGCACGTAGGGCAGGTTATTGAGGCTTTGGGTCTGGCTCAGGCCGAGGGTCTGGCGCAACACTGAAAACGCCGAAACGCTGACCGGCACTGTCAGAACAGTCTCGGAAAACCGCGGGATGCTTGCGCTCTGATCACTCACCCCCGACGCCAGCGGCCGGCCATTGACCTCCAGGTCCAGGGCCACGCCGGTGTAGTCGATCGCCGTTTCATTGGGGTTCTGCACCCGCAGCTTCACGGCGAAGCGCACTTCCAGGTCCTGGCTTTGCAGCGGTTCGATGCCGACCACGTTGATGTTTACCGGGTCGCGGTTGGGGAACAGCGCGCAGGCGCTCAAGGTCAGCAGCAACAGGGATACAACCATGAGCTTGCGCATTTGAAAGGGGCTCCTATTAGGTGACGTCCGGATCCTGCATGACCTTGAGGGTAGAGGACTCCGGATCAAATTCATCTTCTTCCAGTTCTATGAACTCTTCCGGCAGGAAAATGTTCAGCAGGATTGCACAGAACGCACCCACGGTGATCGGCGACTCGAAGATGTTGTGCAGCGCTTTTGGCAGCTCGCGCAGCACTTCCGGCACGGCGGCGACGCCCAGGCCCATGCCCAGCGAGATCGCCACGATCAGCACGTTGCGCCGATGCAGCCCGGCTTCGGCGAGGATCTTGATGCCGGCCACGGCCACGGTGCCGAACATGATCAGCGTGGCGCCGCCCAGCACCGGCTTGGGCATCAGTTGCAGCACTGCGCCGATCATCGGGAACAGCCCCAGCAGCACCAGCAGGCCGGCGATGAAGTACGCCACGTAGCGGCTGGCGACGCCGGTCAGCTGGATCACGCCGTTGTTCTGCGCGAAGGTCACCATCGGCAGGCTGTTGAAGGTAGCGGCCATGGCCGAGTTGAGGCCGTCGGCCAGCAAGCCCGACTTGATGCGCTTGATGTACAGCGGGCCCTTGACCGGTTGCTGGGAAATCATCGAGTTGGCCGTCAGGTCGCCGGCGGCTTCCAGCGGCGAAATCAGGAAGATCACCGCCACCGGGATAAACGCCACCCAGTCAAACGAAAAGCCGTACTTGAACGGCACCGGCACGCTGATCAGCGGCACCTGGGGCAGGGCAGCCATGTCGACGCGGCCCAGCCACCAGGCGACGACAAAGCCGAGGGTCAGGCCGATCACGATCGAGCCCAGGCGCAGGAACGGGTTATTGAAGCGATTGAGCACCACGATGGTCAGCAGTACCAGGGCCGCGAGCCCCATATTGCTGGCGGCGCCGAGGTCGCTGGCGCCAAACCCGCCGGCCATGTCGGTGACCGCTACCTTGATCAGCGACAGGCCCATCAGGGTAATGATGGTGCCGGTCACCACCGGGGTGATCAACTTGCGCAGCTTGCCGATGAACTGGCTGAGCACCACTTCGATAAACGCCGCGAAAAAGCAGATGCCGAAGATCGTCGAGAGGATCTCATCGGTGCCGCCGCCGCGCGCCTTGACCATGAAGCCGGCGCTGAGAATCACACTGATAAACGAGAAACTGGTGCCTTGCAGGCACAGCAGTCCGGAGCCGATCGGGCCGAATGTGCGCGCTTGCACAAAAGTGCCGAGCCCGGACACGAACAACGCCATGCTCACTAGATAGGGCACTTCGCTTTCCAGGCCGAGCACGCCGCCGACGATCAGGGTCGGGGTGATGATGCCGACAAAACTGGCCAACACATGCTGCAACGCCGCAAAAATCGCCGCGGTGAAGTGCGGGCGGTCTTCCAGGCCGTAGATCAGGTCGGATTTATAACGGGGGCGGGGGGCTTGAGCGTCAGACAAAGTACGGGCCAGGCTGGGAAATGGAGGCGCAGGATGCCAGAAAGTGCCGGTCGTCAGAAGTGTGTAAATATATTTCGAAACACCCGCATTAATTTCTCAAGTCGGCCGATAGCCTGGACAGGCCCCACACACTTATTACAACAGTGGTGCCAGAGGTCCGAACAGCGCGTTGACGCTGACGGATCGTGTCGCGGCAGGGACGCTCGCCAACACTACTTCTTGAGAGCACCCCTATGTCCCTCCGTAATCTGAACATTGCTCCCCGCGCCTTCCTCGGTTTTGCGTTCATTGCGTTGCTTGTCATCATCCTGGGTGTGTTTGCGGTCAACCGCATGACCACGATTCGCCAGTCATCGCTGGACATGGGGACCAATCAGTTACCCAGCGTGAAGTTTCTCGGCACCATGACCGAAAACGTCCTGCGCCTGCGCATCTTGTCCTTTCGCATCCTGATCAATCGCGAGCCAGCGGCCCTGGACGAGGCCAAGACCCGCGTGGCGGTGCTGATGGACAAGGTCAAGCAGGCCCAGGCGGCCTACGCCGTGATGCCGGCCGGCCCTGAAGAATCGGCCTTGTACAAGACCTTCGCGGCGACGCTCGACAGTTATTTCGCCGCACAGGCTGAAATGATGTCGCTGTCCCAGCAAAACAAAGTCGATGAGATGCGCACCCTGATCAACACGCGGATCAAGGACGGTACCGACCTGATGGGCGAGCAGTTGAACAAGTTGATTGCGATCAACAGTGCCGATGCCGACCAGGCTGGCCGCGAAGCCGAGGGCAGTTACCAGCAGGCCGTCAGCGGCATCATCATTGTGTCGGTGGTCGCTGCGCTGATGACCGTGCTGTTGGCCTGGCTGCTGACCCGCAGCATCGTCACCCCGTTGCGCAAGGCCGTGGAAGTGGCGGAAACCATCGCCGGCGGCAATTTGAGCAAAGTGATCGCGGATGACGGCAAGGATGAACCCGCCCGCTTGATCAGCGCGTTGGCGAGCATGCAAGCCAACCTGCGCCAGACTATCCAGCACATCGCCGGCTCGGCGACGCAACTGGCCTCGGCAGCGGAAGAGTTGAGCGCAGTCACCGAGGAAGCTTCGCGTGGCCTGCAGCAACAGAACAATGAGATCGACCAGGCCGCCACGGCCGTCAACGAAATGACCGCCGCCGTGGAAGAAGTCGCACGCAACGCGGTGTCCACCTCCGAAGCGTCCGGCCAATCCAATCAGGCCGCGCGGGAAGGGCGCGACCGTGTGGTGGAAACCGTCGGGGCGATCCAGACCATGACCCAGGATGTGCAAAACACGGCAGTGCTGATCGAAGGCCTGGCGTCCCAGGGCCGGGATATCGGCAAGGTGCTGGACGTGATCCGCGCGATTGCCGAGCAGACCAACCTGCTGGCGCTCAACGCCGCGATTGAAGCAGCACGTGCCGGTGAGGCGGGGCGCGGCTTTGCGGTGGTGGCGGACGAAGTGCGGGCCCTGGCCCATCGCACGGCGCAGTCGACCCAGGAAATCGAGAAGATGGTCGCCGGTATCCAGAACGGTACCGGTGAAGCCGTGCAGTCGATGCAGCAGAGCAACCAACGCACCCAGAACACCCTGGAAATGGCGCGCGCCGCCGGCGTGGCCCTGGAGCAGATCACCCAGTCCATCAGCCTGATCAACGAACGCAACCTGGTGATCGCCAGCGCATCGGAAGAACAGGCCCAGGTCTCGCGTGAAGTGGACCGCAACCTGGTGAACATCCGCGACCTGGCCACGCAGTCGGCGGCGGGCGCCAACCAGACCAGCGCGGCCAGCCATGAGTTGTCGCGCCTGGCGGTGGATTTGAACGGGATGGTTGCCAGGTTTGTGATCTGATTGGACGTACGGTCAACCCTGGTAGGCGCCGGTAAGCCGGCACCTGCAGGGGGTGGGCGGGAGCCGATTATTCAGACCGTTTATTGCTTCCAGGCCGTGGGGTTGACCAGGTTCTTCGGCCGCTCACCGGCCAACGCCGCGAGTAGATTGTCCACCGCGCACTGGGCCATCGCTTCGCGGGTTTCATGGGTGGCCGAGCCGATATGCGGCGTGGCCACTACATTGTTCAGGCGTAGCAACGGCGAGTCGTGATCCAGCGGCTCGCGCTCGAACACGTCCAGTCCCGCCGCGCGAATCGTGCGTTTCTCCAACGCCTCGACCAGCGCCGCTTCGTCCACCACCTTGCCCCGCGAAATATTGATGAAGATCGTCTCCGGGCCCATCCGCGCGAACTGCTCGGCGCCGATGAGTTTCTCGGTTTCGGCCGTGAGCGGCAGGGTCAGGCAGACAAAGTCGGCCTGTTGCAGCAAGTCATCCAGGCTACGGTACTGCGCGCCAAAGCGCTTTTCCACGGCGGGCTTGGGCGCGTGGCTGTGGTAGATCACCGGCATGCCGAAGCCGAAATGCCCGCGCTGGGCCAAGGCCTCGCCAATGCGGCCCATGCCGATGATGCCGAGCGTCTTGCCGTGTACGTCAGTGCCGAAGTGCGCCGGGCCGATATTCTTGTTCCACTGGCCGGCTCGCACCATGTCGGCCAATTCGACCACGCGCCGGGCGGTGGCCAGGACCAGCGCGAAGCCAGTGTCGGCGGTGGTTTCAGTGAGCACGTCCGGGGTATTGCTGAGCAGGATGCCGCGTTGGGTCAGGTAGTCGATGTCGTAGTTGTCGACGCCCACCGACACACTGGCCACCGCTTCCAATTGCGGCGCCAGGTCGAGCAATTGCGCATCCAGGCGCAGGCTGGCGCCGAGCAATCCATGGGCGCCGGGCAGGGCGTCGCGCAGCTTGGCCAGGCCGGTCTGGTCCAGCGCTTCGATCAGGGTGACGTCGGCCTGCTCATGCAAGCGCGCCATCAAGGGGGCGGAGAGTTTCTTGTAAAGCACGACAGATTTTTTCATGAGGTTTTGGCCTTCAATTCAAGGGTGGGCAACGGCGCACGTTCACGGTCGCTGGCGCCGGGCTTGAGGAAAATCGTCAGCACCACTGACAGCAGCAACGCGCCGCTCATCAGCAGGTACGAAGCGCCGGGCGAACCGGTGCTGCTATTGAGGTAACCCACCAGGTACGAGCCACCGAACGAGCCCAGGGCGCCCATGCTGTTGATCAGCGCCATGGCGCCCCCGGCGACGTTGGCCGGGAGGATTTCCGGCACAATCGCGAAAAACGGGCCGTAAGGCGCGTACATGCAGGCGCCGGCAATCACCAGCAGGGTGTAGGACCACCAGAAGTGTTCGGCGCCGAGCACGTAGGACGCATAGAACGCGATGGAGGCAATCAGCAGCGGTGGCCAGACGAAGCGTTTGCGCTTTTGCAGTTTGTCCGAGCCCCAGGACACCGCCAGCATGGCAATCACCGCCGCCAGGTAAGGCAGGGCCGACAGCCAGCCGGCCTCGACCATGTCCATCTGCAAGCCTTTCTTGAGGATCGACGGCAGCCACAACACGAAGCCGTACACGCCGATGCTCCAGCAGAAGAACTGCAGCGCGAGGATGATGACTTTCGGCGAACGGAACGCTTCGGCGTAGTTTTTCACCGCCTTGATCCCGACCTGCTCGGCGGCCAACGCGCTTTCCAGGTCTTTTTTATGCTGCTCGCTCAGCCACTTGGCGTCGGCGGGTTTTTCATCCGCCAGCTTCCACCAGATAAACGCCCAGAGCACCGCCGGCAGGCCTTCGATGATGAACATCCAGCGCCAGCTAAAATGCTGCACCAAATACCCCGAGACCACCGACATCCACAGCATGGTCACCGGGTTGCCGAGGATCAGGAAGGTGTTGGCGCGCGAGCGTTCGGCACGCGTAAACCAGTGGCACAGGTACACCAGCATCGCCGGCATCACGGCAGCCTCGACCACGCCAAGCATGAAGCGAATGACGATCAGCATGTAGGCGTTGGACACCACGCCTGTCAGCGTGGCCAGCCCGCCCCAGAGGATCATGCTGACAAAGATCAGTTTTTTAACGCTGCGCTTTTGCGCGTAGATCGCCCCCGGCACCTGGAAAAAAAAGTAGCCAAGGAAAAACAATGCACCCAGCAGCGATGACATGCCGGGGGTGATCATCAAGTCTTCGGCCATCCCGGAGGCGGCGGCGAAGCCGTAGTTGGCGCGGTCCAGGTACGCCAGGCTGTAGGTGATAAAAACGATGGGCATGATGTACCACCAACGACGGGTGGCGAGTTTCACGGTTTCCATGGGGTTGCTCCTGAGCTTGTTGTAGTTGTGGCAACAGGTGATGGGTCATGCAACGGATCGGTTGGGCAATTCTTCGCGCTTGGGTAAACCTTCCATGTCGCCGCGACTCTGCACGGCGCGGCTGCCGATCCAGTTGCCGCGCTGGACCGCCTCGGGAAAGCTGAGGTTTTCCAGCAGGGCACTGATCATGCCCACGGCGAAGCCATCGCCGGCACCCACGGTGTCGACGACCTTTTCGACCGGCACCGCGGCAACAAAGCCTTTGTCCATCTGCGTACGGAAGTAGGCGCCGTCCGGACCGAGCTTGATCGCTACGGCTTCGGCGCCCTGGTCGAGGTAAAACGCGGCAATATCGGCCGGGTCGTCATAACCGGTGAGCAAGCGGCCTTCGCCCAGGCCCGGCAGGACCCAGTCGGCCAGGGCCGCCAGCGCGTTGATGGCGCTGATCATCTGCGCCTGGCTGGCCCACAGCGAAGGGCGCAGGTTCGGGTCGAACGACACGCTGCGTCCGGCCCTGCGCATTTGGGTCATCAGTTCAATGGACAGCTCGTGGGTAGCGTCAGAAAGCGCCGGCGGAATCCCGGTGGCGTGCAAGTGACGCGCCTGCAGCAGCGCCGGGCTGATGGCAGCGATGGACAAGTGGCTGGCCGCCGAGCCCTTGCGGAAATACTCCACCTGCGGGTCAGCGCCGGCTTCTTCGCGGGACTTGAGTTGAAAACCGGTCGGGTGCAGCGGGTCGACCGCCACATGCCGGCAATCCAGGCCTTCATTTTTGAGCGTGTCGACCACAAAGCGCCCGAGGGAATCATTGCCCACCCGGCTCAGCCAGGCCACGTTGAAACCCAGGCGCGACAGGCCGATGGCGACATTGCTGTCGGCCCCGGCGATACGTTTGTGAAACTGCGCCACCTGGGCCAGTTCGCCGGTCTGCTCGGCGACAAACATCGCCATGGTTTCACCAAACGAGAGGATATCGATCTCAGACATGCGCATTCTCCGCAGGCGGTTGGCCAAGGTGGGCGAGGGTAGCGACCTGCTGTGCGGTGACCGCGACCAGGTCATCGCCCTGCAGCGGGAATTCCACGGCCCGGGTAATACCTTGAGTCATGTGCTTGAGCAGTTGTTCCCACAGATGCAGGTCGGTGGCGCCAGGCGGCAGCGCCACCAGCTTGCCGTCTGCGCGGCGCGCTACGGCCTTGCAGTGCAGGTAGTCGACATGCCGGCCCAACAGGCGCGCGGCGGTCAGCGCGGATTGGTCCTGCCACTGCCAGTTGCCGATGTCGAAGGTCATCTTCACCGGCAGGCCTTGGCGTTCGACCTCGGTGAAAAACCGCTGCATCGGCTCGATGCGCCCGCCGTACAGGGTCTGGTCGTTTTCCACCAACAACTTGACCGAGTGACGGTTGAGCAGGGCGTGCAGGCTTTCCAGGTCGTTGGTATCGGTGAAATAACCCAGCGAGACTTTCAGCCAGCGCGCACCGAAGGCCTGGGCGCGGTCCAGGGTCGCGCTCAATTCGGCATTCGGCTGCGCACGGCCGGCGACCCACAGTTCCAGGGGCGATGAGAACACGCACTCCAGGCCCTGCGCAGCAGCGGCTTCGGCCAGTTGCGCGGGTTGTTCGTGGGTCAGCAGTTCTTCACGCCATTCGATGCGCTGGGCACCCGCGGAGGCCAGCAACTGGACAAAACTCAACTGGCCTTGCTGGCGGACCAGGTCGGCGCCGTAGCTGGAAAGGCTGATGGAGACGGGGTATTTATGCATTGTTGTCTACCTCTGAAACCGGTTTCATTTTTATACGCAAATCAACGCTGCAGGAGGCGGCAAGCCGACTCCTACGTGGGGGTTGTGGAGCCTCGGACGATCAGTTGGGGCAAGAAATCCAGGGTGCGAGTCGGCTCGGTGTCACCGCGCAAGCGCTTGAGCAGACAGTCGAAGGCGCTGGCGCCGATCGCCTCGGTCGGTTGGGCGAGGGCGGTGATGCCGGTGCCTACCAGCGGGTACCAGTCCAGGTCATCGAGGGCGATCAAGCCGACGTCGGCAAACAACTCGCAGCCCAATGCCTTGAGGGCGCGGGTGCAGGCCAGTGCGGCGATGCCGTTCGCGCAGAACAAAGCCTTGCGGCCGGGGTTGGCGAGAAAGCGCTGCAGGTGCTGTTGCAACTGGTCATCCAGTTCCACGATGGCGCCGGTCAATGCCGGACGCCGGGCGATTTCGGCCTTGAAGCTGTCCAGGCGTTCCAGGCGTGAGCTGGTGCCATCGGTGGCTTCGCTCACCAGCAACACATCGCGGTAACCCTGCTGTTCCAGGTGCTCCACCGCCATGCGCACCGCCGCCGGGTTATCCAGGCCGACCAGGTCGCTGTGCAGCGGCTCGAGCTTGCGGTCCACCAGCACCAGGGGCATTTCGCGTTGCAGTTCCAGCAGTTGGTCGAGGTGATGGCCGAGCGTATTTACGATCAGCCCTTCGATGTTGTAGGCGCGCAGTGCTGCCAGGTGCTGGCGCTCCTGGGCATCATCGCGGTCGGTGTTGCACACCACCAGGCTGTAGCCGTGCTGGCGGCAGGCGGTTTCGACACCGTGCATCACGGCAATGGAATAGGGGTTGCGGATATCGGCCACCAGCATGCCGATCAGGCGCGTGCGGCCACGCTTCAAGCCACGCGCCATCTGGTTGGGGCGGTAGCCGAGTTCGTCGATGGCTTGTTCGATGCGCAGGGCGATGGCATCGGAGAGCAAGGCGCGGTCATCGCCGATAAAACGCGACACGCTGGCCTTGGACACACCCGCGCGCTCGGCCACGTCAAGCATGGTCACACGGCTGCGCTGGGCGGCGGAAAATGAATTCACGACGGTTGCACCTTTTTATTGGAGTCAAGGGTTCCAGTGACCGTGGTGCTGGCCCTGAAACCGGTTTCAGGAAACACCATCGACGACCATTTCGTCAAGGGCGGGTGACGATAGTCCTGGCCTTCATCCCGAACCAATCCGACGAATGGCGAGTGGTACCTGTTACTCCAAGGCGCACACGCACTTGAACAGGGGGAAGCTTGGGCTTCCCCTTTTTTGTGCCTTCAGATCAGTACGCCCAGCCAGGTCGAACCCAGCAGGAGCAAGGCCATGCACTGGTTGAAACGGCGCATGGCCTGCGTCGAGCGCAAGACCCGGCTGGAGCCTGCGCCCAGCATCGCCCAGGCGCCGAGACAGGGCAGCGAAATCAGGAAAAACACCAGCGACAGGATCAGCACCTGGTGCTGGCGGTCTGCGCCAGTGCCGGCGAACACACTGACCACCGCCAATGCCATCATCCAGGTCTTGGGGTTGATCAATTGCAGGCTGGCGGCGCCCGTCAAGCCCAGGCGTTTGTGCGCCGATTGCGGGTCGATCGCGGTTGTCGGTGCGCGGAAAATCTGCCAGGCCAGATAACTCAGCCACGCCACTCCAGCCCACTGCATCGCGCTTTGTACCCTGGGCAGTTGCACCAGCGACTGGCCCACGCCGGCCCCCACCAGCAGCACGATTCCCGCTGCGCCGGCGCACGCTCCGAGGATAATCGGCAAGGCGGCCGTGAAGCCATACCGCGCGCTGTTGCTGAGCACCAGGATATTGGTGGGGCCGGGGGTGATGGAGGCGACAAAGGCGAACAGCATGAACGGCAGCAACGTGGGCAACATGGTAGGTGACTCCGGTAAACCAATCGATGGAGTCGATCTTCGCCAGCGCGCACGTTACCTGTCTGGAAGATTTGAGCAGCGCTTGCGGTACGCGGCGGGCGTCAGGCCGTAGGCGCGCACGAACCAGCGACCGAGGTGGCTCTGGTCGGCAAAGCCCAGGGCGATTGCCACATCGGCCGGTTGCTCGCCCTTGGCCAGCCAGTGCCGGGCGCGCGCCAGGCGCAGTTGCACCAGATAGGCATGCGGCGGCAGGCCGAAGGCGCTCTTGAACGCGCGGGTCAGGCGGAAGCGGTCGACGCCGCAGGCCAGCGCCAGTTCATCCATGCCGACGTCGTGATGCAGGTGGGCGTGCAGGTATTCCCGTGCCTTGTGGGCCACCCGCGGCAGGCGCGGATCCTCGCGGTAACGGCTGCGCCAGTGCAGCTGGGCCGTGAGGCGCTCGAGCAACTGGTCCATGGCCCGTTGCCGCACGATGCGCAGTTCGCCACTGTGCAGGGTCTGGAAGGCCTGGCTGGTGGCAATGGCCAGGCGCGGGTCGCTGGTCAAGGTGTGGGCGAAACCCAGCTGGCTGTCGAGCGGCGCCTCTTCGAACACCGCACTCACTTCCCGCGCCAGCCACTGCGGGTCGAGGTAGAGCATGTGGTAGGTAAAGCCGTCCGGCGTGGGCGCATCGCCGTCATGCAACTCGCCGGGCTCGACCAGGAACACCTGGCCGGGCACGCTGTTGTGACGGGTGCGACGGCAGTTGAATTGCTGCACGCCTTGTTCAGTCACACCGACCAGGTAGCTGTCGTGCCAATGGGGGTCGTAGGCATGCCCCTCGAAATGCGCGCGCAGGGTCTCGATGCCGGTGTCGGCGTCCTGGGACAGGTCGATCCAATTGCGTGCGGCCATAAGACACCGGGACGGAATGTGTAAGGGTATTAGCGCCCAGCGGCTCCAGGGCGTCTAGAAGGTTTGTGCAGCCTAGCCGAACAGTCCGGCGGCGATGTTGATCGAGAAACCCAGGATCGCGGTGTTGAACAGGAATCCGATCAACGACTGGCCCAGCACCACCTTGCGCATGCCCCGGGTGGCAACGCCGACGTCGGAGGTTTGCACCGCCACGCCGATGGTGAAGGAAAAATACAGGAAGTCCCAATAATTGGGGGTCAGCAAGCCTTCGGCAAAACGCAGCGCCGGCTCCTTGCCCTCCCAGGTGTAATAGAGGCGGGCGTAATGCACGCTGAAAATCACCCCGATCAGCAACCACGAGCCGATCACCGTCAGCCCGGTAAAACCGTAGTGCAGCAGGCGCTCGGACGTGGCCAGGTCCTTGCTGCCGACCAGCTCGAACGTGATGGTGGCCAAACTCGCGATGGCCGCGATGCACACCATGAACAGCACCAGCCCGGCGTTTTCATCCTCGATCTCGGCGATGCGTTTTACATCCTGGGCCTTGGCGCGGATGGTCAGCCACAGCATCAGTACCAGGTAGGTCCAGACCCCGGCGTTCCAGCCGATGAGGATTTTGCTCACGAGAGTATCCGCCGGCGCCAGGATGCCCACGGCAAGGCCGAGCACGGCGGCGGAAGAGAGGCGAGGATGGGTACGGGCTAGAAACGGCATGGCAGCTCACACATGGCTATTTGTGAGCACCTTAGCGCATTCTGCAGCGGCTGGCCCAATGGTGAGCTTGTGGGGAGCGGGGGGCATGGGGGGAGCATGGCTTTATGGGGTGAAGATGGCTTCATGGGGTGAGCAGACCTCATGTGGTGAGCGGGCTTGCCCCGCGTTGGGCTGCGAAGCAGCCCCAATAGCCTCACTGCGGTTTTCCAGATATTCCGGGGTGGATGGTTTTGGGGCCGCTTCGCAGCCCAACGCGGGGCAAGCCCGCTCACCACATGAAGCCTGCTCACCACAACAAGCTCACTAGCCATGGCAAGTCCACTGGCCACAACAAGCTAACCAAAAATCTCAGCATTCCTCACAAGAACCACCGCCCGCATCAGCCCTTCTTGCGCACCAGCTTCATCACCACCACAAAAAACACCGGCACAAACACCACCGCCAACGTCGCGGTAATCATCCCGCCGATCACCCCGGTCCCAATCGCCTGCTGGCTCGCCGAGCTGGCGCCGGTGGCAATCGCCAGCGGCACCACGCCGAGGATGAACGCCAGGGAGGTCATGATGATCGGTCGCAACCTCAGCCGCGCGGCCTTGAGGGTCGCATCGATCAGGTCTTCGCCCTGGTCATACAGGTCCTTGGCAAATTCGATGATCAGGATCGCGTTCTTCGCCGACAGCCCGATGATGGTGATCAAGCCGACCTTGAAGAACACATCGTTGGGCATGCCACGCAAGGTCACGGCCAGTACCGCACCGAGGACGCCCAACGGCACGACCAGCAGCACGGAGGTCGGGATCGACCAGCTTTCATACAGCGCCGCCAGGCACAGGAACACGATCAGCAGCGACAGCCCCAACAGCAAGGGTGCCTGCGAGCCGGACAAGCGTTCCTGCAACGACAACCCGGTCCATTCCTGGCCAAGGCCCGCCGGCAACTGGCTGACCAGGCGCTGGATTTCTTCCATCGCTTCGCCGGTGCTGTGGCCCGGCGCGGCCTCACCACTGATGGCAATCGCCGGATAACCGTTGTAGCGGGTCAGCTGCGCCGGGCCCTGGGTCCACTTGGCTTCGACAAACGCCGACAGCGGCACCATCTTTCCGGCGTTGTTGCGCACGTGGATCTTCATCAAGTCCGCGACCTGGCTGCGCTGGTCACCTTCGGCCTGCACCACCACCCGCTGCATGCGGCCCTGGTTGGGGAAATCGTTGACATACGCCGAGCCGATGGCCGAGGACAGCACGTTGCCGACATCGGCAAACGACACGCCCAGCGCATTGGCCTGCTTGCGGTCGACTTCCAGCTGCACCTGCGGCGCCTCGGCCAGCGCACTTTCGCGCACGTTGGCGAGGATCGGGCTTTTTTCCGCGGCCGCCAGCAGTTCGGTACGGGCCTGCATCAATGCGGCATGGCCGACGCCCCCACGGTCCTGCAGACGGAATTCGAACCCGCTGGAAGTGCCAAGCCCATCCACCGGCGGCGGCAGGATCGCATAGGCGATCGCATCCTTGAGCTCGCTGAACGTCGCGTTGGCGCGGTCGGCAATCGAGGCGGCGGAGTCATCGCTGCCACGCTGCGACCAGTCCTTGAGCGTGGTGAACGCCAGCGCCGCATTCTGCCCCGAGCCGGAGAAACTGAAGCCCATGATCATGGTGGTATCGCCCACCCCCGGCTCGCTGGCATTGTGCGCTTCGATCTGCTCGGCGACCTGCACCGTGCGGTTCTTGCTTGCACCCGGCGGCAGCTGGATATCGGTGATGGTGTAGCCCTGGTCTTCGATCGGCAGGAACGAGGAGGGCAGGCGGCTGAACATCAGCCCCAGGCCCACCAGCAACACCAGGTAGACCAGCAGATAGCGGCCGCTGCGCTTGAGCGCATAGGCCACCCAGCCTTCGTAGCGATCGGTGAGTTGCTCGAAACGTTTGTTGAACCAGCCGAAAAAACCACCCTTGGCATGGTGCTCGCCCTTGGCGATCGGCTTGAGCAGGGTGGCGCACAGCGCCGGGGTCAAGGTCAGGGCCAGGAACGCCGAGAACAGGATCGAGGTGGCCATCGACAGCGAGAACTGCTGGTAGATCACCCCCACCGAACCGGCCATGAACGCCATCGGCAGGAACACCGCCACCAGCACCAGGGTAATCCCGACGATAGCGCCCGTGATCTGGCCCATGGCTTTCTTCGTCGCCTCCTTGGGCGACAGGCCCTCGGTGACCATGATCCGCTCGACGTTCTCCACCACCACAATGGCGTCATCCACCAGGATGCCGATGGCCAGCACCATGCCAAACATGGTCAGCACGTTGATCGAGAACCCCAGCAACAGCATGGTCGCGAAGGTGCCCATCAGCGCGATCGGCACCACCAGCGTCGGGATCAGCGTATAGCGCACGTTCTGCAGGAACAGGAACATCACCGCAAACACCAGCGCCATGGCTTCGAGCAGGGTGTAGACCACCTTGGTGATCGAGACCTTGACGAACGGCGAGGTGTCGTACGGTATCTTGTATTCGACATTGGCCGGGAAGTAGCGCGACAGCTCGTCCATCTTCGCCCGCACCAGGGTCGCCGTGTTCAACGCGTTGGCGCCCGGCGCCAGTTGCACGCTGACGGCGGTGGACGGCTTGCCGTTCAGGCGCGTGGAAAACTGGTACTCCTGGCTGCCGATTTCCACCCGCGCCACATCGCCGATGCGCACGGTGGAGCCGTCCGGGTTGGCCTTGAGCACGATGTCGGCGAATTCCGCCGGCGTCGACAGCTGGCCCTTGACCAGGATCGCAGCGGTGATTTCCTGGGTCCTGGTGCCCGGCAAGTCGCCGATGCTGCCAGCGGAAACCTGGGCGTTCTGCGCGCTGATCGCGGCATTCACGTCCGCCGGGGTCAGGTTGAAGCCGATCAGCTTCTGCGGGTCGATCCAGATGCGCATTGCGCGCTCGGCGCCATACAACTGCGCCTTGCCGACCCCGTCGAGGCGCTTGAGCTCGTTCATCACGTTGCGCGCCAGGTAATCGCTGAGCGCTACGTCATCAAGCTTGCCGTCGCTGGAGGTGAGGGTCACCAGCAGCAGGAAACCGGCGGACACTTTCTCCACCTGCAAGCCCTGCTGCGTCACCGCTTGCGGCAGGCGCGGCTCGACCGCCTTGAGACGGTTTTGCACATCCACCTGGGCCATTTCCGGATCGGTGCCCGGCTGGAACGTCGCGGTGATGGTGGCCGAACCGAGGCTGCTCTGGGATTCGAAATACAACAGGTGGTCGGCGCCATTGAGCTCCTGCTCGATCAGGCTGACCACGCTTTCGTCCAGGGTCTGGGCCGAGGCGCCGGGATACACCGCGTAGATCTCGACCTTGGGCGGCGCGACGTTGGGGTACTGCGCCACCGGCAACTGCGGGATCGCCAGCAAACCGGCGAGCAGGATAAACAGGGCGACCACCCAGGCGAAGATCGGGCGATCAATAAAGAACTGCGGCATTCTCAATAATCCTTATTGGCCGGGTGCCTGGGCGAGCGGCACGGGGCTGTCATCCACCTGGACTTTTTCACCGGGGCGCGCGTGTTGCAGGCCCTCGACGACAATGCGGTCACCGGGCTTGAGGCCGCTGCTGACGATCCAACGATCCTCGACCACCGCACCCAGTTCCACCGGTTGCTGGCTCACGGTTTGCTCGGCGTCCAGCAGCAGCACCATGGGGATACCGGCGCTGTCGCGGACGATGGCGCGTTGCGGCACGCTGATGCCTTGTTTATCGACGGCCTGCTCCAGGCGCACGCGCACAAAGCTGCCAGGGAGCAAATCGAGGTCCGGGTTGGGGAATTCGCTGCGCAGGATGATCTGCCCGGTGCCGGGGTCGACGCTGATTTCGGCGAACAGCAATTTGCCCGGCAGTGGGTAGAGGCTGCCATCGTCCTGGATAAGGGTGGCCTTGGCCTGGTCCTGGCCGACCTGCTTCAGGCTGCCGGCGCGGAAGGCGCGGCGCAGGTCATTCAGTTCGCGGGTGGATTGGGTCAGGTCGGCGTGGATCGGGTCCAGTTGCTGGATGATCGCCAGGGGCGTGGCCTCGTTCTGGCCGACCAGTGCACCTTCGGTGACCAGCGCGCGGCCGATGCGCCCGGAAATCGGCGCCGTCACGGTGGCGTAGCCCAGGTTCAGCTTGGCGCGCTCGACGGCCGCCTTGTTGGCGGCGACTTCGGCGTTGGTCTGGCGCACGGCGGCGCGGGCGTTGTCGTAGTCCTGGCCGCTGATGGCGTTGCCTTCGACCAGCTGGCTGTAGCGCTGCTCCTGCAGGCGTGCCTGGAACGCATTGGCCTCGGCCTTGCTCAGGTTGGCCTGGGCGCTATCGAGGTCAGCCTTGAACGGCGCCGGGTCAATGCGAAACAGCACGTCGCCCTGTTTGACGTCGTGACCTTCCTTGAACACCCGCTGCATCACCACACCGGCTACCCGCGCGCGCACTTCGGCGATGCGCGGCGCGGCGATGCGCCCGCTCAGCTCGCTGCTGATGGACAGGGGCTTGGCCTGCAGGGTTTCAATGCGGACTTTGGCCAGCGGCATTTCCGGCGCTTGCGTGGCCGACTTGTCGCAGGCACTCAGTGCCAGCGTCAGGGCCAGCAGGCAAAACGGCGCAAACAGATTCTTTGACATGCTCTTATCCCAATATTGACTGGCGCATCCTAAGGTCACCTGCGCCGTGGTGCTGTGAAGCTGTGTAGGTGGTCTGTGAAGAAATGTAAGGTGCGACCCATAGTCGGCAGAGGGCGTATATCCTTGCACAATCCTGCAAGCACTGGAGATCCCATGTGGGAGGGGGCTTGCCCCCGATCGCGGTGTATCAGTCGAAACAGCCTTCACTGACCCACCGCTGTCGGCGGCAAGCCCCCTCCCACATGGGATTTGTGTACGACCAATAACTGTATTTTCTGGAAACACCTTTATGCCCAACATCCTCCTGGTGGAAGACGACGCCGCACTCTCCGAGCTGATTGCCAGCTACCTGGAGCGCAATGGCTACCACGTCAGCGTGCTCAGCCGTGGCGACCACGTGCGTGAGCGCGCGCGGCTCAACCCGCCGGACCTGGTGATCCTCGACCTGATGCTGCCGGGCCTCGACGGCCTGCAAGTCTGCCGCCTGCTGCGCGCCGACTCGGCGGGTTTGCCGATTCTGATGCTCACCGCCCGCGATGACAGCCACGACCAGGTGCTTGGCCTGGAAATGGGCGCCGACGACTATGTGACCAAACCCTGCGAGCCACGCGTGCTGCTGGCGCGGGTGCGCACCTTGCTGCGGCGCAGCAGTTTGTCCGAACCCCAGGTGGCCAATGACCAGATCCTCATGGGCAACCTGTGCATCGACCTGTCGGAGCGCACCGTGACCTGGCGCGAGCAGGCGGTGGAGTTGTCCAGCGGCGAGTACAACCTGTTGGTGGTGCTGGCCCGGCATGCCGGCGAGGTGCTCAGCCGCGACCAGATCCTGCAACGCCTGCGCGGTATCGAGTTCAACGGCACCGACCGTTCGGTGGACGTGGCCATTTCCAAGCTGCGCCGCAAGTTCGACGACCACGCCGGCGAAGCGCGCAAGATCAAGACGGTGTGGGGCAAGGGCTACCTGTTCAGTCGTTCCGAGTGGGAATGCTGATCCATGTTTCGCGTACTGCTGCGCCTTTCCCTGATCATCATCATCACCTACAGCGCGGCAATCTTCTTGATTCCCAAGCTGGTGATCCAACTGTTCGAGCATCGCTACCTCGACTACAACGTCGAGCAGTCGCGGGGCATGCAAAAGCTGATCGTCAAGCAGTACCTGCGCGCACCGGTGGAGCGCTGGTCACAGGTCACCGAACAACTGGACCGCGACTTCGCGCCGCTGAAAGTCCAGCTACTGCTGCGTCAGGACGCGCGCTACACCCCGGCGGAGGCCTTGCAGTTGGAGCAGGGCAAGCCGGTGATCCGCCTCGGGGAGTGGGGTTGGATGGAGGAGGTCAGCTCACCGATCAACGACCAGTTCGTGGTCAAGCTGACCATCCCTCCCGATTCGCTGGACATGAACCTGCTGTACTGGTCGATGAACGTGTTGATCGGCATCGCGTTGCTGGCGTGTCTGCTGGTCTGGCTGCGCCCGCACTGGCGTGACCTGGAACGCCTGAAAAGCACGGCCACCCAACTCGGTCGCGGCAACCTGAGCGCGCGCACGGGGATTGCCCCCAGCTCCAACATCGGCAGCCTGGCCTCGGTCTTCGACACCATGGCCGGCGACATCGAGCACCTGCTCAACCAGCAGCGCGACCTGCTCAACGCCGTCTCCCACGAATTGCGCACACCGCTGACACGCCTGGACTTCGGTCTCGCCCTGGCGCTCTCCGAAGACTTGCCCGAAGCCAGCCGCGAGCGCCTGCAAAGCCTGGTGGCGCATATTCGCGAGCTGGATGAACTGGTGCTGGAATTGCTGTCCTACAGCCGCCTGCAAAACCCGGCGCAATTGCCCGAACGCGTCGAGGTGGTGCTCGACGAATTTATCGACAGCGTGCTCGGCAGTGTCGATGACGAGTTGGAAAACCCCGAAATCGTTATTGATGTGGCACTCGATTGCGCCGTGGAGCGCTTCAGCCTCGACCCGCGCCTCACCGCCCGTGCCTTGCAGAACCTGCTGCGCAACGCCACGCGTTACTGCGAAAAACGCATCCAGGTCGGGGTCAAGGTCTGCCCCAAGGGCTGTGAAATCTGGGTGGACGATGATGGCATTGGCATTCCGTTGGACCAGCGCGAGCGCATCTTCGAACCGTTCTACCGCCTCGACCGCAGCCGCGACCGCGCCACCGGCGGCTTCGGCCTGGGCCTGGCGATCAGCCGGCGCGCCCTCGAAGCCCAGGGCGGCACGTTAACCGCGCAGGGCTCGCCACTGGGCGGTGCCCGGTTTCGCGTGTGGCTGCCCTGCGTCGCCTGATCAGAGCACTTTGACCGCGCGGCCGATTGCCTGGATCGGCCCCGTGGGTTTGCCGGTGGGTGAGCCGCTCGGGGCCTCGAGGGTCAGCTCGAACAGTTGGTTTGGCGTCAGCGGCGGCAGCTTGTCCAGCGGCACCGAGAGGGTCTGTCCCGGCTTGACCAGGCCCAGGGACACCGGCCCTTGCCAGCCGTCGCCCTTGGTCCAGAACTGCAGGGCCTTGTCGGCCGGGACTTCCATCACCCCCAATGGAATCAACTGAATCTGCTGATTGTGGCTGGCCTGGATTACCCAGCCCGGCGCCTGGCTCTGTGGCGCCACCAGCACTACCACGAAGCTCGGCGCGGCGCCGGGTGGGCGGGTCAGCAGCAACGCAGACAGCACCAGGCTCGCCAGCAGGCCGGCACCGGCAAGGCCGCGCCACACGGCCAGCAGGTTCCACCACGGCACGCCGCTGGCGGCGGGTGCGAGGGTGCGCTCGATGCGCCGCCACAGGTGAGGCGAGGGCGGCACCGGTGCTGCCAGGGCTGTCAGGGGTAATAGCCGTTGCTCCCAGGCATCCACCGCGGCCCGCAGTTCGGCATCGTGCGGCAGGCGGCGCTCCACCTCGGCACGCTGCTCGATGGGCAGGGTGCCGAGCACGTATTCGCTGGCCAGTTCGTCGAGTGTTTCGTTCATGCCATGCACTCCCGCAACGCGGTGAGGCTACGTTTGATCCAGGCTTTGACAGTGCCCAATGGGGTGCTCAGTTTTTGCGCGATTTCGCTGTGGGAATAACCGTCGACATAGGCATGCAGGATGCAGGTGCGACGGACCGGGTCGAGTTGCTCCAGGCAGGTGTGCATCTGCCCCGAGCGCGCGGGAAATTCAAAGGTCTCGGTGTCGGCGGCGAGCTGTTCGTGTTCCTCGCCCAGCGCCACCTCGCGATGCTGGTTGCGTACGTGGTTGAGCGCCAGGTGGCGGGTCACGCTGAATACCCAGCCGCGTGCCGAGCCGCGCACGGGGTCGAAACTGCCGGCGCCGCGCCAGATCCTGATAAACGCGTCGTGCACGATGTCTTCGGCCAGGGCCTTGTCCCGCACGATGCGCAATGCGACGCCGAGCAAACGGCTGCTGTCCTGCTCATACAACTGGCGCAGGGCGCGTTGGTCGCCCCGGGCACAGGCCGAGAGGCAGGCTGGGTAATCAAAGAGGGTCTCAGGCAAAACGTTGTATTCCTGGCACTGAATTAACCACCGCCACGGCCCCTGTGTGGCGAGCATGCTTGCTCGCCACGACACGCCGGCGCCCACAGGGGGCAGCGTAGCTGACTTTGCTCAGCTGGCGGACCAGAAAATGTAATCGGCCTGGTAGCTCACAACCGCCTGCTCACCCTTGTTGGCGGCGCTGCACGCGGTACTGGGGGCAACGCCTCCTTTGAGCGCGACCCGCTGGATGTAGCTTACGCCGCTCATCGCGCCCTTGCCTTCGGCCGGGTTGGCCTTGACCAGTTGATAGGGCAGGTTGCCGGCACCCGACGGCGCCACGGCGAGCTGGGTGCCGGTGATTTTCGAACCGTCCTTGGCCTGCCAGGTGGCCGGTGGGCCGAAATAGGTGCCGACGGGCTTGCCGCTGCGATCATTGAGCACGGCCTTGGGGCCGACGAAGGTCCACTCGGTCTGGCCGGCGGCATTCGGCTTGTCGCGGCACTCGTAGGTGATTTCGCCAACGCCGGTGGTTTCCAGCGCGACCTTGTGGCCCGCTGGCACTTTGATGCTATCGGGCAAGCCGGACTGGGCAAAAGCGGCGGGGGCGGCGATCAACAAGCCGGTAAGGCAGAGCAGTGTTTTTAGCGTTCATCGGTGCTTCTCCATTCAGTCAAACAGCGGGGGTACTGGAAGGACTACCCATGACGCGTACGATTGGATGCAGCGATTAGAAAATAAAGTCATGAAGGCGCACACTGTGTCCCCGCTTTATCCGAGGAGAGATTGGCAATGACTGGTGTCCACGCGTCTGCTCAACAAGGTTTCTCCACCCAGGCCGTCACTTACGCCCAGGGCCGGCCGGATTATCCACGGCAACTGACCGGCTGGCTTACGGAGGCGCTCGGCGTTGACGCGCAGTCAACTGTCATTGACCTGGGCGCCGGCACCGGCAAATTCACGCGTTTGCTCAGCACCCTGGCGCCGACCCTGATCGCCGTCGAACCGGTGCAGGCGATGGGCGCGCAGTTGAGCAAGCTGTTGCCGGACGTGCGCCTGGTCGACGGTACCGCCGACTCCATGCCCCTGGCCGCCGCCAGTGCCGACGCGGTGGTCTGCGCCCAGGCGTTCCACTGGTTCTCGACCCAGGCGGCGCTGCAGGAGATCCACCGCGTACTCAAACCCGAGGGCCGGCTGGGACTGGTGTGGAATGTGCGCGATGAGTCGGTCGCCTGGGTCGCGGCAATCACCGCGATCATCACGCCTTACGAGGGCGACACGCCGCGCTTTCATACCGGGCGCTGGCGCGAAGCCTTTACCGGCGAGCTTTTTTCCGCGCCTGAACTCAGCTGTTTCCCGTATAGCCATGTCGGCAGCCCTCAAGAGGTGATCATGGATCGCTTCCTCTCGGTGAGCTTTATCGCCGCGCTGCCGGACGCGGAAAAGGCCAAGGTGACCGCGCAGTTGCAGGACTTGATCGACACCCATCCAGACCTGCGCGGGCGTGACACCGTGGCCTTCCCGTACCAGACTCAGGCGTATGTCTGCCGTCGACTGAGCTAAAAGGCATAAAGTCAGATCATATTGATATAAGTCGTTATAAGAAAAATCGCTATCCTGCGGCCAGAAATTTATAAGGCCGCGGGAAGTTGTAATGGATGTGGGTAATGTTGGTTTTGTAGTCGCGGGCCTGATCGTTGGTTTTATCGTGGGCATGACCGGCGTGGGCGGAGGCTCGTTGATGACGCCGATCCTGTTGTGGTTCGGCATCAATCCGGCCACGGCGGTCGGCACTGACTTGTTGTACGCCGCGATCACCAAGTCCGGTGGCGTGCTGGTACACAGCAAGAACAAGAACATCGACTGGACCATCACCGGCTGGCTGACCCTGGGCAGCGTGCCTGCCGTGTTGCTGACCCTGTGGTTCCTCGCCAGCCTGCACACTGACCCCAGCGCCATGAACGCGGTGATCAAGCAGGCCCTCGGCGTGGTGCTGCTGCTGACGGCCCTGGCGATCCTGTTCAAGAAAAGCCTGCTGGCCTTCGCCCAGCGCCATGCCGGCGATGGCTACCACATGAACCCGCGCAACCTGAATGCGTTGACGGTGGTGACCGGTGCCGTGCTGGGCACCATGGTCGCGCTGACCTCCATCGGCGCCGGCGCACTGGGCACCGTCGCGTTGTTCATCCTTTATCCGTTCCTGGCCACCCGCCGCCTGGTGGGCACCGAGATCGCCCACGCCGTGCCCCTGACCCTGGTGGCGGGCCTGGGCCACGCCGGCATGGGCAATATGGACTGGCACCTGCTGGGCTTTTTGCTGATGGGCTCGCTGCCGGGCATTTACCTGGGCAGCCACATGACCGGCAAAGTCCCGGACGGCGTATTGCGCCCGTGCCTGGCGATCATGTTGATGACCATCGGCTACAAACTGGCCTTTTAAGACACAATCAGGGTCCAAAGATGAGAGGGGCTTGCCCCCTCCCACATGCTGACTGCGATCAACCTTGATTCAGGCTTTCGCCGGCCCATTACCGATCTGCCACACAAACGGCGGCTCAGTCGCATTGATCACCCAGTCGCCGACGATCCGCGCCTTGTAGATCACCGGGTTGTGCGACGACACCGTGCGCGCATTGCGCCAGTGGCGGTCCAGGGACTTGCCCTGGCGCACATCCGACGCCCCCAGCGCATTGAACAGTTCGCTGGTGGCGCGCTGGATCAATTCCGACACCACCACCTGCGCCGTGGCCGACTCGATCTCGGCGGCCAGATTGGCCGCGTGCTCGGCCGCATCATCGCCGCCAAACCGCGCCAGGTAAGCCTGTTGCGCCGGCGCTGCGGCTTTCAACGCGCTGGCTTCGGCGGCATACACCAGCGCCGCGACTTCACCCACCACCTGCTGGATCTGTGCATCCTGGCTGACATGCGGCGCATTGCCGTGGCTGTAGATGCGTTTGCGGCTGCGCACCTGATGGGCGACATCGCGCAACGCGGCGCGGCCGATACCGGCGAGGCTGGCGAGCAGCACCAACTGGTAGAACGCGGTCTGGTATTTGAAGCGGGTGGCGAAGTCGATGACGTTGTCCGCCTCCACCACCGCATCGGTAAAGCGCGAGGTGCCGCTGCCGGTGGTGCGTTGGCCGAAACCGTCCCAATCATCGCTGTGCACCACGCCGGGCTGACGCGCGCGCGTGGCGGCGATCACATCGCCGCCGGTGTCGCTGCGTTGGGCGTACACGTCGATCCAGTCGGCGAAAATGCTGCCGGTGCTGTAGAACTTTTCGCCGTTGAGCTTCCAGTTATCGCCATCCGGGCTGACCTGGGTGACCACCTCACCGATGGCCACGGTGCCGATTTCAGTCCAGGCGCAACCGACGATATCGCCGTCGACAAAGCGCTTGAACCACAGATCGCGGCCGGCACTCGGGGCGGCGTTGAGGCGATCTTCGGCAAACGCGAAATGCCCGCGCAGGGCCTGGGGCACGTTGGAGTCGGCTTCAGCCAGCTCGATCAGCAATTCAAACAACTGCGGCAGCGACGCGCCGCCACCGCCGTATTCCACCGGCACCCGCACCGCGCCGAAACCGGCGTGTTTGAGCCACTGGATCGGTTCATGGGGCAGGGTGCGGGTTTGCTCGCGCTCCACTGCACCCGCAGCGATACGCTGGAAAATCGGGCGAAAGCGCGCGGCGAGGGTGGTGTAGTCGACGCCGGTGGACAGCGGGTTGATGACGTGTTGTTCGGTCATGGGCAAAAGCTCCAGGGCAGTGATCAATGCCAAGGGTGATTGCACACTCCGTGCCGGGTGTCCGGGCCCATGTTTACGCGGGAGATGCTGCGCCAGCTGTTGCCCCAGCAACAGTGAACCGACAAACCGCCACGATCCGTGACAGGCGTCTGCGCCTGAGCGCCGACCGGGTTTGCCGCCGTAGCCCGCACGGCGCGTGCGTTTGCCCACGGCTGGCACGCTTGCTGCTCAACCCCTCGTTACATCCCTGTGTGCGAGGTAGTGATCGATGAGTCAGCAAGCCGTGAAATTTGCCTATTGGGTGCCCAACGTCAGCGGTGGGCTGGTGGTGAGCAAGATCGAACAGCGCACCCATTGGGGCATCGACTACAACCGCAAACTGGCGCAACTGGCCGAAGCCGCCGGCTTCGAATATGGCCTGACGCAGATTCGCTTCACCGCCGGCTACGGCGCCGAGAACCAGCATGAGTCCGTGGCGTTCAGCCACGCACTGCTGGCGGCAACCACCACGCTCAAAGTGATTGCCGCGATTCTGCCCGGCCCGTGGCAACCAGCGTTGGCGGCCAAGCAACTGGCAACCATTGACCAGCTCACCAACGGCCGCATCGCGGTGAACATCGTCAGTGGCTGGTTCAAGGGTGAGTTCCAGGCCATCGGCGAACACTGGCTGGAACACGACGAGCGTTATCGCCGTTCCGAGGAGTTCATCCGAGCCCTCAAGGGTATCTGGACCCAGGACAACTTCACCTTCAAGGGCGACTTCTATCGCTTCAACCAATACACCCTCAAGCCCAAGCCGCTGGGCCAGCCGGAAGTGTTCCAGGGCGGCAGTTCGCGGGCGGCGCGCGACATGGCGGCGCGGGTGTCGGACTGGTACTTCACCAACGGCAACACCCCGGAAGGCATCAAGGCCCAGGTCGATGATATTCGCGCCAAGGCCGCTGCGAACAACCATTCGGTCAAGGTCGGCGTCAACGCCTTCATCATCGCCCGGGATACCGAGGAAGAAGCCCGCGCCGTGCTCGCGGAAATCATCGACAAGGCCGACCCGGAGGCGGTGAATGCGTTCGGCGACGCGGCCCGGCAGGCCGGCAAGGCTTCCCCCGAAGGCGAGGGCAACTGGGCCAAGTCCAGCTTCGAAGACCTGGTGCAGTACAACGACGGCTTCAAGACCAACCTGATCGGCACCCCGCAGCAGATCGCCGAGCGCATCGTCGCGCTCAAGGCCGTGGGCGTGGACCTGGTACTGGCCGGTTTCCTGCACTTCCAGGAAGAGGTCGAGTACTTCGGCCAGCGCGTGTTGCCACTGGTGCGCGAGCTGGAAGCCAAGGCCGCGATCAAGCAGGTGGCCTGAGCATTCACCGGGTGAAGACCACCACCGCCGCGCGCAGCTTGTTGTTGCCAAAGCGGCACATGCGCTCGAACTCCGCATGGCTGACCGGCATGTGCTGGCAGTCCAGGGGCTGGCGGTGCTGGCTGTGGTCCACATCCGGGTCGTGCAGGTAGACAAAGTCGTCGTCGCAGTCGGTGACGATCACCCAATGCGGGGATTTCGAGCGGGTGAGGCGGTAGCTGCTGATCAACACCAGCGGCTGCCCGCCCTCCTGCAACAGCCGGGGCAAGTCCAGGGCGCCGCCGAAAACCTGCTCGACGTCGCTGCCTTCCAACTCTTCCTCGAACGCGGCATGCACCACGCGCATGACGTCCTTTTTATGTGGATCGCGTACGCCATCTAGAAACAACGGCCCGCGCACATTTACCTGCATCCGCACCCGAAAGCCCCGACGCCACGCCGCCAGGGCCAGGCCTTGCGGGCTGCAGCCGCCATGGCCGGCGGTCATGAACACGGTGGTCGCTTCCCGCCAGATCTGCAGCTCTTCGCGGCGCAGGGCCGGGCGCTCCGGCACCAGCGCGCCCATGGCCATCAACAGGCAGGCGGCGCCACAGGTGAAGTCGGTGGTCTGTTGGTAATACGGCACGCTGTGCGAGCGCGCATCCTGGTGCTGCAGGATGCGTTTTTCCAGGCGCAGGGCCGGGCTGTGGTCTTCGTAGTAGTCGTTGATCAGGGCAAAGCGGCGGTAGCCGCTGCGTTCATACAGGGCGAGGGCGCCGGGGTTGTCGGTGCGCACTTCCAGGCGCAGGTAGGCGCAGTCGTGTTCCACTGCGCAGGCCTCGATGCGGCTCAGCAGCTGTTTGCCCAGGCCCATGCCGCGCGCGTGCTCGGCGATGGCGATGGAGTACAGCCGCGCCAGCGAGGTGCCACGGTGGAACAGCACCAGCGCATAGCCGAGCAATTGCCCGTCCTGTTCCGCCACCAGCAACCGGCCATGGGCGCGGCTGACCATCCAGTGGAAACTGCGCGGTGACAGCCGGTCAGTGGTGAAACAGTGCTGTTCCAGTGCCACTAATTCAGGCACGTCTTCGGGGACTGCAACGCGAAAGAAAAGAGCCATATGACCGCCGTAAAAGTTGCGTAACGAAACGGGACTTCTCTAAAGGATCGTGCTTAATAGAAAAGGTCGAGTTCTCTAAAGCGGATCAAATATTATGTCGGCGGTACAAGGTCATTGGCGTGAAGTATCCGAGCAAACTGTCGCGGCGACAATAACCAATAAGGGTTATTTTTCCGCACCCCCCAAAGGCGCCAGTCAAGTTGTGATCATTGTCGAGCGCAAGGAAGACTGGGCCTCCTACTTCCCCAGCGAAGACATCGTCACCGCGCAGGAATACCTGGAGCAGACCCGCGAAAGCGAGACCGGCAAGCGTGTGCAGGTGATCAACCTGTGCCGCAGCTACAAGTACCTGGGGCACGGCTACTACTGTTCGTTGCTGGCTGAAGCGCGCGGGCACAAGGTGATTCCGTCGGTGCGCACCATCAGCGAGCTGACCAAGAAGTCACTCTACGGCCTGGCGCTGGATGACCTGGATAAAACCCTCGATAAAGCCTTGAGTCATCATCTCTACAGCAATACCGAAGGCTTTACCCTGACCCTTTACTTTGGTCGAACCAATATTGAACCGTTGCAGGAGTTGGCCCGCCAGTTGTTTGAAGCGTTCCCGTGCCCGATCCTGTTAGTTGAATTCAGAAAGAACAACGGCTGGCACATTGAAGGGGTCAAGTCCGGCGTACTGCACAAGTTGCGCGATGACCAGGAAGATCAATTCGCCCACGCCCTCGACAACTTCAGCCGCAAGATCTGGCGCCAGCCCCGTTCACGTCGTCTGGCCCGTTATGACCTGGCGATTCTTCACGATCCCCAGGAGCAACTGCCGCCGTCCAATGCCAAGGCGCTGGAGAATTTCATCCGAGTGGGCAAGGGCCTGGGCATCGATGTGGAGTTGATCGAGCGCAAGGACTACTCGCGCCTGGCCGAATACGACGCCTTGCTGATCCGCGAGACCACAAGCGTCGACAACCACACCTACCGTTTCGCCAAGAAAGCCGAGAGCGAAGGGCTGGTGGTGATGGATGACCCGGCCTCGATCCTGCGCTGCACCAACAAGGTCTACCTCACCGACCTGCTCAACAGCCATCAACTGGGCATGCCCGCCACCGAGATTCTCTACAAGGAGCGACCGGAAGATTTCGAACGGGTCGGCGAGCGCCTGGGTTTCCCGCTGGTGCTGAAGATCCCCGATGGCTGTTTCTCCCGGGGTGTGATCAAGGTCGAAAGCCAGGAAGCCTTGCTCAAGGCCACTGCCGAGCTGTTCGAACATTCGGTGCTGCTGCTGGCCCAGGAGTTCTTCTACACCGAATACGACTGGCGCATCGGCGTGCTCAATCGCAAGCCGATCTTTGCCTGCCAGTACTTCATGTCCAAGGGCCATTGGCAGATCTACAACCACAAAGCCATTGGCTCGGACATCAACGGCGAGTGCCGCACCCTGGCGGTCCACGAAGCGCCCAGGGCGGTGGTGGAACTGGCGGTGAAGACCGCCAACCTGATCGGCGACGGGCTCTACGGCGTCGACCTCAAGCAGTCCGGCGACAAGGTGGTGGTGATCGAGGTCAACGACAATCCCAACCTGGATGCGGGCATCGAAGACGCCTATCTGCAGGACGACCTGTATGGCCTGGTGCTGGAGGAATTCGTACGGCGCCTGGAGTTGAAACGCCAGGGCCAGGTCTGGTGAGTCGCGATGATCCAGCGTTTTGAGCTTATCAATGGAAAACTGCTTGGCGTGGACAGCGCCTCGGCCCCGATCCTGTTGTTCAACAACCCTGACCCGAGCGAGCGTGAATGGCTGCGCGACCACCACAAGCTGGATGAGCACGCACTCGCGTCGGCCCTGGACCCGGACGAGGTCTCGCGCATCGAGTTTCACCCCGACAACCTGTTCCTGATCTGGAAGCGCCCGGAGAACTATTCCGGCGGCGGCAACCTGGTGTTCGAAGTGTCGTCCTGCGGCCTGCTGTTTTCACCCGGCCGGCTGCTGGTAATCGCCACCGATGAAACCCCGCTGAGCGGCCTCGGCCAGCGCCGGCCGCTGCACACGCCGCTCGACGTATTGCTCGACCTGCTGCTTAACAACATCCACCACTACCTGGGCCATCTCAAGGTGATCAAGCTGGTCGCGCGCGAGTTGCAGCAGCAGTTCAACGCATCGATGAGCAACCATCACCTGATGCAGATGTTCAACCTCAGTGAAAGCCTGATCTATTACATCAACGCGCTGCACAGCAATGGCGCCGTGCTGTCGCGGCTGCGCAACCACGCGGAAAAGGAGCACTTCGGCGCGGAAATCCTCGGCCTGATCGATGACCTGATCATCGAGAACCATCAGTGCTACAAACAGGCCGAGATCTATTCCAATGTGTTTTCCGGGCTGATCGATGCGCGCGGCAACCTGATGAACAACAGCATGAACAATCTGTTGCGCAAGCTCACGCTGATCAACGTGGTGTTCCTGCCGCTCAACCTGATTGCCAGTGTGGGTGGGATGTCGGAGTTCAGCATGATGACGGCGGGTACGCCGTGGTGGGTGTCGTACCCGTTGTTACTGGCGGCGATGGGGTTGGGGGCAGGCTTGATGGTGCTAGTGCTCAAGCGGATGGCGGGCGCGACGATGTAAAGGTGGCGATGCATCAGGCACGCCTCTGCGCCTGGTTTGGGGCTGCTGCGCAGCCCAACGCGGGACAAGCCCGCTCGCCAAAGGTTACTCGCCTGGCGGTGTTTGCAGGGTCAGCACTTCAAAGCCATCCGCCGTCACCGCCACGGTATGTTCCCACTGCGCCGACAGGCTGTTGTCCTTGGTCACCACGGTCCAGCCATCTTTCAGGCTGCGCACCTTGGAACTGCCCTGGTTAAGCATCGGTTCGATGGTAAACACCATGCCTTCGCGCAGTTCCATGCCGGTGCCGGGGCGGCCGAAGTGCAGGATCTGCGGGTCCTCATGCATCTGCTTGCCGATGCCATGGCCGCAGTATTCACGCACCACGCTGTAGCCGTTGGCCTGCGCGTGGCTCTGGATTGCATGGCCGATATCGCCCAGGCGTGCGCCGGGCTTGACCCGGCGGATGCCGGCCCACATCGCCTCAAAGGTCATTTCCACCAGGCGCCGCGCCTTGGGGGCCACGGTGCCGATCATGTACATCTTGCTGGAGTCGGCGATAAAGCCGCCTTTTTCCAGGGTGATGTCGATGTTGATGATGTCGCCGTCCTTGAGGATCTCCTTGGCGCTGGGCATGCCGTGGCACACCACCTCGTTGATCGAGGTGTTGATGGAGAACGGGTAGTCGTATTGCCCGAGGCTGGCGGGGCGGGCTTTCAGGTCGTTGCGGATGAAGGCCTCGACGGCGCTGTCCAGCTCCAGGGTGGAACGGCCGGCGCTGACAAACCCGTCGAGCATGTCGAACACTTTGGCCAGCAGGCGCCCGGATTCGCGCATGACAGCCAGTTGGGCGGCGGTCTTGATCATCAGCTGCGCCCCCGGATCAGGTCGGGCTTGTCCAGCAGCAGTTTGTTGATCAACTCGTGGTAGGGCAGGCTGGGGTTCAGTTCGGCGAGCAGGCCGACCTTGATCCAGAACTCGGCCTGGGCGTTGATGGAGCGGTCCATGGCCGCACTGGCCAGGCGGAGTTGTTCGTGCAGTTGGTCGCTGATCTTGACGATGCCCATGGTCTTCACTGTGTTGGATTGATATACGAATCGTATATGTTTCGTATGCTTGAAGTAAACAGGATGTTGACTTGCTCCGGATGGCCGGTTAATTTCCTGGCATGACCTTCCAAGCCTTCCGCAGCCAGCCAAGCATTATTATTACCGCCATTCCTCATTTGGCGGGATAGCACACGGCTGCACCCAGACCCGCCCTTGAGGCGGGTTTTGTTTTTCCGTCTCCCGGGCTCTACATACACCAGGAGACACCCATGAGCAGCTGTCCCGTTCCTCCCCGCGCTGATGCAGGCCTGCTTGAACACTATGTGAAAAAGATCCTCGCCGCCCCGGTCTATGACCTGGCGGTGCGCACGCCCCTGCAAGCCGCGCCGGCGCTGTCGGCATTGCTCGGCAACCAGGTGCTGCTCAAGCGCGAAGACTTGCAGCCGACCTTCTCCTTCAAGATTCGCGGCGCCTACAACAAGCTCGTGCAACTGACCGCCGAGCAGAAGGCGCGGGGCGTGGTCACCGCGTCGGCGGGCAACCATGCCCAGGGGGTGGCGCTGGCGGCGCGTGAACTGGGGATCCGGGCGCGAATCGTGATGCCCGCGACGACGCCGGAATTGAAGGTGCTGGGCGTGCGCTCCCGGGGCGCCGAAGCGGTGTTGCACGGTGCCAGCTTTCCCTTTGCCCTGGCCCACGCGCTGCAACTCGCCGACGCCTCCGGTTATACCTTCGTGTCGCCCTTCGACGACCCGGACGTCATCGCCGGCCAAGGCACGGTGGCCATGGAGATCCTGCGCCAGCAGCAAGGGCCGCTGGACGCGATCTTCGTCCCGGTCGGCGGCGGCGGGCTGATTGCCGGGATCGCGGCCTACGTCAAATACCTGCGGCCTGAAGTGCGCATCATCGGCGTCGAGCCCGAAGGCTCCAGTTGCCTGTTGGCGGCCCTGCGCGCCGGTGAGCGCGTGGTGTTGCCGAGTGTCGACGGGTTTGCCGATGGCACGGCGGTCGCGCAGATCGGTGCGTTCGGTTTTGAAATCTGCCGGCAATGGGTGGATGAAGTGATCACGGTCAGCAATGACCAGCTGTGCAGCGCAATCAAGTTGATCTACGACGATACCCGCTCCATCACCGAGCCTTCCGGTGCCTTGGCGGTCGCGGGTATTCGCCAATACGTGTCAACACGTGGCGTAGCGGGGCAGACATTGGTAGCGGTTAATTCCGGAGCGAACATTAACTTCGATAGTTTGCGATATGTTGCTGAAAGAGTGGTCGCGCAAGGCGTAGTTTGATACCAGGCGTGGGGTTAAACGATTAATCGCAGCGGTTCGACGATTATTTCACCTGCCCGTCCAAGCTTATATAAGGGCGCTAGGTGCTTATGAGGAATGGTTACAACGAGACTGGATTTTGCCGAGTAGGCTGGTGATGGTAAGCGTCTTCCAGGGGCGGCAAGACGCGGCAGGCACACGCTTGCCAGACTAAAAACAATCGATTGGCAGTCTCAGAAAAGGAGAGGTTGGCCATGCTTTCGGAATTAGAACTTCGCAGTATTATCGAAGGAAGTTTCCTGCCTAAACGGTGCGAATGCACCAAAGCCGAAGATGCCTCGCTGACGATCAAGGTCTATGACGACCGCGACCGTGACCGGGTGGATTTGGAAGTCAAAGGTATCAACGCCGACAAACTCGACAGCAGTCGAGCCTTGTGCAATCTGATCACCGGGTTGCGTGAAGACCTCAAGCACAGCCATGCACCCGCGCTGCAACGGGCAGGTGCGCGCAACCTGTACTAGATCGACGCTTGAGAGTGAGTGACCGAAGACCTGTGGGCCTGGATAAACGCCAGGCCCAATACGGTTTCCGTTGCCACCGCCAGCAGGATCCCAGGGCCTGCATTGCCATTGATCCACTCCCCGAACCCCAATACGGCCAGCACCAGGCAGCCGGCGATAAACCCGCTGGTCAGGGCGCGGCGTGTGTCTGAGGGTGGGGCAAGGCGAGCACGGTAGAACATGAGGCCGATGGCCAGGAACAGCGCGGCATTGCGGCGCGACACCAGCCCGGTGGCGCTGGAATATTCGACACTCCATACCCACAGCAGCAGGTCAGGACGCAGGCCCCAGACAAGTGCAAGGGCGAAGCAGAGCAGGGCGGTGAATGTTGCGAGAGAGCGGAAACTCAACTGCATGGCGAATCCCTTCAGCCGTATGACAAGCCCGCAAGACTACTCCTTCCTGTGCGGGCCTGTCCTGGGTCTTTCACCGGCTCAATTCTGGAAATCGCAGGCTTCGGACATTTTCCGATAGCTCACGTCTTCGACCTTGCCGGCCGTGTCCACAAACTTGATATCCGCCTTGATGACTTTGCAGTCATTGGTCTGGGCCTCGTTCATGGCCAGCACCTTGGCGATGTTCATCGGCATGCCGTAGTGGTAGGGCACAGGGGTGACAGTCGCCGTTTGATCGGCAGCCTGGGCCAAGCCCGACACCGCCGCCAGCGCCAGCGCGCCGCCAAGCATTAAAGTGCGCAGTTTCATGGTGGTTCTCCGCAAGTGAGTACACTTTCACTCTCGACTTGCGGGATTAACCGTCGATTAATTTTTGCCTGGCTGACAAAACCTTCATAAAGGCTGGATTCAGCCGAGTTGATCACGATACGGCAAATCCGGCCCAGTCTTGCCACACGTCAACGCGGCAGCGCGAATGGCGAAGCCGAGCATCGTGTCGATCTGCGTGCGCGTCAGTTGCTGCAGGCCCTCTACCGAATCCAGGTTCTGCTCGGTCAACCAGGCAATCAAGGCGGCCTGGAAGGTGTCGCCAGCGCCGACGGTATCGGCCATCACCACCTTCTGTGCCGGTTGCGACCAGTTGCCGTGCTGGCGGCTGAAGACGCTGGCACCGTCGCCGCCACGGGTGAGGAATACCAACTGGCAGCGGTGCTGCAGCCAGCCTTGCAGCACGCTTTCCGGCGACTGGTCGGGGTAGAGCAGGTGCAGGTCTTCGTCGCTGACCTTGATCAGGTCGGCGTGCTTGACCAGCTCCGCCACGCGCTCGCGCCACAGCTGGATATCCGGCTGGGGGTTGAGGCGTACGTTGGGGTCCAGGCTGATCAGGCGCTTGCCGCTTTCGCGCTTGACCAGGCTCAGCAGGGTATCGCCGATCGGCTGCACCACCAGCGAGAACGAGCCGACATGCAAGCCGCGAATGTCCGCGCCCAGCACCGGCAGATGGGCGACTTCCAGCAGGCGGTCGGCGCAGCCTTCGCCGCGGAAGTTGTACTGCGGTGAACCATTGGCGCCCACGGCGACCATCGACAACGTCGTCGGCGCGGCAAACTCCACCAGGAACTGCTCGCTGACGCCTTCATCCTTGAGCACCTGCAACAAGCGACGCCCGAGGAAGTCGGTCGACAACCCGCCGAACAGCCCGGCATCGATGCCCAGGCGGCGCAGACCCACCGCCACGTTGAACGGCGAGCCACCGGCAATTGCCTTGTAATTGACCTTGGAAGCCTGCCCGCTGGCATCTTCCTCGCTGAAAAAATCAAACAGCGCTTCACCGCACACCAGATACATAGTCGTTCGCTCTTAAAGGGTTGCTACTAGCTGTTGATAGCGCGCGTACGCCTGTTGGTAGGCGCTGACGCTGGCTGCCACCGGCAGGGTACGGCTGGCCAGGTCGACGCTCACGCACCGGTCGCACAGGCTGGCCAGGGATTCGCCGGACTGGCACCACGCCGCCTGGATCGCCGCGCCCAGGGCCGCAGCCTCGCTTTGTTCGGTGCAGATTACTTCGGTGTTCATGATATCGGCGACCATCTGCCGCCACACCGGGCTTTTCGAACCGCCGCCGATCAAGCGGATGCGCAGGCTTTGCAGGCCGGTGTGGCGCAGCAGGTCGAGACCGTAGCGCAGGCCGAAGGTGGTGCCTTCGACCACGGCGCGGCACAGGTTGGCGCGGGTCAGGTTGGTCATGGTCAGGCCGTGCAGGCTGCCGGTGGCGTGGGGCAGGGCGGGCACGCGTTCGCCGTTGAGAAACGGCAGCATGCTCACGCCGTCGGCGCCGATCGGGGCCTTTTCGACCAAGGCGTTGAACGCGTTGAGGTCCAGTTCGAACAGCTCGCGGATTACCCCGGTGGCGTTGGTCAGGTTCATCGTGCAGATCAACGGCAGCCAGCCGCCGCTGGAGGAACAGAAAGTCGCCACCGACGCCTGCTCACTCACGTTGGGTTGGTCGGCGAAGGCATACACGGTGCCCGAGGAACCGAGGCTCATGGTGATCACGCCGGGGGCGATGTTGCCCGTGCCGATGGCGCCCATCATGTTGTCGCCGCCGCCGCTGGAGACAAGCGCGTTGGGGTTGATGCCCAGGCGTTCGGCGATGGCCGGCAGGATCGTGCCCACCGCCTGGTCGGCGTCAATCAGGTCGGGCAGCGCGGCCTGCAGGCGACCGCTGGGGTCGATGTGCTGGAGCAGCGCCACGTCCCATTCACGGGTGCGCACATTGAAGTAACCGGTGCCGGAGGCATCGCCGTATTCCGCCACGGCGCGGCCGGTGAGCCAGTAGTTGAGGTAGTCGTGGGGCAGCAGGATATGCGCGATGCGCGCGAACACGTCCGGGTGCTGCTCGCGGGTCCAGAGCAACTTGGACACGGTGTAGCCCGGCGCGATGGCCACGCCGAGGCGTTCCAGCGAGCCACTTTCGCCGCCCAGGTAGTGCAGCAGACGATCATTTTCGGGTGCGGTTTCGGTGTCGCACCACAGCTTGGCCGGGCGCAGCACCTGGCCGCTGTCATCCAACAGCACCAGGCCGTGCTGCTGGCCGGACACGCCGATGCCAAGGATGTCCTGGCCGTCGACGCCTGCCTGTTGCAAGGCGCGGTGGGTGGCTTCGGTAAAGGCGTCCAGCCACTCCTGGGTGTGCTGTTCGCGACGGCCATTCGCGCCGCTGATCAGTGTGTGCGCCGCAGCACCGAGGCCCAGCACCTTGCCGCTGGACGCGTCGAGGACGATGGCCTTGGTGCCTTGGGTGCCGCAGTCGATGCCGAGGAACAGGTTTTGCTGGGTCATGAGGGTGTGCTCAGCGGTGTTATTTTTTTGGATTGGCAACCCGGTCCAGTGTGGGAGGGGGCTTGCCCCCGATGGCTGTGGGTCAGTGAAGGATATTTGCCTGACACACCCTCATCGGGGGCAAGCCCCCTCACACATTTTTTAAACCGGTTTCTTCAGGAGGTTCTGTAGGGTTTCGGTGACGCCGTTATCACGCAAGCTCCCATAGCAACGCTCGAACGCTGCCACAAACTCCGGCGAGTTGGGAATAGCCGTGCCGAAAATCTCTTCCACTCCCAGCAGTCGCTGGCTGATCAACGCCTCATCACTCACCAGCCCCTGGCAGAATTCCGCACGCGGGTCGGGGATTTTATAGCTCACGCCATTCTCATCCACGCCCTTCAAATACAAGGCCCAGGCCGCGACCACCAGCGCCGCACGCTCGGTCTCGCGCCCATCGGCTATCAGGCGGTTGATGGTCGGCACGGTGAATTTTGGAAACTTCGAGGAGCCATCCGAGCACACGCGCTCCAACTGGTCGGCAATCGCCTGGTTGGAAAAACGGTCGACCAGGGTCTGCTTGTAGTCGGTCAGGTCGATACCCGGTACCGGCGCCAGGTTCGGCGTGACATCCAGGTCCATGTAGGCGCGCATGTACGCAACGAACAACGGGTCGTTCATGGTCTCGTGCACGAACCGGTAGCCCTTGAGAAACCCCAGGTAAGTCAGGGCCAGGTGGCTGCCGTTGAGCAGGCCGATCTTCATCTCTTCATAGGGCGTCACGTCATCGGTGAACTGCACGCCGACCTTCTCCCAGGCCGGGCGGCCGTTGACGAACTTGTCTTCCAGCACCCATTGCACAAACGGTTCGCAGACCACCGGCCAGGCATCGTCGATGCCGTGCTCGTCGTGCAACTGCAGGCGGTGGGCGGTGCTGGTCATCGGTGTGATGCGGTCGACCATGGCGTTCGGAAAGCTCACATTGGCCTTGATCCAGTCGTGCAGGTCGGCATTGTGCAGCGCGGCAAAGGCCAGCAACGCCTTGCGCGTGACGGCGCCGTTGTGGGGCAGGTTATCGCAGGACATTACCGTGAACGCCGGGGTGCCGGCGGCGCGGCGCTGGGTCAGCGCGGCGCAGATAAAGCCGAACACGGTTTTCGGTGCGCCGGGGTGCGCCAGGTCATGCTGGATCTGCGGCAGGTGGGCCATGAACTCGCCGTTGCTGTCGTCGATGCAGTAGCCGCCTTCGGTGATGGTCAGCGAGACGATGCGAATCTCGGGGCTGGCCAGTTTGTCGATCAATGCCTGGGCGCTGTCTTCGGCGAGCAGCATGTCGCTGATCGAGCCGATCACGCGCACTTCGGTGTCGTCGGTGTCGCCCAGTTCATACAGGGTGAACAGGTAGTCCTGGCCCGCCAGGTCGTCGCGGGCCTTGCGGTCCTCGCTGCGCAGGCCGACGCCGCAGATGCTCCAGTCCAGGCCTTCGCCGGTGTTCATCAGCGCATCGGTGTAGTACGCCTGGTGCGCACGGTGGAAACCGCCGACGCCGATATGGGCGATGCCCTGGGAGGTGCTGGCAATCGCATAGGCCGGGATGTTCACGTGCGGCGCCAGTTGGGTAAGGTTCTGCTTATTCAGTTTCATCACAACTCTCGCGAAATCAGGCGGCAGCGCGCAGTGGACGGGCCACGGCTACACCGTCGGTGTCGAACAGATGGCAGTGCGCCGGGTCCAGGTGCAGGTGCAGCGTCTCGCCGTATTGGCTGGCCATGTCGCCACGGATCCGCATGGTCAACGGCTCGCCATTGGCGGTGATGACGTGGCAGAAAGTGTCGCTGCCCAGGCGCTCGCCGACGTCGGCGGTGACGGTCAGGGAGGTCTGGCCCGGCGCGGCGATTTCCAGGTGTTCCGGACGAATGCCCAGGGTCACCGCGCTGCCGACGCTCAGGGTCGCGCCGCTCAACGGCAGGCTGATGGTGGTGCCGGCGTCGAGTTGCACCTCGCAGCCGTGGCCTTCGACGCGCGTGACCTTGCCCTTGAGGAAGCCCATCTTCGGCGTACCCAGGAAGCCCGCGACAAACAGGTTGGCCGGCTGGTGGTACAGCTCCAGCGGCGAGCCCACTTGCTCGATACGGCCGCTGTTGAGGACCACGACCTTGTCGGCCAGGGTCATGGCTTCGACCTGGTCGTGGGTCACGTAGATCATGGTCGCCTGCAGCTCTTTATGCAGGCGCGCCAGCTCCAGGCGCATCTGCACGCGCAGGGCGGCGTCGAGGTTGGACAGCGGTTCGTCGAACAGGAAGATTTTCGGATTACGCACAATCGCCCGGCCGATCGCCACGCGCTGGCGCTGACCGCCCGACAGCTGCTTGGGCTTGCGCTCCAGCAACGGGCCGAGTTCGAGGATGCGCGCCGCTTCGCTGACTTTGCTCTCGACCAGTTTCTTGTCGACGCCGGCCAGGTCCAGGGCAAACGACATGTTTTTGCGCACGCTCATGTGCGGGTACAGCGCATAGGTCTGGAACACCATCGCCAGGTCGCGCTTGGCCGGGGTTACTTCGGTGATGTCGCGGCCGTCCAGTTCGATGGTGCCTTCGCTGACTTCTTCCAGGCCCGCGATCAGGCGCAGCAGGGTGGATTTACCGCAGCCCGAGGGGCCGACGAAGACCACGAACTCCTTGTCGTTCACTTCCAGGTCGATGCCTTTGATGATCGAGAAACCTTCGAAGCCTTTTTGCAGATTCTTGATTTTCAGGTTGGCCATGATGAGCCTCCGCTTTGAATTTTTTATTGAAAGGCCGTTATTTCACGGCGCCGAAGGACAAACCGCGTACCAGCTGTTTCTGGCTGATCCAGCCAAAGATCAGGATCGGCGCGCAGGCCAGGGTCGAGACGGCGGACAACTTGGCCCAGAACAAGCCTTCAGGGCTGGAGTAGGAGGCGATCAGCGCAGTCAGCGGTGCTGCGTTGGACGAGGTCAGGTTCAACGACCAGAACGCTTCGTTCCAGCACAGGATCAGCGACAGCAATACCGTGGACGCCAGGCCGCCCTTGGCGATCGGCAGCAGCACCCGGACCATTTCCTGCCACAGGGTGGCGCCGTCCAGGCGCGCGGCTTCGAGGATGTCCTTGGGGATGTCCTTGAAGTAGGTGTAAACCATCCAGACCACAATCGGCAGGTTGATCAGGGTGTAGATAATGATCAGCGCGATGCGCGTATCCAGCAGCCCGAAGCTCTTGGCGAGCAGGTAGATGGGCATCAGCACGCCCACCGGTGGCAGCATCTTGGTGGAGAGCATCCACAGCAGCGTGCCCTTGGTGCGCTTGGTCTCGTAGAAGGCCATGGAGTAGGCGGCGGGCACCGAGATCAGCAGGCACAGGGCGGTGGCACTGAACGAAATCAGCACCGAGTTCCAGGCGTAGCTGAAGTAGTTGCTGCGCTCGTTGATGTGCAGGTAGTTCTCCAGCGTCGGCGTGAAGATGAACTGCGGTGGGGTAGCGAACGCATCGATTTCGGTCTTGAAGCTGGTCAGCACCATCCAGAAGATCGGGAAGAAAATCAGGATCGCGATGGCCCAGGCCAAAGTGCCGAGCAACAGGCTTTGCAGGCGGCGGGATTGTTGAAGCGTCATGGCGCGGCCCTCAAGGCTTGTCAGTCAGGTTTTTGCCGATCATCCGCACCAGGATGATCGCCGCGATATTGGCGATGACCACGGCAATCAAGCCGCCGGCCGAGGCCATGCCCACGTCGAACTGCACCAGTGCCTGGTTGTAGATCAGGTAGGCGAGGTTGGTCGAGGCGTAGCCCGGGCCACCGTTGGTGGTGGTGAAGATTTCGGCGAACACCGAGAGCAGGAAGATGGTTTCGATCATCACCACCACGGCAATCGGGCGTGCCAGGTGGGGCAGGGTCAGGTGCCAGAAGATCGCGATGGCGCCGGCGCCGTCCAGGCGTGCGGCTTCCTTTTGTTCCTGGTCGAGGGACTGCATGGCGGTCATCAGCAGCAGGATCGCAAACGGCAGCCACTGCCACGACACAATGATGATGATCGACAGCAACGGATAGTGCGCCAGCCAGTCCACCGGCTCGGCGCCGAATAGCTTCCAGACGGCGGCGAGAATCCCTGACACCGGGTGGAAAATCAGGTTTTTCCAGATCAGCGCACCGACGGTGGGCATGATGAAGAACGGCGAAATCAGCATCACCCGCACGATGCCACGGCCCAGGAACTCACTGGCCTCCAGCAAGGCACTGATCAACACGCCGAACACCACGCTGATCAACAGCACGCTGCCGACCAGCAACAGGGTATTGGTGGCGCCCGGCAGGAAGCCTGAGTCGGTGATGAAATAGGTGAAGTTCTCCAGCCCCACGAATTGGTTTTCGCCAGGGTAGAGCAGGTTGTAGCGGATCAGCGAAAAGTACAGGGTCATGCCCAGCGGCACGATCATCCACAGCAGCAGCATGGCGACCGAAGGGGTGACGAGAAACCAGCCGGGGTTGGCCAGGCGGCTTTTGCGTGGCGTGTGAGGCGTGGTCGTTTGCACTTGGGCAGTGGTGGTATTCATAGGATCAGGACCAGTCAGGTACATGCAGAACGAGAATCGGAGCGCGGTCAGGGTGAGAGCTGACTTGCCTGCATCGCCGGCAAGCCAGCTCTCACATAAAGCAGTGACGGCGGTGTGCCGGCTTTATTTGGGATAACCCGCCCGCTTCATTTCACGCTCGGTGGTGGTCTGCGCGGCGGTCAATGCAGCATCCACCGTCTGCTGACCGGTCAGCGCACCCGAGAAGAACTTCCCGACCTGGGTACCAATCGCTTGGAATTCAGGAATGGTCACCAGCTGGATCCCGATATACGGCACGGGCTTGAGGGTCGGTTTGGTCGGGTCGGCGACTTTCAGCGATTCGAGGGTCACCTTGGCGAACGGCGCGGCCTTCATGTACTCGTCGCTGTAGGTCGATTTGCGCGTACCCGGCGGTACGTTGGCGATGCCGTCGGTCTTGGCCACCAACTGGCTGTATTCCTTGGAGGTCGCCCAACTGGTGAACACCTTGGCGGCGTCCTTGGCCTTGGAGCTGGTCGGGATCGCCAGTGACCAGGAGTACAGCCACGAGGTGCCCTTATCGGTCTTCTCGTGCGGGGCAAAGGTGAAGCCGACATGGTCAGCCACTTTGCTTTGGGTCTTGTCGGTGACAAACGAGCCGGCCACGCTGGCGTCGACCCAGATTGCGCACTTGCCGCTGTTGAACAGCGCCAGGTTTTCGTTGAAACCATTGCTGGAGGCACCCGGCGGGCCGGATTTCTTCATGTTGTCGACGTAGAAGTTCAGCGCGTCTTTCCATTCGGGGCCGGTGAATTCCGGCTGCCACTTCTCATCGAACCAGCGCGCCCCGTAGCCGTTGGCCAGGGTGGTGATCAGCGCCATGTTTTCGCCCCAACCGGCTTTGCCGCGCAGGCACAGGCCGTATTGCTCTTTGCTCTTGTCGGTGAGTTTGGCCGCGAATTCGCCGATCTGGGTCCAGGTCGGGTGCTCGGGCATGCTCAGCCCGGCGTCCTTGAACAGGTCGGTGCGGTAATAGGTGATCGAGCTTTCGGCGTAGAACGGCAGGGCATACAGCGAACCCTTGACGGACAAACCGTCACGCACCGAAGGGAATACATCATCGAGGTCGTAGGAAGCGGGCAGATCCTTCATCGGTTCCAGCCAGCCCTTGGCGCCCCAGAGTGCGGCTTCGTACATGCCGATGGTCAACACGTCGAACTGCCCGCCTTGGGTGGCGATGTCAGTGGTCAGGCGTTGGCGCAGCACGTTTTCTTCAAGCACCACCCAGTTCAGCTTGATATCCGGATGCTCGGTCTCGAAGGTTTTCGAGAGCTTTTGCATGCGGATCATGTCGCTGTTGTTGACGGTGGCAATGGTCAGGGTTTGCGCGCCAAAGCTGACGGCGCTGAGGGTCATGCATACAGTCATGCAAGAACAGGCAAGCAGAGTTTTTGCTGTGAACTTCATCGCGCACTCCATTTCTGCGCCCAGGGGCTGCAGAAGGACAGTTATTGTTGTTGTGTCTTCCCGCGAACGGCCAGGAAGAGTGTGCGTTGATTACAGCCTTCAAATGGGGTTATGACAAATCCTTGGGCGCACTTGCACTGATACTTTTTTGCACTGGATAAGAAAGTGGGTGAAACGTTTCACTGGATGTCCGGACAAAAAGCGCTGCCATTTCGTTGCAAGCGCTTTTGCCCGATATTTCAACGTGGTCAGGCGGCATCATACCCAAAGGTGTACGGTTGCTTCGGCCTGACGATGAGCTTATTCAGCCAGGTGCTGTCGAGTGGGCTCATCAGCTTGCCTTGGTCCATGATTTTCAAGTTTTCGCGTTCCCACTGGGCCATTACCTCGTTCAACTTCTGGGTGTAAAGGCGGGCTGGGCAAGCGATATCTGCCCATGGGTCGACAATCCAGGCATCCGCCCAGGCCGCTTCCGAGAAGTTCACTGTGCCAACGGGCAGTGTGGAAGGCCCGCCAATGACTGTGAATGCGTGTGCGTCCGACGCCTTCCATTCATAAGCATGGCCACCGCTTTTCCTGACAATATCTCTGGACACCATGGCCATTTCGCCACAGTTACCTGCTCCGGTTTTCAGAATCAAGTTGGGGCGATTCACTGCATGGGCCTCAACGGTTTCACGCAGCCATGTATTGGTAATGCGCGCCGCTTGCGCGCGTGCGCTATCCGCACTTGAGCGAATTTGGTTACCGGGCCCCAGCCCAGTGGCTTTCATTGAACGATTCACGCTGTTTTTTGCTTCTCGTGCGAAGAACCCGTTTTTTTGCTCGGGAGTCCACGTGGCAAAGTCGGCGGGTGTGGTCAGTGCGTAAACTCGATTCGGCTTCAGCCCGATATTCGCCTTGCCAATGGCGTTGCTCCGTTGCAGTTGGTAGAGAACTTCGCGTTGTTGTTCCGGCGTAAACTCTTTGCACCACGTTTTGAGCTCATCGATCTCCTGTTTCGAGTAGTTCGAATGCTCCAGCTCTTTGAATGCATCACTGAGTTTGGGCAAGGCAATGAAATCCGCGTCATTGGGCACCCCGTTCGCACCTTCAAGGCGGGTAAATGTCTCGCGGTATTGTTTGACCATCGGAATGTCGTCGTATGCGCATCGGTTGAAGGTCAGTTTGCCGCCGGGCGCATCATTCAGCCTGGCGGAATAAAATTCAGCGGTGTCAGCCTCTATCACCAAGTGTTTGCCGGCGGGGCCATCCACAATCACACCACGAAGCTCGCGCTTGTCTTTGCAGGCATCACTGATGCTATCGAGCGTGACCACTCGGGTTTTTTGCTTCATGTAGTCAGTGGCTCCTCCCGGGGGAAAGCCGAATTGCGGATCCTGTTTGAGGCTACCGCCGATCTGCGATTTGTATACGATGCGCTTGCCATCAGCCGTCGGAACCAGTTGCGGGCCCATTTCGCCATCAACCATTTTGTATTTACGCCGCTCGAAAATGACAAATTGGCCCTTGCTCAGCAAACCCCGCTCTGAAGGGAACAGGCGTCTGTGCTCAAGCGCCTGAAGTTCCTTGGCAGATGTTGCGGGAACAGCCTCAATGACTTTGCTGAAGCAATTGTCGTTGGTCCCGCGTCGGATCCTTGCGGCACCCATGGCAGGTGCAGGGCAAATGGCCTCGAACTCTTCGAGAGGTTTGAAATGATCAGCAGACTCCAGATCGCTCAACGCCCCTGGGGTGCGGGTATCGTAACGGTAGACCTTGCCCTCATTGATCAGGTCAAAGCCATGGGTGCGAGGCAGGGTGTAGGCGTCGGCGGCCAAGGGGCGTTGTGTTACCAACGCTTGAGTACCGTCCGAAAAGGTCTCTTGCCTCATCGTCGATGAGGTATCAGAGAGGAAGTTCTCCAGTGCCGGACCATAAGCCGCCCCGGTTTTAGCGTCGTAGGCGTACCAATTACCGTCCTGACGCACCGCAGTGAGCATGGTCTGGCGCGTGCTGCCGGTTTGAATGATCACACCATCGGCCCTGTCGGCTGCCACGACCGGTTCGCCGCCCACCTGTTTCGCCAGGTATCTGTCCTGCATACGGCTGACCGCGTTGAGCGACTTCGCGCTGCTGGCGGTTGTTATATCCTTGAGTTCAATATTTTCCGCTTCTCTGACACCAAACTTCTCGATGTATTTTGCCGAAACTTTGGTGGCTGCCCACGCCGCACCGGACTTGGCTACGCTCCAGATTTTGCCTGCGCCCTCGGTGGCGGCGTACATCACGATATCAATGGCCAGGTCTTTTGCCGCTTCGGCGAATTCACCGTGGTAGATGTCCTCGAGGCTGGAGCCTCCCGGCAAGAACCGCAACGCTTCCTGAAAGTAGTCGCTGGGCTCCCTTCCATTTTCAACGGTGTTGCTCAGGCCGCGCTGTGAAGCGATTGAGGAGGCTTTGCGCAAATACACCGTATCGACCAGGACCTTGGCCAACTCGGAGAACCGCTCGCCGTCGTAGCCACTCGGCAAGCTGTTCGGACTACGCTCGTAGAAGAGCCGCTCGCGCAACAGGGGGCGACTATCACCGTCGTGAGTGTCCACCAGAATCAATTGCTCGCTGTTTCTTAATACAACGTCGGATTCGACGCCCGGCTTGGGTTCTGAACCTGTTTTGAAAGCTTCAGCATCAATGGCAAGGCGGACGTTTTCGCCGAGCTTCGTTGACGGGTTAATGTCGGGTATAGGGATGATTTTCCCCACCGACGGGTATACAGCGAAATCTCTTCGGACATTTTTGTATACGGAAGTCATCACCATGCCTTCACCCGCGCCTTTCACGTGCAGGAATTGCACCGCACCAAAGTTGAGGCTATCGCGCTCTGCCAATGGCAGTTTGCTGAGCATGTCTTTGAAGAGGGACAGGGTGTGGGTCCTGCGTAGCGGGAAGTCTTCCTTGATGGCTTGGTCAAATGTCGCGTTGATGTCGGGCAACTCGGACGCACGTGCACTCAGGGCATCAAAATCGGGTCCTGTCGATTCCCAGCGCCAGCTTTCACCCATACGGCCAGCCTCATACACCTCCACAATGCTCGCGCGGATATTGGAAAATAGGCCACCCGGGCCAACTTTTTCAGTGAGGTACGGGCGCTCGTAGTCGATGTGGGTACCGAATTTTTCTCTCAGCGCCTCAAGTGCCATTTTCCTTCTTTCTGGCGGCGCAAAGTTACTCAGGAAGCGCCTGGCGTCGGCCACTTCGCCCATTTGTTTCTTGAGCGCCTGTTGGCTGCTGGTGAGCTGTTCGAGGGTGTATTCGTCTTTGTCGTTCTTCACCACGTGCTGATTCACAATGGCCCAATCCAGCACCGGGTTCATCTGGGCAACCGATTGGAGTTGGGATTCACGTGCGTTGATAGGGTTGATCCGGTCAAGGTTCATGACTTGCTCGAAGGTCATGTCCGTGGCTGCCCCGGGGGCGCTCAGTTCGATCCGATTGACGGCGGTGGTAAAGCTGACCCATTCGGTCGAACCCATGGTTAGGGACGACGGCACATCGTTAACCAGCAGATGGGGCGCGGCACCCGTCATCAACAGGCGCGCGACTACTGGCGTAAGGTTTGGCGGGATATTTCGATTATCGGTCAAGTGTCTGTTGAACCGCTCACGAATCTTGTCCGTGCCCAATCCCCAGTTATCCGCGTGCATCAGATCAAAGCCCGCGAGGGCATTGCGTGAGGTACCCGCCGAGGGATCGAGTTCCAGTACCAGCGCTGTCAGTAGCCACTGCTTGAGACTGGTCAAAGTGACTGCACCCTTCATCTCGGTTTGCAGAGTTGTGGCCAGCTCCAGGGCACCGTCACTGGATAGCAGTTGGTCCAGCGCTTGCTCAGGGCGATTGGTTTGGAGATTGCTGACTTGAGCACTGAGGTAGCTGAGGAGCGTGGTGCTCGAGCCAATGGCTTTTTTTGCCAGATCGTTCACGTTGTCGCGTTGGGCGGGGCTGAGAGGCAGGTCGGTGGAGAGGAAACCCCAGCGGTTGCCCAAGGCCGGGGCCTGGGGTATGGGTGTCTGCAAGGCCCGCAGCAAGTTATCCGTCTGCGTTGCCGTCTTGGCCTCGAACCAACCTTGGTCGGCGAGGAATTTCTGCACGGTCGTCAGGCCCTTGGGGTGGTGGGATGAGCCCTCGTCGACAGTGAAACCTGTGGTGTCGTCGTTATCGATGTTGCCGTTTTTCAGTTGGTTGATAAGGGCATACCGGTCATTGCTATCACCCAATCCGATTTTTTGCTGGTTCAGCCAGTTCTCCACTTGCTCTGCAGACCTGGGGCTGTTCAGGAATCTCTTTGTGCTCGCCAGGTGCTGCAGGCTCCGTTCGAACGCCTGGGCACCCGGTTGCGTACTGATGTTGTAGAAGGTGCCCACCCATTTCAACGGCGCATCGCTGCCTTTGGCGTTAGCCAGCGTTATTGGCGTGTTATGCGCGAATACTGCGGCGGCGGCCAGTACGGGGGCGAGGACGTCAAAATACTCCGGGTATTTTTTCCCAAAGTCGCCGGCGGTGAAGCGCTGGTCAACGCCGTTGACTGTGCCTATCAGCGCGTCGCCTCTGGGGTCGAAGCGCAGGGAGGTCAAGTCAACGTTGTGTGTTTTGGCCCATTCAACGAAACCGTTGCCGCTGATGGCTTTATCCAGGTTATTGCGCCACTGACCGAACAGGCTGCCGACCGGGATCGGCCCGACCATTTTCGACGGCGCTTGGGTCGGGTCTCTTTTCACGTCGAGCATTGCGCGGTAGGTGGCATCAGCCAGCGCGCGCTCGGCGTTCTCCAGGTTATCCGGTGGCGCGGCGTTCAATGTCGCAATCGGTGTGGAATCGACGGTCGCCGCCAGCGTTTCAAGTCTCGACAGTGGAATGGACGTTTGTCCCAGCGCTCGCGTTATGGCGCTCTGGTTCGCCCTTACAGCCAGTGACATCGGATCATTCATGCTTGGGTCAACGAGCGCCTTGAAGCCGTCGTTATTGACCATTGCGGCACTTCGCTTGAGGATCGAGATGAAATCGAGCTTGCGCCAGTTACTTGTTCGAGGATCGTGTCGGCGAGGCATTTCTTCGTTGTAGAACTGCATGACCTCATCAAGCGTTGCAGAAGAGGGTGACGGGTAGCGAATATCGCCACGTGATCCGGCAGCCAGTTGCTTGACCGCACCCTGGATAGCTTCCCAGGCATTATTCCAGCCTGACACATCGTTGACGGTAAAGGCGGTGTCTTTGCCTTTGACCTTAGCCGTCATATCGCCGGACTCGGGGTTGATCCTCACGCTGGCTGGGTCAACGCTGTTCTCGCGCACAAAGGTGGTAAATGCACTGCCGCTCAGCTCCGTCAGCAGGCTTTTACGCGCTTGGTTGAAAGTGGAATACTCGGGCACGTCCTGGAGCGTGATATCAAATTCATGCACCCTTTTGATCAATGCCTGGCTGCACTGCTGCGCCAGGTCTCGGTCAGCGTCCTGAACCTTGCGTGCCGTGGTTGGCGGTGTGAACCTGGCAAGGCGTTCGATCAATTGGTCCTGTGGTAAATCCGCGATGCGCTGGCCCGCTTCTTGTTGGCGCCGCTTGATGGGCGCGTAAACGGTGTATTCGGGGTCGTTGTTGCTGAACGCATTGAAGGTGCCCTCGTGAAACAGTCGCCCGATGCTGGCCAGCGTCTGGTCACTTTGGATCAGGCCCAGTTGCAAGCCATAAAAGTTCGCGATGTTATAGGCTGATGCTTGATCGCGGCCATAATAGGCAACCACGCCGCCGCGATCGCCGATGATTTTGGTGACGGCCGCCAGCACCTTCCCTGAAGCGGCCACCCATGCAGCGTCATGATGCGGGAAGATGCGGACGCTGCCGCCTGATATTTCGCGCAGATGACTGTTCGGCCCGATGATCAGTTTTGAAATATCAAGACCATGGACCTCGGCAAACGATTTGAAGGGCTCCGAGTACATCGCATCTGACAGTTCGGCCCAGGCCTGGCCGAAGGTGGAGTCGGTTGGGACGGTGACCTTGTTTTCGGCATTCACCGATTCATCGGCTTCGGCTGCGAGCCTCTGGCGCACCAGGCTGTTGGCGACACCGATGGCCAACTGCCGATCACTGCTGTCAACGAGAGCATCGGCGAATTGGCGGATTGCCGCAGCACGTGTTGCGGGGGGGGCTGACGCCACCGCCCGCTGGTTGCGGTTTAGCGGGCGCTGGTCCGCTGGGGCGCTCGGTGAATGGGGCTGCGCACCGTCGAGTATTTGCTGAATCAGTTGGGTATAGGTTTTTCGCGGGTTGATCGCGCTGGGCTGGTCAAGGCGTTGCTGCACCTCACTGCGCAGCACCGCGTCGGTCAGCGGATCACCAGCGTCCTCGACCCACTGACCGATTTGTTCAGCCAGGCTCGGTTGTTCCTTGGTGACTGCAAACCCGAGAAGATGTTCGATGCGCTGGCGGGCTGTCGACGGTATATCACTTGATTGTGCGGTTGCGGGCAACGTTTGACTGCCATTCGCCGGTCTACAAAAAAGCTTGATCACCTCAAGTGTCGCAGAGCCTAAAGGGCTCGCGGGCGGGGTCAGAGTGTTTCGAGGGACAGTGCTGAGCCCCTGCGATGGCTGAACATTGATCATGGAGTGCCCTGTGCATGAGAATAAATGAGTACCACCCGCCGGTTTAAAAGTGGGTACTCCGCTCAGTGGCAAGGGATTGCGTTCTCGTTCCTGTCAAGGCGGGGCGAGTGCCGATTTAATTTGCGCGCACTCATTTGATGATCGCCGTCAGCTCAGGTTCTGCTCGGTGAGCCGCTGCACCGCCAGGCGCCGGTAGTGGGAAGGGGTCATGCCTTTCAATTGCTGGAAACGCCGATTGAAGTTGGAGATGTTGTTGAAGCCCGACTCAAAGCACACGTCCGTCACCGCCTTGTCGCCATCGGCCAGCAGCTCGCAGGATTTGCTGATGCGCAACCGGTTCACAAACTCGATAAACGTGCGGCCGGTGGCCTGCTTGAACACCCGGGAAAAATACGTCGGCTTCATCCCCAGGTATTCCGCGACTTCCTCCAGCGGCAACTCGCGTGCGTAGTGGGCGAAGATGTAGTCCACCGCGCGGTTGGTGCGGTCCACGCTGTGTTCGTCTGCCAGGTGCGCGGTGTTTACCCCCGACAGCAACTGGTAGTCCTCACAGGCGCTGAGCACCTCCAACAGAATGAAAAAGTGCCCCAGGCGCGCCATGCCCTGGGCATCCTCGATGCGCTGCATCAGAGTCATGGCCTGGGCGATGGTCTTTTTGCAGCGAAATTCGATGCCGTATTGCGCCCGTTCCAGCAGCGGCGTGAGCGTCTTGAGTTCGGCGAAAATATGGCTGCCGTGCTCGAACAGCTCATCGGTGAAGTTCACCAGCATGTCGCGCTTGGGCACCACTTCGTCTTCCTCGACCTGGCTGATCCAGTTGTGCGGCAGGTTGGGGCCGGTGAGAAACAGGCTTTCGGGGTAGAAATTGCCGATGTAGTCGCCGATAAACACCTTGCCCGAGCTGGCGACGATCAAGTGCAGTTCGTATTCCTTGTGGAAATGCCAGCGCACCAGCGGGCAGGGGAAGCCATGTTGGCGATAGATGATGGACAGACCGTTGTGATCGTCCATCAGCTCGTAGGAAGGGTCGGTGATTCGCGCTGCTCGGGTCATGCTGCCGTCGCTTTATTGTGGTTGCTGCCTGGGATAATGCCCCCTCGCGCGCGACCTCGCCAGCACCGGTGTTCAGGCGAGGCGGTTTTTGGCCTCGATCCACTGGGACATGTACTGCGTACTTTTATGCGCGTGATGGCGCAGCATGCTGCCGGTGAAGTTATCCCGGCGATGGGCGGCAAGGTGGCTGCGGCAGTGTTCCAGGCAGGTCACCAGCGCCGGGCCGTGCAGGTCCTGGTCATAGCGGCTGGCCAGTAAGTGGCGGCCGCGTTCCTGCGCCTGGGTCCAGCGTGCGCGGTCCTGGTACAGGCTGACCGCCGCAGCGGCCAATGCCTGCGCGTCCTCGGCTATCACGCCGGGCCAGGGCAGCTCGTCACCCATCGCTTCGGCGCCGATCGGCGTGGTGATATTCGGCGTGCCGCACAACATGGCATCGGCCAGCTTGCCCTTGATGCCGGCACCAAAGCGCAGCGGCGCGAGGCAGATGCGTGCAGCGGTCATCACTTGCAGCGCGTCTTCGGCCCAGTTCATCACGTGAAAGCCTTGCGCCGGGTTGTGCAGGGCCGTGGCCTTGGGCGGGGTGTAGGCGCCGTAGATATGCAACTGGGCGCCGGGCAATTGCTGGCGGATCAGCGGCCACAGGCTGTTCTTCATCCACAGCACCGCATCCCAGTTAGGCGCGTGGCGGAAGTTGCCGATGCTGAGGAAGTGCGCGCGGTCTTCAAACGGCACAAACGCCGCGGCCGGCGGCTGCAGCATCAGCGGGCACCAGTGGAGCAGGGCGGCGGGCACCTTGAACTGCTCGGTGAGCAGGCGGATTTCGACGTCGGAGATCATCAGGCTGATGTCACAACGATAAATCGCGGCGATTTCGCGCTTGGCCAGGTCGGTGTCGGCCATCAACTCGAATTCCTCCCGCAGCGCGGGGGTGAAGAGGGCGCTGAAGTCGTCGGTGTCGGGATGGGCCTTGAGGTGCTCCTTGAAGCGCTGCTGGCGCGCGTCCCGCAGGCTTTGCAGGTCGGAGGTCTCGAGCACGCGCAGGGCGTCGGGGCAGCATTTTTCCACGCGCCAGCCGAACTGCTCTTCCATCATGAAGCGGTCGAACAGCACGATGTCCGGGGCCAGTTCGCGGATAAAATCGTCGAAACTGCTGTTATTCAGTTCAATCGCGCATTCGCGGATGCCGAGGGCGGGCAGGTCCGCCTTGTGTTCGCCGATGGTCGCCGGACTGCTGAAGGTAATGTCCCAACCTTGTGTAAGAAAACTCTCAAGGATCTGCATCATATGCCCGCCCGCCGCCGAAGAACGCGGCTCCGGCCAGACATAACCAATGACCAGGACTTTGGTGGCAGGCTGATTCATCAACAACGGCTTCCTTTAAGGGCAGGGCAAAAGCGCGCAATTAAACCACAACCCGGTGGCATGACAATTTGCGTCTGGTGGTAGGTAGCCACGGCACTTTGTGGTTAACTTCGGCCTCTCGAATTCGTTTAACCAAAACCCAGCATAAGGATTCTGTTCATGGCTCAAGTCACCCACCGTGGCAACCCAATCAAGGTTGAAGGCGAGCTGCCGCAAGTCGGTTCCCAGGCTCCGGATTTCATCCTCACCGCCGGCGACCTGTCGGACGCAACCCTGGCGACCTTCGCCGGCAAGCGCAAAGTGCTGAATATCTTCCCAAGCGTCGACACCCCGACCTGCGCGACCTCGGTCCGCAAGTTCAACGCCCAGGCCAATGACCTGAACAACGCCGTGGTCCTGTGCATCTCCAGCGACCTGCCGTTTGCCCAGGCGCGCTTCTGCGGCGCTGAAGGCCTGGAAAACGTGAAAAACCTGTCGGACTTCCGCGACCCGGGCTTCGCCGTTGATTTCGGCGTCTCCATCGCCGAAGGCGCACTGCGTGGCCTGACCGCCCGTGCCGTGGTGGTGCTGGATGAACACGACAAGGTCCTGCACAGCGAACTGGTCAGCGAAATTGGCCAGGAACCCAACTACGAAGCCGCCCTGGCTGTTTTGAAGTAACTGTTTCGGCGCATTACTGTCGTTTTGCAGTAACACGCGTGCTACATGATTGCGGCCTGGCCTAGTCCAGGCCGTTTTTATTTGTCGTTCAGGCGCTTAGCGAAATAGGCAATGGACTAAGGTCAGAAGTTAAAAGTTGTAAGCCCAAGGTAAATAGCCGGTAAAGGCGCTTTTCTTAAAGCGCTCCAGTGCTTATCTTTCAGCCTCCCAAAGAAGAAGCTCTCGCGCCCAATGGTTGATCACTCCATGCAATCCTCCCCCCGCAACTCCCGCCGCTGGCTGTTCGGCCTGCTCGTGCTGCTGGTCATCGCCGGCCTGTGCTGGAAATTCTGGCCCGGCAGCCACAAGGAAGCCGACGCGCAAAAACCGGCTGGGCATGCCGGCAAGTCGGGGATGATGCGCCCGGGCTTCGGCGGGTCTACCGGCCCGATCCCGGTGCGTGTGGCGCCTGCGGTGCTGGGGGAATTCCCGGTGTACTACAAGGCCTTGGGCACGGTGACGGCGCTCAATACCATCAATGTGCGCAGCCGGGTGGGCGGCGAGCTGGTGAAGATCGCCTTTGAAGAAGGGCAGATGGTCAAGGCGGGCGACCTGCTGGCCGAGATCGACCCGCGCAGCTACCAGAACGCCTTGCTCCAGGCCCAGGGCACGCTGATGCAGAACCAGGCCCAGCTGAAAAACGCCCAGGTCGACGTCGAGCGTTATCGCGGCCTGTACGCCCAGGACAGTATCGCCAAGCAAACCCTGGACACCGCCGAAGCGCTGGTCCTGCAATACCAGGGCACGGTCAAGACCAACCAGGGCGCGGTGGACGACGCCAAGCTCAACCTCGAATTCACCAAGATCCGCGCGCCAATCAGCGGCCGCGTCGGCTTGCGCCAGGTCGACGTCGGTAACCTGGTCGCGGCCAACGACACCACGTTCCTCGCGGTCATCACCCAGACCCAGCCGATCAGCGTGGCGTTCACCCTGCCGGAAAACACCCTGGAAACCGTGCTCGCCCGCTACCACGCCGGCAACAAGCTGCCCGTCGAAGCCTGGGACCGTGGCGACGTGAAGCAGCAGGCCACAGGCGTGCTGCAAAGCCTGGACAACCAGATCGATGTCACCACCGGCACCCTGAAATTCAAGGCGCGGTTCGATAACAAGGACCAGGCACTGTTCCCGAATCAGTTCGTCAATGTGCACCTGCTGGCCGACACCCTGCACAATGTGGTGCTGGCGCCGTCGGCGGCGATCCAGTTCGGCAACACAGGTACCTTTGTCTACGTGCTCGACGGTGACAAGAAGGTCAAGGTCCAGCCCCTGGTGGTCGGCGATACCGACGGCGACAACACGGTGATCAAGGAAGGCCTGAAGGCCGGCGACCGTGTGGTGCTCGAAGGCACCGACCGCCTCAAGGACGGCAGCGAAATCGAAGTGGTCAACAACAGCAGCGAAGTGCTGACCACCCCCACCGAACACCTGCAGGGCCAGCCGGCAGCTAAAGGGGAGACCGGCGCCTCCGCCGGCAAGGCGCAAAAGGTCGGTTCATGAACCTGTCGCGGCTGTTTATCCTCCGCCCGGTCGCCACCACGCTGAGCATGCTGGCGATTGTGTTGGCCGGCATCATCGCGTATCGCCTGTTGCCGGTATCGGCGTTGCCCCAGGTGGACTACCCGACGATCCGGGTGATGACCCTGTACCCCGGCGCCAGCCCCGATGTGATGACCAGCGCGGTGACCGCGCCGCTGGAGCGCCAGTTCGGGCAAATGCCCGGTCTCACCCAGATGGCGTCCACCAGCTCCGGCGGCGCGTCGGTGTTGACCCTGCGCTTCAACCTCGACATCAATATGGATGTCGCCGAGCAACAGGTGCAGGCCGCGATCAACGCCGCCACCAACCTGCTGCCCAAGGATTTGCCGGCGCCGCCGGTGTACAACAAGGTCAACCCGGCGGATACCCCGGTGCTGACGCTTGCGATTACCTCCAAGACCATGCTGCTGCCCAAGCTCAATGACCTGGTCGACACGCGCATGGCGCAGAAAATCGCGCAGATCAGCGGCGTCGGCATGGTCAGCATCGCCGGCGGCCAGCGCCAGGCCGTGCGCATCAAGGTCAACCCCGAGGCCCTGGCGGCCAACGGCTTGAACCTGTCGGACGTGCGCACCCTGATCGCCGCCTCCAACGTCAACCAGCCCAAGGGCAACTTCGACGGCCCCACGCGAGTGTCGATGCTGGATGCCAACGACCAGCTGGTCTCGCCGCAGCAATATGCCGAACTGATCCTGGCCTACAACAATGGCGCGCCGCTGCGCCTTAAAGACGTGGCTGAAATTGTCGACGGTGCGGAAAACGAGCGCCTCGCCGCCTGGGCCAACGAAAACCAGGCCGTGCTGCTGAATATCCAGCGCCAGCCGGGTGCCAACGTGATCGAGGTGGTCGACCGTATCAAGGCGCTGCTGCCGAGCATCACCGACAACCTGCCGGCCGGCCTCGATGTGACGGTGCTGACCGACCGCACCCAGACCATCCGCGCCTCGGTCACCGATGTGCAACACGAATTGCTCATCGCCATTGCCCTGGTGGTGATGGTGACGTTCCTGTTCCTGCGCCGGGTCAGCGCTACGATCATCCCGTCCATTGCCGTGCCGCTGTCGCTGGTGGGTACCTTTGGCGTGATGTACCTGGCCGGTTTCTCCATCAACAATCTGACGCTGATGGCCCTGACCATCGCCACCGGCTTTGTGGTGGATGATGCGATCGTGATGCTGGAGAACATCTCGCGCTATATCGAGGAGGGCGAGACACCCTTGAATGCTGCGCTCAAGGGCGCCAAGCAGATCGGCTTCACCCTGATTTCCCTGACCCTGTCGCTGATCGCGGTGTTGATCCCGCTGCTGTTCATGGCCGATGTGGTGGGGCGGCTGTTCCGCGAATTTGCCATCACCCTGGCCGTGGCGATCCTGATTTCCCTGGTGGTGTCGCTGACCCTCACGCCAATGATGTGCGCGCGCCTGCTCAAGCGGGAACCCAAGGAAGAGGAGCAGGGCCGTTTCTACAAGGCCAGCGGCGCCTGGATCGACTGGCTGATCGAGGCCTACGGGCGCAAGTTGCAGTGGGTGCTCAAGCACCAGCCGCTGACCCTGCTGGTGGCCATCGCCACGCTGGGCCTCACCGTAGTTCTCTATCTGGTGGTGCCCAAGGGCTTCTTCCCGGTGCAGGACACCGGCGTGATCCAGGGGATTTCCGAAGCCCCGCAGTCGATTTCCTTTGCGGCCATGAGCCAGCGCCAGCAGGAGCTGGCGAAGATCATCCTCGCCGACCCGGCAGTGGAAAGCCTGTCGTCGTATATCGGCGTGGATGGCGATAACGCCACGCTGAACAGCGGCCGTCTGCTGATCAACCTCAAGCCCCATGGCCAGCGCGACCTGAGCGCGGCCCAGGTGATCACCCGCCTGCAGCCGGAAATCGACAAGATGGTCGGCATTCGCCTGTTCATGCAGCCGGTGCAGGACCTGACCATTGAAGACCGCGTCAGCCGCACGCAGTACCAGTTCAGCATGTCCTCGCCGGACGCCGACCTGCTGGCGCTGTGGAGCGACAAGCTGGTGCACGCCCTGAGCCAGATGCCGGAACTCACCGACGTGGCCAGCGACCTGCAGGACAAAGGCCTGCAGGTGTACCTGGTAATCGACCGTGATGCGGCCTCGCGCCTGGGTGTCAGTGTGTCGACCATTACCGACGCGCTGTATGACGCCTTCGGCCAGCGGCAGATTTCGACCATCTATACCCAGGCCAGCCAGTACCGCGTGGTGCTGCAGGCGCAGTCCGGGGAAACCCTCGGCCCTGCGGCGCTGAACCAGATCCACGTGAAAACCACCGATGGCGGGCAGGTGCGCCTGTCGAGCCTGGCCCATGTGGAGCAACGCCAGGCGCAGTTGGCGATTGCGCATATCGGCCAGTTCCCGGCGGTGATGATGTCGTTCAACCTGGCCCCCGGCGTCGCGCTGGGCAAAGGCGTGGAGCTGATCAACCAGGCGCAGAAGGACATCGGCATGCCGGTGGGCGTGCAGACCCAGTTCCAGGGCGCGGCGCAGGCGTTCGAGGCGTCGTTGTCGAGCACCTTGCTGCTGATCCTGGCGGCGGTGGTCACCATGTACATCGTGCTCGGCGTGCTCTACGAGAGCTACATTCACCCGATCACCATCCTGTCCACGTTGCCGTCGGCGGCGGTGGGAGCCTTGCTGGCGTTGCTGCTCAGCGGCAATGACCTGGGCATGATTGCGATCATCGGTATCATTTTGCTGATCGGTATCGTGAAGAAGAACGCGATCATGATGATCGACTTCGCCCTCGACGCCGAACGCAACCAGGGCCTCGACCCACAGACCGCGATCTACCAGGCGGCGCTGTTGCGTTTCCGGCCGATCCTGATGACTACCCTGGCCGCGCTGTTTGGTGCGGTGCCGCTGATGCTGGCCACCGGTTCCGGTGCCGAACTGCGTCAGCCCCTGGGCCTGGTGATGGTCGGCGGTCTGCTGGTGAGCCAGGTATTGACGCTGTTCACCACGCCGGTGATCTACCTGTACTTCGATCGCCTGGGCCGTCGCTGGCGCAAAGAGCCGCAAAGCCTGGAGCCGGTTGAGTCATGAATTTGTCCGGACCGTTCATTCGCCGGCCGGTAGCCACCATGCTGCTGAGCCTGGCGATCATGTTGCTGGGGGGCGTGAGCTTCAACCTGCTGCCGGTGTCGCCGTTGCCGCAGATCGACTTCCCGGTGATCGTGGTGTCGGCCAGCCTGCCGGGGGCCAGCCCCGAGGTGATGGCGTCCACCGTGGCCACGCCGCTGGAGCGCTCCTTCGGCGCGATTGCCGGCATCACTACCATGAGCAGCTCGTCGAGCCAGGGCTCCACCCGGGTGATCCTGGCGTTTGACTCCGACCGCGACATCAACGGCGCGGCGCGAGAAGTGCAGGCGGCGATCAATGCTTCGCGCAACCTGCTGCCCAGCGGCATGCGCAGCATGCCCACCTACAAGAAGATCAACCCGTCCCAGGCACCGATCATGGTGCTGTCGCTGACCTCGGACGTGTTGCAGAAGGGCCAGTTGTACGACCTGGCGTCCACCATCCTTTCGCAAAGCCTGTCCCAGGTGCCGGGCGTGGGCGAAGTGCAGATCGGCGGCAGTTCCCTGCCGGCGGTGCGCATCGAGCTGGAACCCAAGGCCCTCGACCAGTACGGCGTGGCCCTGGACGACGTGCGCAACACCATCGCCAACGCCAACCAGCGGCGGCCCAAGGGCTCCCTGGAAGACAGCGAGCGCAACTGGCAGATCCAGGCCAACGACCAGCTGGAAAAGGCCAAGGACTATGAGCCGCTGCTGATTCGCTACCAGAACGGCGCGGCACTGCGCCTGGGCGACGTGGCGAAGATCAGCAACGGCGTCGAAGACCGCTACAACAGTGGTTTCTTCAACAATGACTCGGCGGTGCTGCTGGTGATCAACCGCCAGTCCGGCGCCAACATCATCGAGACCGTCAGGCAGATCAAGGCGCAACTGCCGGCGTTGCAGGCGGTGCTGCCATCCAGCGTCAAGCTCAGCCTGGCCATGGACCGCTCGCCGGTGATCACCGCCACGTTGCATGAAGCCGAGATGACCTTGCTGATTGCGGTGGGGCTGGTGATCCTGGTGGTCTACCTGTTTCTCGGCAACTTCCGTGCGTCGCTGATCCCGACCCTGGCGGTGCCGGTGTCGCTGGTGGGCACGTTCGCGATCATGTACCTGTACGGATTCTCGTTGAACAACTTCTCGCTGATGGCGCTGATCCTCGCCACCGGCCTGGTGGTCGACGATGCCATCGTGGTGCTGGAGAATATTTCCCGGCATATCGACGACGGCGTGCCGCCGATGAAGGCGGCGTACCTGGGCGCCCAGGAAGTGGGCTTCACCTTGCTGTCCATGAACGTGTCGCTGGTGGCGGTGTTCCTGTCCATCCTGTTCATGGGCGGCATCGTCACCAATCTGTTTCGCGAGTTTTCCATCACCTTGTCGGCGGCGATCATTGTGTCGCTGATTGTTTCGCTGACCCTGACGCCGATGCTCTGCGCGCGCTGGCTCAAGCCGCATGTGAAAGGGCAGATGACCGGCCTGCAGCGCTGGAGCCAGAAGATCAACGACCGCATGGTCGCCGGCTACGCCACCAGCCTCGACTGGGTGCTGCGCCACCGCCGCCTGACCCTGCTCAGCCTGTTGCTGACCATCGGCGTGAACGTGGCGCTGTACGTGGTGGTGCCGAAAACCTTTATGCCGCAGCAGGACACCGGCCAGTTGATCGGTTTTGTGCGCGGTGATGACGGGCTGTCGTTCAGCGTGATGCAGCCGAAGATGGAAACCTTCCGCAAGGCCGTGCTCAAGGACCCGGCAGTGCTCAGCGTGGCCGGCTTTATCGGCGGCAACAACGGCACCAACAACGCGGTAATGCTGGTGCGGCTCAAGCCGATCAGCGAGCGCAAGATTTCCGCCCAGGCGGTGATCGAGCGCCTGCGCAAGGATGTACCGCTGGTGCCGGGCGGGCGCCTGTTCCTGATGGCCGACCAGGACCTGCAATTTGGCGGTAGCCGCGACCAGACCAGCGCGCAGTATTCCTACATCCTGCAAAGTGGTGACCTGGCCGCGTTGCGCCTGTGGTACCCGAAAGTGGTCGCCGCCTTGCGCGAGCTGCCGGAGCTGACCGCCATCGACGCCCGCGAAGGGCGCGGCGCGGCGCAGGTCACGCTGATTGTCGACCGCGACCAGGCCAAGCGCCTGGGTATCGATATGAACATGGTCACGGCGGTGCTCAACAACGCCTACAGCCAGCGGCAGATCTCGACCATCTATGACAGCCTCAACCAGTACCAGGTGGTGATGGAGGTCAACCCCAAATACGCCCAGGACCCGATCACCCTCAACCAGATGCAGGTGATTACCTCCACGGGCGCACGGGTACCGTTGTCGACCATTGCCCATTATGAAAACAGCCTGGCGGACGACCGCGTCAGCCACGAAGGCCAGTTCGCCTCTGAAAACATCGCCTTCGACATGTCGCCCGGCGTCACGGTGGAGCAGGGCACGGCCGCCATCGAGCGGGCGATTGCCAAGGTCGGCCTGCCGGAAGACGTGATCGCCAAGATGGCCGGTACTGCCGATGCCTTCGCGGCCACGCAGAAAGGCCAGCCGTTCATGATCCTCGGCGCGCTGGTGGCGGTGTACCTGGTGTTGGGCATCCTGTATGAAAGCTACATCCACCCGCTGACGATTCTCTCGACCCTGCCGTCGGCCGGGGTTGGCGCCATGCTCGCCATCTACCTGACCGGCGGCGAGTTCAGCCTGATCTCCTTGCTGGGGCTGTTCCTGCTGATCGGTGTGGTGAAGAAAAACGCGATCCTGATGATCGACCTCGCCCTGCAACTGGAACGCAACGACGGCATGGGGCCGCTGGAGTCGATTCGCAGTGCCTGCCTGCTGCGTTTGCGCCCAATCCTGATGACCACGTTGGCGGCCATCCTCGGGGCCTTGCCGTTGCTGCTTGGCACCGGCGATGGCGCGGAAATGCGCCACCCGCTGGGCCTGACCATTATTGGCGGCCTGGTGTTCAGCCAGGTCCTGACCCTCTACACCACCCCGGTGGTCTACCTCTATCTCGACCGTGCGCGCCACCGTTTCAACGCCTGGCGCGGCGTGCGCACCGATGCTGCCCTGGACACTGCGCTATGACTGATTCAATCAATGCCAACGCACCGCATCCGGTCGCCGTGGCGGACCTCGACAACGCGCCTTGCTCCGCAGGCGCCGGCGTGCCGGCGAAAAAAAACCGGACACCGCGTGTGCCCCGGCTGGGCGCGTTATCGTTGGCGACCTTCGCGAGCAAACTCGCGCCTACGATGGGGCTTGCGCTGCTGCTCAGCGCCTGCGCCGTCGGCCCGGATTACAAGCGCCCGGAAGTGGTCGAGCCAGCACAGTTCAAGGAGGCCCAGGGCTGGCGCCAGGCCACGCCGAGCGATTCCCTGGCCCGTGGCGCCTGGTGGGAGTTGTACGGCGATCGCCAACTCAATGACCTGGTGTTGCGCCTGAACAACTCGAACCAGACCGTGGCCCAGGCCGAGGCGCGCTTTCGCCAGGCCCAGGCCCTGGTGCGCAGTTCGCGCGGGGCGTTTTACCCCACTGTCGACCTGAGCGCCGGCAAAACCCGCGCGAGCCAAGGCACCGGCAGCAGTAACGCCAGCCTCAGCAGTTCCAGCAGTGGCATCCGCGACACCCTCAATGCGCAGTTGGGCGTGAGTTGGGAGGCGGATATCTGGGGCAAGTTGCGCCGTGGCCTGGAAGCCAACGAAGCCAGTGCCGAGGCCAGCTCGGCCGACCTCGCGGCGATGCGCCTGAGCCAGCAGTCGGAACTGGTGCAAAGCTATCTGCAACTGCGCGTGATGGATGAGCAGACGCGCCTGTTGCAAGCGACCCTGGAGACTTACCAGCGCTCCCTGCAAATGACCGAAAACCAATACCGTGCCGGCGTCTCCGGCAAGGATGCGGTGGCCCAGGCGCAGACCCAGCTCAAGACCACCCAAGCGAGCCTGATCGACCTGATCTGGCAGCGCGCCCAGCTGGAAAACGCGATTGCCGTATTGATCGGCGAGGCTCCGGCCAACTTCAACCTGGCGGTGAGCAAGGACATCCCGGCGCTGCCGCAGATTCCGGTGAGCCTGCCGTCGCAACTGCTGGAACGCCGCCCGGATATCGCCTCGGCCGAACGCTCGGTGATCGCCGCCAACGCGAATATCGGCGTGGCCAAGGCAGCCTACTACCCGGACCTGAGCCTGAGCTTGGCTGGCGGCTATTCCAGCAGCACCTACGCCGACTGGATCAGCCTGCCGAACCGCTTCTGGTCGGTGGGCCCCAAGCTGGCCATGACCCTGTTCGACGGCGGCCAGCGCTCGGCGGAAGTCGACCGCAGCGTGGCCTCCTATGACGAAACCGTGGCCAAGTACCGCCAGACCGTGCTCGATGGCTTCCGTGAAGTGGAAAACTACATGGTGCAGCTCAAGGTGCTGGAAGACGAAGCAGTGGTGAGCAATGAAGCACTCGACGCCGCGCGCGAGTCACTGCGCCTGACCCAGAACCAGTACAAGGCCGGGCTGATCGCCTACCTGGACGTGGTGACGGTACAGGCCACCGCGCTGAGCAACGAGCGCACCGTGCTGACCTTGCTGCAGACACGCCTGGTGGCCAGCGTGCAACTGATCGCCGCGTTGGGCGGTGGCTGGGATGGGCAAACGCCCATCGCCGAAAAGGACTGACCCACCCCAATCCACTGTCGGCGCCGGCTTGCAAAGGCGGCGTCTGCAGTGCCTTGCGCAGCGCCGGTGAGCCAGATGATTGACGTCAAATTGCCACTAATGGCGCTCTGATAATTAATCAAGTGCTCAAGAATTATTCTCGCTACAATCGCCCGCTTTGCCACTTCGCACGGGTCTCTCGGGCCCGTTGTGTACGAGAAGTCCCATGCTCATCGGTAGTTATTCCCCCTCGCTGGTCGTGATTTCGCTGTTTGTCGCGATTCTCGCTTCCTACACCGCCCTGGATCTGACCGGTCGTCTCGCGACGGCCAAGGGGCGCGCTGTTTACCTATGGATTGCCGGCGGGGCGTTGGCGATGGGAGTGGGCGTGTGGTCCATGCACTTTATCGGCATGCTGGCGCTGCGCCTGCCGTTTGCCCTGGGGTTTGACCTGGGCATTACCGCGCTGTCGTTATTGATCGCGGTGTTGTCCAGTGGTTTTGCCTTGTGGTTGGTCAGCCAGCCACGATTGCCCGCGTGGCAGCTGGCCTTGGGTGCGCTGATCATGGGGGCCGGCATCGCCAGCATGCATTACACCGGCATGGCCGCGATGCGCATGACCCCCGGCATCGACTACGCCCCCACCTTGTTTGGCGCCTCGTTGCTGATCGCGGTGGTGGCCTCCGGTGCAGCGCTGTGGATTGCGTTCAATCTGCGTCGCAACACCCCCTACGTGCGCCTGGCTCGGGGCGGCGCGGCGGTGGTGATGGGGATCGCCATCGTCGGCATGCACTACACCGGCATGGCGGCGGCGCAATTTGCCGATGAGAGCTACTGCGGCGCCGCGTTGAGCGGCTTGAGCGGCAAGGGCCTGGATAACCTGGTGCTGGTGACCTCACTGGCGGTGTTGATCATTGCGCTGCTGACCTCGCTGCTCGACGCGCGCCTGGAAGCCCGCACGGCCGTACTCGCCGACTCACTGACCCTGGCCAATCAGGAACTCACCCACCTGGCGCTGCACGACATGCTCACCGGCTTGCCCAATCGCACGTTGCTGGCGGATCGCATTCAACAGGCCATGCAAGCGGTCAAAGAGCAGGGCGGTTGCTTCGCGCTGATGTTTATCGACCTCGACGGCTTCAAGCCGGTCAACGATGCGTTTGGTCACCATATGGGCGACCAACTGTTGCGTGAAGTCGGCCTGCGCCTGCGCGAGGACCTGCGCAGCCAGGACACCCTGGCGCGCATCGGCGGGGATGAGTTTGTGTTGCTGGTGCAACTGACCCAGCCGGATGACGCCCTCGGTCTCGCCGAACGCCAGGTGGTACTGATCAACCGCGCGTTCCAGGTGGCCGAGCATGAACTGAAAATCTCCGCCAGCGTCGGCATCGCCATGTTCCCCGGCAATGGCAACAGCCCCCAGGAACTGCTGATGAACGCCGACGCCGCGATGTACCACGCCAAGGGCATGGGCAAGAACGGCTACAGCTTTTTCGATGTGTCGATGAATACCAATGCGCGCAAGCAGCTGCAGTTGCTGCAGGACCTGCGCAATGCCGTCGAGCAGCAGCAATTTCGCCTGTACTACCAGCCCAAGTTCGATGCGGTCAGTGGCATCCCGGTCGGTGCCGAGGCGTTGTTGCGCTGGGAACATCCGCAACAGGGCCTGTTGCTGCCGGCGACCTTTATCGAGCTGGCGGAGAAGACTGGCCTGATCATTCCGATTGGTGAGTGGGTGCTCGACGAGGCCTGCCGCCAGATGAGTCTGTGGTACGCGCAGGGCTATGAAGACTGGCGCATCGCCGTGAACCTCTCGGCGCTGCAGTTCTGCCATGCCGGGCTGGTCAAAAGTGTCGCCACGGCACTCGCGCGGCACCAGTTGCCGGCCAACAGCCTGACCCTGGAAATCACCGAGACCACCGCCATGAGCGATGCCGATGCGAGCATGACGGTGTTGCAGCAGTTGTCGGAAATGGGCGTGGATTTGTCCATTGACGATTTCGGCACCGGCTATTCCAGCCTCATGTACCTCAAGCGCTTGCCCGCCAACGAGTTGAAGATCGACCGCGGCTTCGTGCGTGACCTGGAGCACGACAGCGACGATGCCGCCATCGTCTCGGCAATCGTTGCCCTGGGCCAGGCACTGGGCTTGCGGATTGTCGCCGAGGGGGTGGAGACCGATGTGCAGCAGAATTTTCTCACCCGGCTGGGGTGTAATTCCCTGCAGGGCTACCTGCTCGGCCATCCGCTGCCGGCCGACAGTTTCATGCTCGACATCCAGCGTGCCGAAGAGGCAGTCGCGCCTGACAAAAGCCGTGCGTGACGGTTAGTATTGGATCCAACCATAACCATCAGGTTGGATCAGGAGACCGCACGCATGGACAAAGTTGTCATCATCACCGGGGGTAGCCGCGGGATTGGCGCCGAGACGGCACTGCTGGCAGCGCGCGAGGGCTATCGCATCTGCATCAACTACCAGTCCGATGAAACCGCCGCCCACAGCGTCCTCGAACAGGTGCGTGCCTTGGGCGCCCAGGCGATTGCCGTGCGTGCGGATGTCAGCATTGAAGATGAGGTGATCGCGCTGTTCAACCGTGTGGATGCCGAGTTGGGGCGTGTCACTGCGTTGGTCAATAACGCCGGCACCGTGGCGCACAAAGCGCGGGTCGATGAAATGTCTGAATTCCGCATCCTGAAAATCATGAAGACCAACGTGCTCGGCCCGATCCTCTGCGCCAAGCACGCGGTGCTGCGCATGTCGCCCAGGCATGGCGGGCAGGGCGGCAGTATCGTCAACGTGTCATCGGTGGCGGCGCGCCTGGGTTCGCCGGGGGAGTACGTTGACTATGCGGCCTCCAAGGGCGCGCTCGACACCTTTACCCTGGGCCTGTCCAAAGAGGTCGCGGGCGAGGGCATTCGCGTCAACGCGGTACGCCCGGGTTATATCTTCACCGACTTCCACGCCTTGAGCGGCGACCCGGACCGCGTCAGTAAACTTGAATCCGGTATCCCCATGGCCCGTGGCGGACGCCCGGATGAAGTCGCGGAAGCGATTATCTGGTTGCTGTCGGACAAGGCCTCGTATGCCACCGGTACCTTCCTGGACCTGGGCGGCGGCCGTTGAAACGCCGCACCCTCATGTCTGGAGATTGCGCAACACATCATAACCCTTGGTTGAAAAGTCTCTGAGCAGGCTGGCTTCGGAGTTTTGCACGACTGCGTAGCCAGCGTCATGAAAACCATCGATTTGCCCATTGCGGCTCGTGCTGCCGCTCAGCTTTTCGTCGTCCACGTTGTCAATGAATCGCAGTACTTTGTCCAGGTCATAGGCGGCATTGGCGCGAGCGTCCGGGTCGGGATTGGCGCGGCTCCAGTCACCGACCTGGCGCTTGAGGTCGTCAGCAAGCGGGTAATGGTCCCGGCTTTCAAGCAAGCGCGCCAGGATGGGACTCTGCTCGGTAATTTGCTCGGCAGATCGATGATCGCCGGCAGGGCGCCCTGTCGGCCCCTCCATTGCGCGGACTTGCTGTTGTTCTCCCACGCGCATGTAGTTAGGAGGAACAGGGAGTGGCTTAATGCTTTCGGGTGTAATCGTACTCATGGAAACCTCGGGGCTGAACGAGTGAAGGCACATTGTTTGATGTAAGAACAATGCCTCCCCTATGTGGTCCAGCCTGCGATTTGGTTCCTGCTCAAAAGGAGCGGACGATCCGCCCCAAGGTCTCCATGGCTTTTTCCGACGCTTCAGTCCACGGGCTGCCGTAGTTCAGGCGGATGCAGTTGCGAAAGCGCTGGGTAGCCGAGAAGATCGGGCCCGGCGCAATGCTGATGCCTTGCGCCAGCGCCATCTGAAACAGCTTCAATGAGTCGGTTTGCTCCGGCAATTCCAGCCACAGGAAATAGCCGCCGGCCGGTTGGCTGACGCGCGTCTGGGCCGGGAAGTAACGCGCAATGGCGGCGAGCATGGCGCTTTGCTGTTCCTCCAGGGCATAGCGCAATTTGCGCAGGTGCCGGTCGTAGCCGCCGTGCTGCAGATAATCGGCAATCGCCGCCTGGGCCGGCATCGATGGGCACAGCGAGGTCATCAGCTTCAGGCGTTCGACTTTCTGCGCGTAGCGCCCGGCGGCCACCCAGCCCACGCGATAGCCGGGCGCGAGGCTCTTGGCGAAGGAGCCGCAGTGCATCACCAGGCCCTCGTTATCAAACGCCTTGGCCGGTTTCGGCGCGTGTTGGCCGTAATACAACTCGGCGTACACATCGTCTTCGATCAGTGGCACTTGATGGCTGCGCAGCAGTTCTACCAGTGCCTGTTTCTTGGCCTCTGGCAGTGTCGCGCCCATCGGGTTCTGGAAGCTGGTCATGGTCCAGCAGGCCTTGATCGGGTAGCGCTCCAGGGTTTGTGCCAGCGCGTTGAGGTCAATGCCGTCGCGCGGGTGCACGGGGATTTCGACTGCCTTGAGTTTCAGGCGTTCGAGCACTTGCAGGCAGGCGTAGAACGCCGGGGCCTCGATCGCGACCAGGTCGCCGGGTTCGGTCACGGCCTGCAGGCACAGGTTGAGTGCTTCGAGTGCGCCGTTGGTGATCAGCAGTTCTTCCATGGGCAGCATCAGCCCGCCGACCATGTAGCGCAGGGCAATCTGCCGACGCAGTTGCGGGTTGCCCGGCGACATGTCGGTGACCACCAGGCGCGGGTCCATCTCGCGGCTGGCGCTGGCCAGGGAGCGGGCCAGGCGCGGCAGCGGGAACAGCATCGGGCTGGGAAAGGCCGAGCCGAACGGCACGGTGTTGGGGTCCTTGATCGAGTCCAGCACCGAGAACACCAGTTCGCTCACATCCACTTCAGTGGACTCGTGCACGTGCTCGCTCACCACCGGCTCGGAAAACGGGCTCGGTGCGTGGGTATTGACGAAGTAACCCGAGCGCGGCCGGGCGCGGATCAACCCACGTCGCTCCAGCAGGTAATACGCCTGGAACACCGTGGATGGGCTGACGCCGTAGGTCTGGCTGGCGTAGCGCACCGAAGGCACACGCTGGCCGGGGCCGAGTACGCCGGAGCGGATCAGTTCTGCAATGTCGTCGGCAAATTTTTCGTAGCGTTTCATGGGGGCCTAATCAGCTTTTTGAAAGTGTACGCAAGTCCATGGCCGGCGCCGGCAAGTCAGCGCCCGCATTTGAATCCCCACTGGATCGGATAGACCTCAGCGGTTCAACGGGGCGACAAAACGGCTGTCGGCCGCGCTGTAGATCCAGGGTTCATCCACATCCGTGACCTTGAAACGCAAGGTCTGCGAGCTGCTGGCCGGTTTGTCGGCCAGCAGGGCCACGGACACCGGCACATCGCTGATCTCCCCAGGCGCCAGGCTGATCTCGGTCTTACCCTGCAACTGGAAGCCTTCGCCGTCCACCAGCTCCAGGCGGTAATCCTGGCGTTGCTGGGTCTTGTTGATGACCTTGAGGCTGTAGATATTCTCGATCAGGCCCTGGGCATTTTCGCGGAACATGCCACGGTCCTTGGTCACATCCAGCGACACCATCGGCCGCCCGACCAGGGCTACCACCAGCGCGGCAATCATCACCAGCAGCACGGCACTGTAGCCGATCAGGCGTGGCCTGAGCAGATGAGTCTTGCCACCTTGCAGTTGATGTTCGGAGGTGTAGCTCACCAGGCCGCGCGCGTAACCCATCTTGTCCATGATCGAGTCGCAGGCGTCGACACAGGCCGCGCAACCGATGCACTCCATTTGCAGGCCGTCGCGGATGTCGATACCGGTGGGGCACACCTGCACGCAGAGCTGGCAGTCGATGCAATCCCCCAGGCCGACGTCGGCCGGCTTGGCCTCACGCTTGCGCGGGCCACGGCTTTCGCCACGGGCGGCGTCATAGGAGATGGTCAGCGTGTCCTTGTCGAACATCACACTCTGGAAGCGCGCATACGGGCACATGTGCATGCACACCGCTTCGCGCAGCCATCCGGCGTTGAGGTAAGTGGCAGCGGTGAAGAACAGCACCCAGAACAGGCTGACGCCGCCCATTTGCCAGGTCAGCAGCTCGGCGGCCAGCGGGCGGATGGGCGTGAAGTAGCCGACAAAGGTCAGCCCGGTGAGCACGCTGATGCCCAGCCACAGGGTGTGCTTGACCGCGCGCCGCGCCAGTTTGTTCAGGCTCCACGGCGCCGCTTGCAACTTGATACGTTGATTGCGCTCGCCTTCGGTGACTTTCTCACACCACATGAACAGCCAGGTGAACGAGCTTTGCGGACAGGTGTAGCCGCACCAGACGCGGCCGGCGAACACGGTGATCGCAAACAGGCCGAAGGCGCAGATGATCAGCAGCGCCGACAACAAAATGAAATCCTGGGGCCAGAAGGTCGCGCCAAAGATATGGAATTTGCTCTGCGCCAGGTCCCAGAGTACCGCCTGGCGGTCGCCCCAGTTCAGCCACACGGTGCCGAAGAAGGCCAGGAACAGCAAGCCGGCACCGCCGATACGCAAGGTGCGGAACAGGCCGGTGAAGCTGCGGGTATGAATCAGGTTGTCGCTGGATTTGGCCTTCACCTTCTTTGGGTGTATGGGCACAAAGGTTTCCACGGTGGGGATTCTTTCGCTCATGGTCGTTCGCTCATCAGCCTCCATCAGGCGGATGAACTATGCGCGTGGCGCTGTGTGCATAACAGACTCAGCTGGGGCGATAAAAAACGGATCAGATGGGGGCTTCGAGCGCCGCTGCGACAATGTGCTGCACCCCATTGCATCAGGGGTGCAGCGCTATCCTGGGCGTGCTGATACAGATCAATTAAATCAACGAACCAGGTTCTTCGGCCTTCACATGTTGGCGACCGTCGTGGGCACCGGCGACCGTGAGCGCATCGGCCTCGGCTTCAGTGATATAGATGCGCTCGGCCGCCAATTCCACGTAGGACATGGATTTGTCGGTGTCGGTGACGATATTAACGCCTGTCGCCGGCACGCTCTTTTCCTGGCCATTGTCATCGAGCATGAAGTAGCACAGCTGGTTTTCGATACGAATGGGCATGCCGTTCTCCTTTCTCATGGGCTATGAGCGTTAGGGCGCAGCGATGTGCGCGGGTTCAAGGCAACTGACTGGCGGTCGCCGCTGTCCATCGTTGACCCATAAAGACAAAAAGGACGGCATCCATGGACGCCTGGTGGCAAGAAGTGTGGCAAACCCTGCAAGCTGAATTTGCCGATATCGGCGATGCGAAACAACTCACCCAAATCACCGTGCGCCTGCTGATCGCTGCGGTGCTGGGCGGGATTCTCGGCTTCGAGCGCGAGAGCAAGGGCAAGGCCGCAGGTGTGCGCACGCACATGCTGGTAGCTTTGGGCGCGGCGTTGTTCGTGATGGTGCCGCAGATGTCCGGCAATCAGGCCGATGCCATGAGCCGCGTGGTCCAGGGCGTGATTGCCGGGATTGGCTTCCTCGGCGCCGGGACCATTATCAAGGGCAAGGATGAGGAAGAAGGGCACGTGAAGGGCCTGACCACCGCCGCCGGCCTGTGGATGACCGCTGCGATTGGGGTCTCGGCCGGGTTGGGCCGGGAATCGACAGCGGTGCTGAGTACCTTGCTGGCTTTGCTGGTGTTCAGCGTGATGCCAAAAATCGTCAAGCGCTTTGAGAAGGGCTGACAATCACGGGTGGCATGGTGGTCGGCGGCTCCTCCACGGGTGGCGGGTCTTGGGGCGGGTCTTGTTCCGGAATCGGCTCCGGCTCGGTGGGTGGCAGCGTCGGGTTGTCGATATTCGGGTCCGGGGTTTCTGCCGGGATCGGGATATTCATCGGTGTGGCCTCCTTTGTGCTTTGCTCTATCGGTGGACAGCCGCCGGGGCGATTTGATTCCCGCTCAATGGCCGCACATCCACCTGAACTTTTCCCGGTGAGGCAGGCTCGGACCTTATACGGCCCTGCTCAGGGAGAGCGGCGTCGTCTCAGAATTCAGATCAAGCAAAGAGCGTCCACAGGGCGTAAGGGGAAGATGCTCGATGACTGCTGAAACACAGGTTCCAGAAGAATCCCTCTTGCCGCTGTCCCAGGCATTGTTGCTGCCCAGGATCGCGATCGAAAGCACCACTCCCGTGATCGATGGCGGCGAATTCGCCGTCAAGGCGGTGGTTGGCCAGCGCATTGACGTCACCAGCAAAGTCTTTGCCGACGGCCACGACAAGCTGGCGGTGCTGATCCGCTGGCGCCCGCTGCACCAGGAAAACTGGCACAGCGTGGTGATGAACGACGTGGGCAACAATGGCTGGGAAGGCGGGTTTACCGTCAGTGACCAAGGCCCCCACGAATACTGCATTGAAGCCTGGATCGATACCTTCGCCAGCTTCTGCTACGAACTGCGCAAAAAACATGAGGCCGGGGTACCGGTCAGCCTGGAGTTGCAGGAAGGTCGCAGCCTTGTGCTGCAGGCCGCCGAACGCAGCGACAACGAGTTGCGCGACCGCCTGATGCTGCTGCACCACGAACTCTCCGGCCTGCTGGAAACCGAGCAGGTCGCGCAGTTCCTGCACGAAGACAGTGCACATTTGATGACCCAGGCCGACCACCGTGCCTATTTGAGCATCAGCCGTGTCTACCCGATTGATGTCGAGCGCGAGGCGGCGCAATTTGCCAGCTGGTACGAGCTGTTTCCGCGCTCGATCACTGACGATCCCGCCCGTCACGGCACCTTTAACGATGTGCACTCGCGCCTGTCGATGATCCACGACATGGGATTTGACGTGCTGTATTTCCCGCCGATCCATCCCATCGGCCGCAGCCATCGCAAGGGCAAGAACAATTCCCTCACCGCCGGTCCGGAGGATCCGGGCAGCCCGTATGCGATCGGCAGCGAGGAGGGCGGCCATGAGGCAATCCATCCGCAATTGGGCAGTCGCGATGACTTCCGGCGCCTGGTCAAGGCCGCCGCCGATCACGGCCTGGAAATCGCCCTGGACTTCGCCATCCAATGCTCCCAGGACCATCCGTGGCTCAAGCAACACCCGGGCTGGTTCAACTGGCGCCCGGACGGCACGATCAAATACGCCGAGAACCCGCCGAAGAAATACCAGGACATCGTCAACGTCGACTTCTATGCCGCCGACGCGATCCCGAGCCTGTGGACCGAATTGCGCGACATCGTGGTGGGCTGGGTGGAAGAGGGCGTGAAGACTTTTCGCGTCGACAACCCTCACACCAAGCCGCTGCCGTTCTGGCAATGGCTGATCAGCGACGTGCGATCCAAGTACCCCGACGTGATCTTTCTCGCCGAGGCGTTCACCACACCGGCGATGATGGCGCGCCTGGGCAAGGTCGGCTATTCCCAGAGCTACACCTATTTCACCTGGCGCAACACCAAGGCCGAACTCGGTGAGTACCTGACGCAGCTGAACCAGTCGCCGTGGCGTGAATGCTACCGGCCGAACTTCTTCGTCAACACGCCGGACATCAACCCCGGCTTCCTGCACGAATCCGGTCGGCCGGGGTTTCTCATCCGCGCCGCACTGGCGACCATGGGCTCGGGCCTGTGGGGCATGTATTCGGGGTTCGAGCTGTGCGAAGCGGCGCCGGTGCCGGGCAAAGAGGAATACCTGGACTCGGAGAAATACGAGATCCGTCCCCGGGACTTCACCGCGCCCGGCAACATCATTGCCGAGATCGCCCAACTCAACCGCATTCGCCGACAGAACCCGGCCCTGCACACGCACTTGGGCCTCAAGCTCTACAACGCCTGGAATGACAACATCCTGTATTTCGGCAAACGCAGCGAGGATGGCAGCAACTTCATCCTGGTGGCCGTCAACCTCGACCCGTTCAACGCCCAGGAAGCGCATTTCGAGCTGCCGCTATGGGAGTTGGGCCTGCCCGACGATGCCCAGACCCAAGGCGAAGACTTGATGAACGGCCATCGCTGGACCTGGTACGGCAAAAACCAGTGGACCCGCCTGGAGCCGCATATGCCGTTCGGGATCTGGCGCCTCACTGTTGCCTGAGACCGTCTCCCCTGCACGCGCCGGCTCGCCGGCGATGGCAGCGGGCCTGACACCTTTTTTTCGCTGAAACACCGCGACCGCCGGCAAGCCGGCTCCGACACGGGTTCGCGGTGTTTCAAGTGGATGTTCACGCATTTCAGGAGTTTCCAATGGCGAAGAAACCCAAGGCTGCCACCTTTATCAAAGACCCGCTCTGGTACAAGGACGCGGTGATCTATCAGGTTCACGTCAAATCCTATTTCGACTCCAACAACGACGGCATCGGTGACTTTCCCGGGCTGATCGCCAAGCTCGACTACATCGCCGACCTGGGCGTGAACACCATCTGGCTGCTGCCGTTCTACCCCTCGCCGCGCCGCGACGATGGCTATGACATTGCCGAGTACCGGGGCGTGCACAGCGACTACGGGACCATGGCCGACGCCAAGCGCTTTATCGCCGAGGCCCACAAGCGCGGATTGCGGGTCATCACCGAGTTGGTGATCAACCACACCTCGGACCAGCACCCATGGTTCCAACGCGCGCGCAAGGCCAAGCCCGGTTCGGCGGCGCGGGACTTCTACGTGTGGTCGGATGATGACCAGAAGTACGACGGCACACGCATCATTTTCCTCGACACCGAAAAATCCAACTGGACCTGGGACCCGGTCGCCGGCCAGTACTTCTGGCACCGCTTCTATTCCCACCAGCCGGACCTCAATTTCGACAACCCGCAGGTGATGAAAGCCGTGCTGTCGGTGATGCGCTACTGGCTGGACATGGGCATCGACGGCCTGCGCCTGGACGCGATTCCCTACCTGATCGAGCGCGATGGCACCAACAACGAAAACCTTCCGGAAACCCACGGCGTGCTCAAGCAGATCCGCGCCGAGATCGACGCGCATTACCCCGACCGCATGCTGCTCGCCGAGGCCAACCAGTGGCCTGAAGACACCCAGCTGTACTTCGGTGACCGCAAGGGTGATGACGGTGACGAGTGCCACATGGCCTTCCACTTCCCGCTGATGCCGCGCATGTACATGGCGCTGGCCCAGGAAGATCGCTTCCCGATCACCGACATCCTGCGCCAGACTCCGGAGATCCCCGCCAACTGCCAATGGGCGATTTTCCTGCGCAACCACGATGAACTGACCCTGGAAATGGTCACCGACAAAGAACGCGATTACCTGTGGAACTACTACGCCGCTGACCGCCGCGCGCGGATCAACCTGGGTATCCGCCGGCGCCTGGCGCCGTTGGTGGAGCGTGACCGTCGACGTGTCGAATTGCTCAACAGCTTGTTGCTGTCGATGCCAGGCACGCCGACCCTGTATTACGGCGATGAAATCGGCATGGGCGACAACATCTACCTGGGCGACCGTGACGGGGTGCGCACGCCGATGCAGTGGTCCATCGACCGCAACGGCGGTTTTTCCCGCGCCAACCCGGCGAGCCTGGTGTTGCCGCCGATCATGGACCCGCAATACGGCTACCAGTCGGTCAACGTCGAAACCCAGGCCCAGGATCCACACTCGCTGCTCAACTGGACCCGCCGCATGCTTGCGGTACGCAAGCAGTCCAAGGCGTTCGGCCGTGGCAGCCTGAAAATGCTCTCGCCCAGCAACCGCCGCATCCTCGCCTACACCCGCGAATTCACCGGCGACGATGGGCGTACCGAAATCATCCTGTGCGTGGCCAACGTGTCGCGCAGTGCCCAGGCAGCCGAACTGGACCTGTCGGCCTTCGCCGGCATGGTGCCGGTGGAGATGCTGGGCGGTAATGCATTCCCGCCGATTGGCCAGCTGAATTTCCTGCTGACCCTGGCGCCATACGGCTTCTATTGGTTCGTGCTGGCGGCAGAAAACCAGATGCCGAGCTGGCATGTGGAACCGGCGCAAAGCATGCCGGACTTCACCACGCTGGTGCTGAAAAAACGCATGGAAGAGCTGCTCGAAGAGCCGTGCCGCGCGACCCTGGAGCAGACCTCGCTGCCGGCCTGGCTGCCCAAGCGGCGCTGGTTTGCCGGCAAGGACACGGCCATCGACAGCGTGCGCATTGTCTATGGCGCACGCTTTGGCGACCCGCAGCACCCGGTGTTGCTCAGCGAGCTTGAGGTGACCGCGGGTGGCCAGGTCAACCGTTATCAGCTGCCGTTCGGCTTTCTCGGCGAAGACCAGTTCACCAGCGCCTTGCCACAGCAATTGGCGCTGGCCCGCGTGCGCCGTGTGCGCCAGGTCGGGTTGGTGACGGATGCCTTCAGCCTTGAGCACTTTATTCGCGCGGTCATCCAGGGCCTGCAAGCCGGCACCGTGCTGAACACCAGCGATGGCGACCTGCGTTTTGAAGCCACGCCTCACCTGGCCAAGTTGCAGCTCAATGACGAGTCGGTGGTGCGCTACCTGTCGGCCGAGCAGTCCAACAGTTCAGTGGTGGTGGGCGAAAGCCTGGTGCTCAAACTGATCCGCAAAGTCAGCGCCGGGGTGCACCCGGAGCTGGAAATGAGCGCCTACCTGACCGCCGCCGACTACCCGAACATTTCACCATTGCTGGGCTCGATGGTGCGCCGCGATGCGGCGGGCGACGACAACCTGTTGATGATTGCCCAAGGCTACCTGAGCAACCAGGGCGATGCCTGGAGCTGGACCCAGAACAACCTCGAACGCGCGATCCGCGACGAACTCGCCGAAGCCATCTCCGAGCAGGAACAACACTACAACGCCCTGGGCGAACTGGCCGACTTTGCCGGATTGCTCGGGCAGCGCCTGGGCGAGATGCATGGGGTACTGGGGGCGAAGACCACCAACAAAGACTTCAAGCCCGAGGTCACCACGGTCAAGGACACCCAGGCCTGGGCCAAGGATGTCGGTGCACAGATCGACCGCGCCCTGCAATTGCTCAAGCTGCACCAAAGCCAATTGAACCCTGGCGATCAGGCGCTGGTCAGTGAATTGCTGGCGCAGAAAAAAGCCATCGCCAGCCATGTGCAGGCCTTGGCGAAAGCCACGCTGGGCGGCCTGCGCATTCGTGTCCACGGTGATTTGCACCTGGGCCAGGTGCTGGTGGTGAAGGGCGATGCCTACCTGATCGACTTTGAAGGCGAGCCCGCGCGGCCGCTGCATGAGCGCCGGGGCAAGCACAGCCCGTACAAGGATGTGAGCGGGGTGTTGCGCTCCTTTGATTACGCGGCGGCGATGGCGCTGAATGTGCAGGGCGTGGATCACTCGACGGAGGCGGACATTGCCCGCAAGCGCGTGACCGACCGTTACCTGAAAGAAGCGCGCCAGGCATTTATCCAGGCTTATCAGGCAGCTACGTCTACACTGGCGCATGACTGGCAGGATGCCAAGGGCCAGGACGCTGCGCTGACGTTGTTCAGCCTCGAGAAGGCCGCGTATGAAGTGGCTTACGAAGCGGAAAATCGCCCGACCTGGCTGCCAGTGCCCCTGCAAGGGTTGCACGGCTTGCTGAGCGGGCTTGTACCTATATCGAAAACTGTACGCGGTGGGGAGACGTCATGAGCTTTACACATAAAGAACCGCTGCAGCCGAAATTGACTGCATTGCCGGCGTCCAACGACGTCGAAGCGCTGGTGCGCGCCGAGCACCATGATCCGTTCTCGATCCTGGGGCCGCACGATGACGAGCAGGGCGGCCAGTTTATCCGCGCCTTCCTGCCGGAAGCCCTCAGTGTGCAGGTGCTGGCACGCGACAGCGGCGAGCAGATCGGCAGCCTCGATGCGACCCAGGTGCCGGGTTTGTTTGTCGGGCACTTCGCGACTCGCCAGGCCTACCTGCTGAAAATCCAGTGGGCGGGCGGTGAGCAGATCACCGAAGACCCGTACAGCTTCCAGCAACTGCTGCTGGGTGAAATGGACCTGTACCTGTTTGCCGAAGGCAATCACCGCGACCTCGGCAGCTGCCTGGGCGCCCAAGTGACCAGCGTCGACGGCGTGGAGGGCGTGCGATTTGCCGTGTGGGCGCCGAATGCCCGGCGTGTGTCGGTGGTCGGCGACTTCAACATCTGGGACGGGCGTCGGCACCCGATGCGCCTGCGTCATCCGTCCGGTGTATGGGAGATCTTTATCCCACGCCTGCAACCGGGCGCAGCCTACAAATACGAAATTCTCGCTGCCAACGGGATCCTGCCGCTCAAGGCCGACCCGATGGCGCTGGCGACCCAACTGCCGCCGGACACCGCCTCCAAGGTCGCGGCGCCGTTGCAGGTGGACTGGCAGGACCATGCGTGGATGCAGTCGCGCGTCGAGCGTCAGAAGACCACCGCGCCGCTGTCGATCTACGAGCTGCACGTGGGTTCCTGGCAGTGCGAGCTGGACGAGGCGGGCGAGGTCTCGCGCCAATACAACTGGCGCGAGCTGGCCGAACGGCTGGTGCCCTATGTGCAGCAACTGGGCTTCACCCACGTTGAACTGATGCCGATCATGGAGCACCCGTTCGGCGGCTCCTGGGGCTATCAGGCGCTGTCGCAATTCGCCCCGACGGCACGCTTTGGCTCGCCGGAAGACTTTGCCTACTTCGTCAATGCACTGCATCAGGCGGATATTGGTGTGATTCTCGACTGGGTGCCGGCGCATTTTCCTACCGATACCCACGGTCTGGCGCAGTTCGATGGCACCGCGCTGTATGAATACGCCAATCCGCTCGAAGGCTTTCACCAGGATTGGGACACGCTGATCTACAACCTGGGCCGCACCGAAGTCCACGGCTTCATGCTGGCTTCGGCGCTGCACTGGCTCAAGCACTTCCACATCGATGGGCTGCGCGTGGATGCCGTGGCGTCGATGCTGTACCGCGATTATTCGCGCAAGGCCGGCGAATGGGTGCCCAATCGCCACGGCGGTCGCGAGAACCTCGAAGCCATCGACTTCCTGCGCCACCTCAACGACGTGGTCGCCCTGGAGGCGCCCGGCGCGCTGGTGATTGCCGAAGAATCCACCGCCTGGCCCGGCGTCAGCCAGCCCACCCAACAGGGCGGCCTGGGTTTCAACTACAAGTGGAACATGGGCTGGATGCACGATTCGCTGCACTACATCCAGCAGGACCCGGTGTACCGCGCCCATCACCACAATGAACTGAGCTTCGGCCTGGTGTATGCCTGGTCCGAGCGTTTCATCCTGCCGATTTCCCACGATGAAGTGGTGCACGGCAAGCACTCGTTGATCGACAAGATGCCCGGCGACCGCTGGCAAAAATTTGCCAACCTGCGCGCTTACCTGGCGTTCATGTGGATGCACCCTGGCAAGAAGCTGCTGTTCATGGGCTGCGAATTCGGCCAGTGGCGCGAGTGGAACCACGATCAGCAGCTGGATTGGTACCTGCTGCAATACCCGGAACACCGCGGCGTGCAGAAACTGGTGGGCGACTTGAACCGCCTGTACCGCGAGGAACCGGCCCTGCACGAACAGGACGACGCGCCCCAGGGCTTCCAATGGCTGATCGGCGACGATGCGATCAACAGCGTGTATGCCTGGCTGCGCTGGAGCAAGGATGGCAAGCCGGTGCTGGTGGTTGCCAACTTCACCCCGGTGCCGCGTGAGGCGTACGCCGTCGGCGTGCCGTTTGCCGGGAGCTGGAGCGAAGTGCTCAACAGCGACGCCGACCTGTATGCGGGTTCCAATTACGGTAACGGTGGCACCGTTTCCACGCGTGATGAGCCGCGTCATGGGCAGGCGGTCTCGCTGTCGTTGAATCTGCCGCCGTTGGGGGTGCTGATTCTGCGGCCGCAAGCGCTTTAAAGCGCTCTACACGGCTGGATTCTGTTGTCCGCGCTACTGGCAGGGTGCCACAATGGCACCCTTGTCGTGGCAGTTGAATCAGGCGAATTTCATGAACGGCCTTGGGCGTAGGCAGGACCAGGATTGCTTTATAGAGGAACAGGTGCGGACTGACCGTTTGCATCAGTTGTTTCGGCAATCCTTTGCCGCGATTTTCGGCAGTTACCTCGCTGCGGTGATGCTCTGCTGGCTGTGTTGGGAGCGCTTTGACCACACGGTCATGCTGGTCTGGCTATTGGTGCTGGCGGCCACGTCATTGCTGCGGGTCAAGATGTTCATGGAGTGGTTCCGCTGTCCCAACGACGAGCGCACCCCGCAGCGCTGGGAGCGTCGCTACTGGATCACGCTGATGCTGTCTGCCGGCGTCTGGGGTGCCGGCGCACTGGCCGTGATGCCGACAGACGATCGAGTGTCGCAGGTGCTGGTCATGCTGTTTACGGTGGGCATGTCGGTCAGTGCCGTCTCGTGTTATTCCGCGTATCGCTACATGACCCTGGCGTCCCTGGCCCTGGTGCTGCTGCCGTGCACGCTGTGGCTGTTGTTCCAGCCGTCGTCGATGCAAGTCGGGGTGGCTGTCGCGGTGCTGGTGTTCTCCACGTTTGTGGTCAGCGCCACGCGCAAGCTGTCGGATGCGCTGGAAAAAGCCTTTCGCCTGACCCGGCAAATGGAACGGGCCCACAACATCTCTACACGCGCCGCACAGACCGACGAACTCACCGGGCTGATGAACCGTCGCGCGTTTTTCGAACATGCCCAGGTGTTGTACGCGCAATGCCGCCACAACCAGCAGCCGTTGTGCGCGCTGATGCTGGACATGGACCATTTCAAGCAGATCAACGATACCTACGGTCACCAGGCCGGTGACCAGGTGTTGCGCCAGATTGGCGGGGTGATCAGTGCTTCGTTCCGCCAGGCCGATGTGTACGGCCGCCTGGGGGGCGAGGAGTTCGCGGTGCTGCTGCCCAATACCTCGCTGGAGGCGGCGCGAGACATTGCCGAGCAGTTGGTCAAGGCGATTTCCGGCCTGGTCTCCGAGCCGGTGCATGGCTTGACCGCCAGCCTCGGCGTGGCCTCCACCCATACCCTTGACCAGGATTTGCACGGCCTGATGAACACCGCCGACAAGGCGCTGTACCGCGCCAAGGCCTTGGGTCGCAATCAAGTGGCCGTGGCGGAATAGGCTCAGTCCTTGAGCATGGCCTTGGCCAGCACCCGTGCGACCTGGTCGGCGGAATAGGGCTTGGCGAGGAACTCGAAGCCTTCATAGCCGCTGTCAGCCAGCTCCTCGCTGTAGCCCGACGTGAGAACTATCGGCAGGTCCGGCCGGCGCTCGCGCAGCACCCTGGCCATCATCACGCCGGTGATCCCCGGCATGACCACGTCCGAGAACACCCCGTCGAAGGCCATGGCGTCCGCGCCGGCCATCGCCAGTGCCTGTTCGGCATCGGTGGCCCAGGTGGTCTGGTAGCCCAGGTCCTGGAGGATCTGGTTGGCGAAGCGGCCCACGTCGAGGTTGTCTTCCACGATGAGGATATGGCGGTGCGACGGGTCATGGTCCGGGCACGCGGCTTGCTGCAGGTGCGCCAACTGGACTGCCTGGGACTCAACGGCCGGCAGGTACAGGGTAAATACCGTGCCCTGGCCCGGGGTGCTGGCCACGTCGACGTTGCCGCCGGACTGCTTGGCGAAACCGAACACCTGGGACAAGCCCAGCCCGGTGCCTTTGCCGACGGCCTTGGTGGTAAAGAACGGCTCGAAGATGCGCTCCAGGTTGTCGCTGGCCATGCCGCTGCCGGTGTCCGCCAGGGACACCGTGACGAAGGGCTGGCGCGACTCGGCGTCGCCACGGATACGCGGCAGGGCCGCCACGGTGGTCACGCGCAGGGTCAGCGTGCCTTGGCCGTTCATGGCGTCACGGGCGTTGAGGGCCATATTGATCAGCGCGGTTTCGAACTGGCTGGAGTCGACGCGCACATGGCACGGGCTGTCGGGCAGCTCGACGCGCACCTGGATCCGCGCCCCGGTGAGGCTTTCCAGCATCTCGCCGATATTCTTGACCCGCAGGCTCACATCGAACACTTCCGGGTTCAATGGCTGGCGCCGGGCGAAGGCGAGCAGCTGGCTGGTGAGTTTGCTCGCCCGCTCGACGGTGTCCGACACCGCGCCCATGTAACGTTGGCGCCGCTCCTCGGAGAGACCGGGCTGGCGCAGGAAATCCACCGACGAGCGAATGATCGTCAGCAGGTTGTTGAAGTCATGGGCGACGCCGCCGGTCAACTGGCCGATGGCTTCCAGCTTCTGGGACTGGCGCAGCGCGGCTTCGGCCTGGGAGAGGGCGGTGGTGCGTTCCGCCACCCGCTGTTCCAGGGTCGCATTCAGCTCGGTGAATGCCGCCAGGCCTTCACGCACGGCGACGTCGGCACGCACGCGCTCGATATGTGCCCAGGAGCGTTCGGTGACTTCGCCCACCAGGGCCAGGTCATAGGGCGACCACACGCGCGCCGCTTTGTGATGCACGGCCATCAGCGCGGTGAGCCGGCCATGCTTGATCAGCGGGAAACACACGGTCGCCAACGCGCCCAGGGCCTGGTAGCTGGCGGCGATGTGCGGCGCGAATTCGATGCGATTGTCCTGCACCACCACCGGCTCGCCGGCATGCAGGCGTTGTACGGCCAACTCACCGAACGAAGCCAGGCTGTAGCGTCCGACGATGCTCGGCGAGCCGGGCGCCGCCCAATTGCCGCGAATGGTGAAGCCGTCTTCATCGGCGTCCATGTCTGCATAGGCGCAGTTGGACACCTGCAGGTGCTCGGCCAGCAGGCGCGTGGTGGTGGACATGATGGTTTCGGCATCGGTGGCATTGGTCACGGCGTTGCCGATCGCATCCAGCACCGCCAGGCGCCGCGCAAGAAATACCGTGGCGGTGGTTTCGGTCACCGTGTCCAGCAAGCCGACGACCTTGCCCTGCGGATCGCGGATAGGGCTGTAGCAAAAGGTGAAGTAGGCCTGCTCGGGGCCCGCGCCACGCTCGATCAGCAGCGGGAAGTTCTCGATGTAGGTGGCATGCCCTTCGAAAGCCGCGTCCGCGATGGGGCCGACCTGGTCCCACACTTCGTGCCAGGTTTCGCTGAAAGGTCGCCCCAGCGAATAGGGTTTGTCGCCAAGGATGGGCACAAACGCATCGTTGTAGAGCGTGATCAGGTGCGGCCCCCAGACGATGGCCTGGGGAAAGCTCGAGGCAAAGCACAACGCTACCGTGGTCTTGAGCACATCCGGCCATTGTTCCAGCGGGCCCAGGGGCGTACTTGCCCAATCATGCTGGCGTACCCGCTCAGCCATGTCGCTGCTGCTTTGCAGCCAATTCATCATTGGGAGAACACCTTGTTTGCCACAATCGGTCGAGCGCCTGAAGAGGTCAGGCTAACAAGCAACAGACCGGAATGACCGTTGCCAGTTCAGCGGAATTATCCACGAGATGGCAATTTGATGCTGCATCCATTTGAATAGATAAATATTCCGCGATCCGGGCGCTGTTTTTTACTGCGATGTGCCGAATAAACCGGTCCAGTAGATCCCTGCGTCACTTTTCGGGTCCATGGCATAGGCCGCGCCCAATTCGCGAAACTGCGGGTTCATCAGGTTGGCGCAATGCCCGGGGCTGGCGAGCCAGCCGTCGACGACCTTGCGCGGCGTGTCCAGGCCGGCGGCGATGTTTTCGCCGATGTTTTTCGCCGGGTAGCCGGCCAGTTCGGCGCGGTCACCGGGGGTGCGGCCGTCGTGGTCGAGGTGGTCGAAGAAATTGCCGTTGGCCATGTTGCGCGTGTGGCTGTTGGCGGCGCCGGCCAGGTCGTCGTTCCAGGACAGCGGGGTGGTCGCGCTGAATGCCTGGGTGCCGCACTGGCGCGCTTGCGCGCGCGCGGTGTTGATCAGGGTGAGCAGTTGCTTGCCTTCAGTCTGCCAGTCGCCAAGGCCGCTGGACAGCAGTGGACGGGCGAGGACGATGCGCCAGTCCTGGCCGCTGTTACTCACACCGATATCGACAAATTGCGGGTCCAGCACCACGCGGCAGAAACTCTCGCGCACCGCCTTCATGGCAGCCTGGGCATCCTTGGGGCCGGACAGGCTGATGGCCTGTACATTCACCATCGGGTATGCCGCCCGGGCCAGGGCCTGTTGCAAGTCGCCGACATTGGTGGCCGGCAGCACCAGGCGGGTGTCGCTGGCCAAAGGTGGCAGTTCCTGGGAACCCTGGTCACCGCAGCGCTGTACCTGGCTGCGGTAGTCGTTGATCTGTTGCACCAGCTGGATTTCTTCATTCGCCATCGCGCTGGCGCAGAACACCGTACTGGCGGCCAGCGTCGTAAGACCCATCATCAATGACAGAACGCGCATGGACGTTACCCTTGAGCTTGAAAGTGCCCATGATGCGCGATGTAGGTGCGTCCATGCACCCGTTGGTCCGAACTTTTTTCCTCAGTTCTTGAATGCCGAGTGCTTGCGGCCCTGGTCACACAACGCAAACACCACCACCAGCAGCGCCGAAATGGCGAGGATTATCACCACGCCATCAGTGGAATGGGTGGCCGATGCCGCCACCATCGACAGCGCACCCAGTGGCGCCAGGCCGCCAGCGATGGCGGTGCCGATTTCACGGCCGGTACCGAAGCCGGAAGAGCGCGTCTGGGTCGGGAACTGCCGGCTCAGGAACGAGCCCTGCGGGGCAAACATCATCGGTGCGAGGACGCCGGTGCCGACGCCGATCGCAATGTAGATCATCAGGCTTTCGCCGCTGTTGAGCAGGGCCAGGAACGGGTAGGCGAACAGCAGCGAGCACAGCCCGCCGAGGATCAGCACGTGCTTGCTGCTCCACTTGTCACACAGCCAGCCGAAGCATGGCACGGCGACGATGGCGATCAGGCTGGCGATGGTTACCGACAGCGACGTGACGTGCACATCCACGCCTTTGAATTGGGTCAGGTACGCCAGGGAGAAGGTCTTGAAGATGTAGCTCAGGGCGTTGTAGCCGATGGCCACGAAGAACACCACCGCCAGGCCTTTGAGGTCGTTCTTGAACAGGGCCTTGAGCGGCGAGGCCTTGGCCTTGGCGGCTTCTTTGCTCAGCTCCTTGAACTGCGGGGTTTCCGGAATGCTCTTGCGTACCCACAGGCCGACGCCCACCAGCACGATGCTGCAGACGAAGGGAATACGCCAGCCGCCGGCCAGCAGGAACTCGTTGCCGTTGATGGTCAGCAGGTACACGGTGAGCGACGAGAGCAACAGGCCCAAGTTCAGGCCCAGCGCCGGCCATGCGCCCTGGCTGCCGCGCTTGCCCTGCGCAGCGTGCTCATACGAGGTGACCGCTGCGCCGGACAGTTCGGCCCCCGCACCCAGGCCCTGGATGATGCGGATGAACACCAGCACGATCGGCGCCCAGATGCCGATGGAGGCGTAGCTGGGGATCAGGCCGATCAGCGTGGTGCACACGCCCATCAGGCAGAAGGTCAGTACCAGCACTTGCTTGCGACCGAACTTGTCGCCCAGGTAGCCAAACAGGATGCCGCCGAACGGGCGTGCGATAAAGCCGATGGCAAAGGTCGAAAAGGCCATCAGCGTGGCGGTCTTCGGGTCGCTGTTATCGAAGAAGATTTTCGAGAACACAATCGCCGCCATGGTCGCGTACAGGTAAAAGTCGTACCACTCCAGCATTGAGCCAAAGATAGTCGCGGCGGCGACTTTGCGCAGGCGCTTGCGGGTTTGTTCGGGCGTTTCGGTGCCGGGGATGGAGGCAGATGCCGTCATGCTGTACTTCCTTCTGAGTCTTTGTAGTTATTGTCAAATGGAGGCGTATTGCCGGGTGTTACTGGGGCGTGAACAGGCGGTCGGCGATCATCGCGCCGATCGGCATGGCTGACGTCGCGGCCGGTGAGGGCGCGTTGCAGACATGGAGCATTCGCGAGGTCTGGGCGAACAGGAAGTCGTGCACCAGGCTGCCGTCGCGCATCACCGCCTGGGCGCGGATCCCGGCTTCATAGGGCAGCAGGTCGTCGAGGGTCAGTGACGGGCAATACTTGCGGCACTGCTCCAGGTAGCCGGATTTGAACAACGAGTTCTTCATCTCGGTGGTGCCCGAACCGAGGTTCTGCCAGACGGTTTTCCAAAAGCCGGGGAAGCGCGCGTACTCGGCCACGTCGCGCCAGTTGATCGAGAACTTGCGGTAGTTTTCGCGACCCAGGCCCAGCACGGCGTTCGGCCCGACGGTGATGCTGCCGTCGATCATGCGGGTCAGGTGCACACCGAGGAACGGCAAGTCCGGGTCGGGAATCGGGTAGATGAGGTGATTGACGAGGCCGTTTTTTTCCGGTGGCAGGCGGAAGTATTCGCCGCGAAAGGGGATGATCTGGTGGTCGATCTTGATCCCGGCCAGGGTCGCCAGGCGGTCCGACTGCAAGCCAGCGCACACCACCAGGTGACGCGCCCGCCAGGTTTCGCCAAGGGTGTTGATGGTGACGGTGTCGGTGTCTTCATGGATGCCGGTGACGGTGCGTTCCAGGCAGATCTCGCCACCGCTGCGGCGAATCACCCGCGCCATGGTCTCGCACACCTGGCGGTAATCGACGATGCCGGTGGCATCCAGGAACAGCCCGCCCAGGCCGACGATGTTCGGTTCGCGCTCGCGCAACTGGTCCGCATCGAGGCGCTCGACCTGCATGCCGTTGAGTTGGGCGCGGGCATGCAGCGCTTCCATTCGCTGCATTTCCAGCGGGCTGGACGCCACCAGCAGCTTGCCGCACACCTCGAACTTGATGCCGTGCTCGGTGCAGAACTGCTTGGTTGCTTCGGCGCCACGCTTGCACAGGTCGGCCTTGAGACTCCCCGGCGCGTAGTAGATGCCGGCGTGGATCACGCCGCTGTTGTGGCCGGTCTGGTGCTTGGCCAGCACCGATTCCTTTTCGAGGATCACCAGGGAGGCGCCCGGCTGGCGCTTGAGCAGCTCCATGGCGGTGGCGAGGCCGACGATGCCGCCGCCGATGATGCAAAAATCGTGAATCATTGCGTGGGGTACCTACGGTTGCACATCAGTCTGCTTATCAGGTTGTCAGACTAATGTTTTGGTTAAAAAAATGGCGTGTCGAGGACACGCTGCAAAAGGGTGTATTCGGTCAATGTTTGGCGGGCAGTTCCAGGCTCAGGCGGCGTGCTGCCGCACGCAGGTGGGCCTCGGCACTCGCGGCGGCACGCTGGGCGTCGCCGTCGGCAATCGCCTGGAACAGTGCCTGGTGTTCCTGGGTGGCGTCGGCAGAGCCGGTGACAAAACGCGAGGCGGAGTTTTCCCAAGCGGTCTTGCGGGCGCTGGCCAGCTGGCTGCGCAGGAAGTCATGGAAGGCCACGAAGTAGTCATTCTTGCTGGCGTCGGCGATGGCGCGGTGGAACTCCACATCGGCGAGGGCGGCCGCTTCGAAGTTGTCGCGGTGCTCCTGCATGGCCTGCAGCGCGCTTTTCATGCGCTGCAGGTCGGCTTCATCGCGGCGTTGCGCGGCAATCGCGGCGGCCTGGGTCTCGATCCACAGGCGCACTTCGAACATCTGCGCGAGGTCGGGGCGTCGTCCATTCGGCTGCGGGAAACGAAACACCGTACCGGCTGGCGTCTGCGAGATAAACGAGCCCAGGCCCCGGCGCGCAGTGATCACGCCATCGGCCTTGAGCTGGGCAATGGCTTCACGCACTACAGAGCGGCTGACGTTGAGTTGTTCGGCCAGTTGCTGTTCCGTGGGCAAGCGCGACTCCGGCGGCAGTTGGCCGGAGTCGATTTCTGCGCGGATGGCACTGACAACCCGTACGACCAGCGAATCGGGGCGTTGAAGCTCAAGCATGGGAAAACCTTGTTGATCAGGTTGTCAGACAATAGTCGTTACGATTTTACCTTGTCAATATCGGCGTGGCTTTTGGGTGCGGCCGGCAGGCCATACACTCGCCGCAACAGGTACAATCGCCGCTGCCTTGACGCGAAACCCCAGGAATTTGCATGTACAGCCTTACCCGCTACACGACACCGTGCCCCGAGCCCATCAACGCGCAGGTCCTGCAGATGGTGGTGGACAACCTCACCGACATCAGCAGCGTCGCGCTGCCGCCGAGCAACCTGCTCTACAACATCTACCAGTACGCCATCGGTTTTGAAGTGCACCTGTACCTGGAAGCCCTGGACGGTTCAAAGGGGATTGCCGTCGAGTTGGTCGTGGCGATGGACGCGGAAAAACTGCTTGGCTTTTGCCTGTACCTGCCCGTCAAGGACGATCCGCAAGCCTGCGGGATTGCGTTCATGGCCGTGCAAGTCGGCCATCGGCGCCAGGGTGTGGCGCGCGCGATGATGCACGATGTGTTAAGCCGTTATCCCCATGCGGAACTCGCGTGCTCGGTAGAAAAAGTACCGGTTTTTGAACGCATGGGCTTTCAGGTGCGGGGCGCGCGCGGCACCCAGGTGCTGATGAATACCCGCGACTACGGCACTGATGGCCTGATGGGGGTGTTGGACGTGGCGTCGATCTACAGCTCGCTGGAAGTGCGCCAGATCCACACGTACCTGCTGCAAAAGCACGGCAAGCGCGCGATGCTCGACGCGGAGAAACAGCGCGACCGGCATCTGGATCAACTGACGCGCAAGGTGCGGTTGTTCGTCCAGAATCTTCCGGCGTAAACCGCCGCGTCAACCGCGCCCGCGGTTGACCATCGCCAGCAGGGTCGCGAGCAGTTCCTGCTGCGCCTCTTCACGGCTGACTTCGCCACTGGCTGCCGCCTGGGACAAGGCTTCCGCCGCACCCAGCACCGCCCGCAGGCCGACCTGGGACACCGTGCCGCCGGGCGCGAAGGGCGACAGCGCGTCGCGGCACTTGGCGAGGAAAATCGCCTCGTATTCGCGCTTGAGGGTTTCCAGTTCCGGGGAGCTGCTCAGCGCGGCGATCACCCCCGGAATCTCCCGGCCCTGCAACAGCACGCAATCGACATAACTCGAAGCGATCACCCACGCGCGGCCTTCCAGCGTGGCATCGCTGGCCTCGATGGCTTGGGTAAACACCTTGTCCTGGCGCGCGTCGAAGTCGGCATACAGCGCGGCGAGCAAACCCGCGCGGGTGACGAAATGGTCGTAGACCACCGGCTTGGTCACTCCGGCGAGTTCCGCCAGGCGCCCCAGCGTCAGGGCTTCGGTGCCTTCATCGCGGACCAGTTGCCAGGCCACATCGAGCAGTTGGCGCAGACGATCTTCACGGCTCAAGCGCCGGCGTGGGGCAGGGGACTGACTGCTTGACATGCTTATATACCAAAAGTAACTTAGTGGCTGTAACTTACTAGTCGTAGCTTAAGCCCAAAGGGAGTCAATGTCATGCATGCACTCATCGTTGTCGCGCACCACGACCCACAATCCCTCACTCACGCCGTCGCGGCGCAGGTGGCCGCCGGCCTGACTGCCAGCGGCCACACCGTGGAAATCGCCGACCTCGCCGCCGAAGGCTTCGACCCGCGCTACACCGCCGCCGACCACCGCGTACACCGCACTCGCGCCACGCCACCGGCCGACGTATTGGCCGAGCAGGCGCGCATCGACCGCGCCGATGCGCTGGTACTGGCATTCCCGATCTACTGGTGGTCGCTGCCGGGCCTGCTCAAGGGCTGGGTCGACCGCGTGTTCGTCAACGGCTGGGCCATCGACTACGGCCCGGACACGCCGGTGGTGAAAAAGCTGCGGCACTTGCAGGTGCATCTGCTGGCGCTGGGCGCCGCCGATGAAAGCGCGTTTGAACGGCATGGTTATGCCCAGGCGATGCGTACGCAGATCGACTACGGGATTTTTGACTACTGTGGGGCGCAGGTGCTGACGTCCGAGCTGTTGCTGGAGTCGGAAAGCGACAGCGCGCAAAGCCATTTACGCACCGCCGAGAAGCTCGGCCGGCAGTTGTTTGTCCCGCGTCAGGTACGAGAGAACGCCTGAGCGCCAGCCTGTTCCAGGTTGCTTTGAATGAATCAAGCGTACCCAGTGCCATGTGCCAGGGCGCTAGTTCGAGCGCGGTTCAACCGTCGCGAAACAGGTCGTGGGCATCCAGCAGGCGGTAGGCGATCTCGGGGTGTTTTTCCATGCCCCGGCGAATCGCCGCCGGGATCGATTGGCGGGTCTTGCGGCACAGGCCTGGCAGGTCGTCGATGACGATCTGGATGCCGCGCATGCTCTTGACCTCGGTGTGGCCGGGGGCGATTTGCACGCGGATTCCGAGGAGTTCGTACATGCGTTGCTGCATGCGTTCGAGGTCCTGCAGGCTCTGCAGGTTTTCGAGGCGTTCGACCAGACGTTTTTCTTCCTGGCGCGTCAGGCTGAGGATGCGCAGGTCGGCGCCGGGACGTTCCAGCAGTTGTTCACGTTCGCAGACGCAGGCGCCGGGTGGGCAGGGTTGGCGAATTGTCATGTGCATTGCCTCCCCATTCCGGCGCCGATACCTCAGTAGGTCAGTTGGACCCCGAGACTGCCCAGGGCCTTCCAGTACTCAGGATAGGTCTTGGCCACGCAGTCCGGATCCTGGATGCGGATGCCCGCGACCTTCAGCCCGGCCAGCGCAAAGCACATGGCGATGCGGTGGTCGGCGTGGGTGTCGATCAAGGCATTGCACGCGGTGCCGGCCAACGCAGGGTCGGCGGCGACCAGCAAATCATCGCCCTCGATCGTGGCCAGGCCCGCACGGATTTCATTCAGGCCATCATGCAGCGCCTGCACACGGTCGCACTCCTTGACCCGCAGGTTGGCCAGCTCGGTGAAGCGCACCGGGGTGTTGTTGAATGCGGCGAGCACCGCCAGGGTCGGGATGGCGTCCTGCATCTGCGAACCGACGACCGTGGCCTGCATGTTCGGGAATTGCGCGATCACCGCCTGGGCCTTGGCGTCCGGCTGGGTGAAGTCCTGCGCGGCGACGCCGATGTCGATGCGCCCACCGGTCAGCACTTCAGCGGCCCACAGGTAGGTGGCGGCGGAGGCGTCGGGTTCGATCAGGTAGTCGTGCGCGGTGTAGCCGGTCGGTGCCACACGCCAGGTGGTGTCGTCGACCACCTCGACCTGTGCGCCGAACGCGCGCATGCAGTCCAGGGTCAGGTCGACGTAGCCGCGTGCACCGATGTCCTTGCCGGTCAGCGCCACTTCAATCGGCGCTTCGCCGCAGGCCGCCAGCATCAGCAGGGCCGACACGTACTGGCTGGACAAGCCGCCGTCGATCTCGAAGCGTTTAGCCGCGACTTTGCCCGCACCGTGCACGGTGACCGGTGGGCATCCGGTCGGGCTGTCGACCGCGATGCCGTTCTGGCGCAGGGTGGCCAGCAGCGGGCCGATCGGGCGTTTTTGCATATAGTCGTCGCCGTCCAGCACGACGGTGCCTTCAACGGTGGCGACGGCGGCGGTCAGAAAGCGCATGGCGGTGCCGGCATTGCCGAGGAACAGTGGCTGCGTCGGCAATTGCAGTTTGCCTTGGCCGGTGACGACGAAGGTGGTGTCATCCGGCTCGTCGATGGTCACGCCCATCTGGCGCAGGGCGACCGACATGTGGCGGGTGTCATCGCTTTTCAAGGCGCCGCTCAGGCGGCTGGTGCCCTTGGCCAGGGCCGCCAGCAGCAGGGCGCGGTTGGTAATGGATTTGGAGCCGGGGGGCGCGACCTTGCCATTGAGGGGGAAATTGGGCGGTGTCACGGTCACGGTTTTCTGCGAACTCAAGGTACGAGGCTCCTGATTCTAGGCGAGGTGGCACGGAGTGGCCGACGGGGCGGATTTGAATAATCGGGTATAGATGCGGTGCTTGTCGAGCTTGGGGTCGTGGTTGCTGATATTTATTGGGTGGGATTTGGTGTCACTGTGGGAGCTGGCTTGCCTGCGATGGCGGGCTTCGGGGCGCTGGGGGGGTTGGATCAGGTTGGGGGCATATCCGTTGTTTGGGTGAGGGCTGAGATTGGTTCCGCTCTTACAGCGGGTCACTTTTGGAAAAGAGCCCCAAAAGTAACCAAAAGGGCTCTTGCCCCAACACTCGGCACCTCGCCTAGGCTCGGTGTGCCCGTAATCCGACATTGATTTGGGGGGCCGCCGCCACGCGCCATCCATGGCGCGGGGCGGCTAAACCGGCATCCCTGCCGGTTTACCCCCCAAATCAATATCGAATTCCGGCCAGCGTGTTTGATGGGGCGCCTGAGATCAAGATCAAGATCAAGATCAAGATCAAGATCAAGATCACGATCACGATCAAGAGCAAAAGCACGGCGGCCTGATAGCCGGCCTGAGAGGTTAGATCAAAAGCAAAAACCTTTAGGAGCCGGCTTGGCGACTCGGGGTTTTAGATGCGCTCTGCAGCTTTTTATCGTTTTGCCAACCAGTAGTCATGCAGCGCGCGTGCGGCGGGTTCGAGTTCGCTGACTCGCTGCTGGTGTGTTTGCACGTCGAGGTCGGCGGGTAATTCGAAGTTGTCCTGTTCGGCGCACCAGGAGATTTTTTCCAGCAGTGCGGCTTGTTCCGCCGGCAGTTCCGGCCAGTTGCCGATGGCCGCGCCGCGGATGTAGCCAAAGCACCATTCTTCGGCCAGGGTGACGTTCTGGCCCTGGTGTTCGGTTTCGTCGAAGCGAGCCTTGAAGCCACGGGCGTCGGTGGCCAGTTGGCTGGCCAGGGTGTTGAGGTGGCGCACGCACAGTTCGAGGAAGCTTTGTGCTTCATCCATGTTGTCCCACTCCGGGTTCTGCCCGCCCCATATCGCCGGGAACCACTCGGCCACGTCGACCTGGGCTGGGCTGGAGACCAGCGCGGTGAAGTAACCGTCGAGTTCGGCCAGGTTCAGCACCGAGTGGTCGTCGCCGTACTTGAGCAGGGTCTCTTCGATGAAGTCGAAATCGGCGGCGGTGAGGGGTTGGGCGTGCATGGCATTTCCTTGAGCGTCGAGCGCCGCAGATGGGGCGGCTTAAAGCGCAAAGGATGGCGCTTGAGGCGGTTTTTATCCAGCGGTTTGCAGGGTTTTTACCCGAACCGCTGGCACAGTTTGCTCACGCACACCGCGCCCACTACCGCCAGAATGATCGGCACCAGGAAGTCATGGTCGATCCGGGTGAATTCCGCCACCAGCACGATCGCGGTCAGCGGCATGCTCATGCTGGCGGCCAGGAACGCTGCGGCGCCGATGATCGCGAACGCGCCTAGCGGCACGCCGGGCCAGGCCAGGCTCCAGGCGCCACCGAGGATGATCGCCAGTAGCGCGCCATTCGCCAGGCCCGGCGTCAGCAGGCCACCCTCGGCGCCGGCGCGCAGGCTGCTGGTGGTGATCAACACCTTGACCAGCAGCAACAGCGCCGCCAGGCCGATCGTCAGTTCATTGTCGAAACCCAGTTGCGCCGGGCCTTTGCCATTGCCGAGGATTTGCGGCAGCAGCATCGCCAGGCCGCCGATCAGAGTGAAGTTGATCAATGACCACACTGGCAGGCGCCAGCCGCGCGCGGCGTTGGCCCGCGCCGCGCCGGTCAGGCGGGTGAATCCATACGCGGCCACGCCGAACACCGGGCCGCACACCAGCGCCCAGGCGATCAATGCCGGGCTCAGCACAAAGTGCGGCACCACGTACTGCGATTCGGCACCCAGCCCGACCCAGGCCACCGCCGCGCCAATCGCCGAGGTAGCCAGGGCGATGATCGCCGCCGGCCAGCTGAACGCGCCCACCAGCACTTCCAGCACAAAGACCGCGCCGCCCAATGGCACGTTGTACACCGCCGCCAATCCGGCCCCTGCACCGCAAGCGACGATCAGGCGGTGCATGTGCGGTTCCAGCCGCGCCCGCTGCGACAACCACGTCGCCGCCAGCGCACCGACTTCGCGCGGCGCCACTTCACGCCCCAGCGGCGAGCCGAGTGCCACGGTGATGATCTGCAGCAAGGCGTGGGCGAGGGTGGTCTTGGGCGGCATGATCGGCATCTTCTCGGACACCGCCTGCCGGATGCTCACCAGCGGGCGGCCGTAGCGATAAAGCGTCCACCAGCCCAGCCCTGCGACCAGTCCGCACACCACCAGCACCAGCAGGCGCCGTTCGGGCGCTGCGGCGGTCACGCCGGATAAAAAGGTTGCATGGCTGACCAGGCTGTCGAGGCTGTAGCCGTAAGCCAGGTGCTGGATGCCATGCAGCAGCAACGCCAGGAGCATCCCGCCCAAGCCGGCACCGATGCCGGTCAGCACGACCACCAGGGCCAGGATCAAGGATGAGCGAAACGTGGTCGGCATAGGCGGCTCCAGGCAGTGGCCCTGATTGTATAGCCGATAAACCGGGCCTTACGGATGAAATGTATCGGCACTGCACGCAGCGCGTCCTCACAACATTCCATTACCTTTGCCAGTCCCGGTTTTGGCCGATGCGCCGTGGCGTACCCTTGTTATAGTTCGGGCCTTATCACTCGCCAGTCAGGGATCACTGCCATGTCCGAATACCAAGCTTTTGTCGTCGAACTCACCGGCAACGTTGCCCATGTGCAGATCAACCGCCCGGAAAAGATCAACGCGATGAACGCCGCGTTCTGGACCGAGATCATCGACATTTTCCAATGGATCGAAGACACCGACGCCGTCCGCGCGGTGGTGCTCAGTGGTGCCGGCAAGCATTTCTCCTCGGGTATCGACCTGATGATGCTGGCTTCGGTCGCGAATGAATTCGGCAAGGATGTGGGCCGTAACGCACGCTTGCTGCGCCGCAAGATCTTCGAGCTGCAAGCCTCATTCAACGCCGTCGACAACTGCCGCAAACCGGTACTGGCGGCGATCCAGGGTTACTGCATCGGCGGCGCCATCGACCTGATCAGCGCCTGCGACATGCGTTACGCCGCCGAGGGCGCGCAGTTCTCGATCAAGGAAATCGACATCGGCATGGCCGCCGACGTCGGCACCCTGCAGCGCCTGCCGCGCATTATCGGCGACGGCATGTTGCGCGAACTGGCCTACACCGGTCGCCAGTTCGGCGCCGAGGAAGCGCGCAGCATCGGCCTGGTCAATCGGGTGTATGCCGATCAGGACAGCCTGCTGGCCGGAGTCTTCGAAATCGCGCATGAAATCGCCGCCAAGTCGCCGATTGCGGTGACTGGCACCAAGGCGATGATCAGCTACATGCGTGACCATACAGTCAATGATGGTCTGGAATACGTTGCCACCTGGAACTCGGCTATGTTGCAATCCAACGACCTGCGCGTGGCCATTGCGGCCCATATGAGTAAGCAGAAACCCGAATTCGTGGATTGACTGACATGACCCCAGGCTGGATTACCACAACGCTGCTGGACAACGACGCCCCCGGCGGCTGGGCCGTCGCCCGCAGCCGCGACGGCTTTTTGCATGATGCCAACGGCCCGCTGTTCCCCCGGGAATGGCTCAAGCGCCAGGACCTTGCTGTGTTCGCCGAACACGGCATTGGTCACCTTGATGGCGAACCGGTGTACCTGCTGGAACTCGACGCGGCGGCGCAAGTGCCCGACTGCAGCTGGCAAGGCCTGCGCGGCTTCATGCTGCAAGGCGATCACACCCTGTACAAAGTGCTCGGCTACGCCGCGCAGATCGGTACCTGGGCGCGCGAACACCGTTTCTGCGGCAGTTGTGGCCAGGCGATGGTCCAGGTGCCACGGGAACGGGCGATGTTTTGCCAGGCCTGTGACCTGCGCAGCTATCCACGGATCTCGCCGAGCATGATTGTGCTGGTGACGCGTGGCGACGAAATCCTGCTGGCGCGTTCGCCGCGTTTTGTGACCGGTGTCTACAGCACGCTGGCAGGGTTTGCCGAGCCGGGCGAGTCGGCCGAAGACTGCCTGATCCGCGAAGTTCGCGAGGAAGTGCAGGTCGAGGTCAAGAATATCGAGTACCAGGGCAGCCAGTGCTGGCCGTTCCCGCATTCGATGATGCTGGGGTTCCACGCCGAGTACGCCGGCGGCGACATCGTGCCACAGGCCGACGAAATCGAGGACGCGCAATGGTTCAACATCCACGACCTGCCGCCGCTGCCGGCGTCACGTTCGATTGCGCGTTACCTGATCGACCTCTATGTGGCTCGGCGCCTAGGCCACGCTGAACCAGTGTTGCCAGGCTAGGCGCACTGTCAGCCCGAGCACCACGGTGATAAACACCGGGCGAATGAATTTGGCGCCGCCGCTGATAGCGCTGCGTGCGCCAAAAAACGCGCCGCCCATCACCGAGATGCCCATGGCCAGGCCGACGATCCAGTCCACCGAGCCATTGAAGATAAACACCGACAGCGCTGCCGCGTTGCTGACAAAGTTCATGCTGCGCGCCACGCCGCTGGCCTTCACCAGGTCGATGGGGTGCAACAGCATCGTGCTGACGGTCCAGAACGCCCCGGTGCCGGGTCCGGCCACGCCATCATAGAAGCCCAGGCCAAAGCCCTGGGTGGATTGCCATTTCTTCTTGATCGGCGCATCGGCGTCCAGCGGCGCCTTGGGCGTGCCGCCGAACAACAGGTACAGGCCGCAGCCGAACACAATCACCGGGAGCATCTTGTTCAGGGTTTCGGCAGGCAGGTAGTGCGCGACTACGGCACCGGTGAGGGCGCCGATCAGCGTCCCGACGATGGCATGCACCCACTGGCGCGGATGGAACAGCTTGCGCCGGTAAAAGGTGAAACTGGCGGTGGCGGAGCCGAAGGTGGAACTGAGCTTGTTGGTGCCCAGTACCAGGTGTGGCGGCATGCCGGCGGTGAGCAGTGCCGGGGTGGTCAGCAGGCCACCACCGCCGGCGATGGCGTCGATGAAACCGGCGATAAAGGCAACGACGGCGAGAATGGCGAGGGTGGTCAGGTCAACGCTGAGTTCGAAGGGCATGGCAGGGCTTATTCTTGGAAGGGCGCAGCGAAGGGGCTACACCGAAGGCCTGCATCTTACCTGCCGGATGTCCACAGATCCAAATGTAGGAGCCGGCTTGCCGGCGATAGCGCAACATCAGCCACTCTCTCAGGAGCTGACGAACCGCAATCGCCGACAAGCCGGCCCCTGCAAATGATTGGTGTCGGCGCGGTTATTTGTGGTTGCCCAGCCACTCCAGCGCCGTACGCCAGATACAAATCCCGAGGAAGTACGCCGACATCAACGACCACAACCCAAATGTCCACGGGTTGGTATTCGGGTAATCCATCACCATCAAAAAGCTGCACAGCAGCCAGATGGTGGTCACTGCGATGTTGATCGGCATGAACCGCTTGACCCGGAACGGGTGCAGGAACTTCATCGGGGTCACGGTCAGCAGTGCCAGGCCGATCACCGTCAGCAAGGTCACCCAGGCTTCCGGCTGGATGATGTACACGCACAGCGCCACCACGTTCCAGGCGGCGGGGAAGCCGACGAAGTAGTTGTCCTTGCTCTTCATGTTCACGTTGCAGAAGCAGAACAGCGACGACACCAGGATCACCGACACCGTGAACAGGTGAGTAAATTCCGGCAGGTCGATATAGCGGTAGATAAACAGTGCCGGGATAAACACGTAGGTGAGGTAATCGATCACCAGGTCCAGCACCGAGCCGTCGAAGCTGGGCAGCACCGTGCTGACATTGACCCGTCGCGCCAGGGAGCCATCGACGCCGTCCACTACCAGCGCGAAGCCGAGCCAGAGCAGGCAGGCCTTGGGCGAGTTTTCCAGCAGCGCCAGGGTGGCCAGGAAGGCCAGTACCACGCCGGTGGCGGTAAAGCCGTGGGCGCCCCAGGCTTTGAGTCTGGCTACATGCAGGGTCGATATCACGGGCGGTTCTCCAAAAGGTGAAACGGGGCAGCCGACGGTGTGACACCGTCGGGTCTGGCCGGGGAATGCAGGTATCGACCGGGAAGGGGGGGATAAGGTTCACCACCCCGGTGTATTGCTTAGCGTAGCAAGCGTAGGACGTTTCGGCATCAACCCTGGCGGAACACCAGGGCCTTCAAGCCGCTTTGTGGGTCGATATCCGGAAATTCCGGCGGATTCTGCAGCCGCTCGACAAAGCGCAGGCCCGGTGCTTCGCGGGTTACGCCGTCGATCAGGAAGTCTTCGCCGAAGGCCGGGTCGTTCATGCACGCCAGCACCGTGCCTTGTGGCGTCAGCAAGTCCGGCAGGCGACGCAGCACGCGCTGGTAGTCCTTGGTCAGCAAAAAGCTGCCTTTCTGGAACGACGGCGGGTCGATGATCACCAGGTCATAAGGGCCGCTGTTGATGACCTTGGCCCAGGACTTGAACAGGTCGTGGCCCAGGAAGCTGACCTTGCTCAGGTCGTGACCATTCAGGCGATGGTTGTCGCGGCCACGGCTGAGCGCGCCCCGCGCCATGTCCAGGTTCACCACATGGTCGGCGCCGCCTTCGATGGCCGCCACGGAAAACCCGCAGGTGTACGCAAACAGGTTGAGCACGCGCTGGCCCTTGGCCTGTTCGCGCACCCAGTTGCGCCCGTAGCGCATGTCGAGGAACAGCCCGCTATTCTGTTTTTTACCCAGGTCGATCAGGTAGCGCAGGCCGCCTTCGGTAATCACCTTCTCGTCGACGGCGGCGCCCGCCAGCCATTCGGTGGTGCTTTGCGGCAGGTAGCGGTGTTGCAGGGCAATGGTATGGGTACCGAACTCAGCCTGCAGCAGGTGTTTCAAGGCCTGCAGGTGCGCGGCCTCGGGCTCCTTGAACAGCGCGACCAGCAGCACGCCTTGCAGCCAGTCCACGGTCAATTGTTCCAGGCCCGGCCAGCAACGGCCACGGCCGTGGAACAGGCGCCGGGTTTCACTCGGCGGAGTAGCCAGGGCGGTGAGCAGGTGGGCATGCAGGGTGGCGAGGGCGTCTGGGGTCATCGTTAAACGTCAGTCATTGAGCGGGCGGCATTTTAAACACACTTGCGGGCTTGCGGGTTGGCTGAGCACAACGTGCTGGTAAAACCAGGATTGGCAGTGATTCATGCTCAAAATTCTGCTATCTGCGCCTGATAACAGGCAAAAAATCCTCCGGCACCCACATAAACTGGAAAAAAAGCCCGGAGGTGCCCATGAACGGTTTCGCGAGTGCAGTCAATCACACAGCCACGGATCAGTTGGAGCAGGACGAGTGGCGCGATGCCCTGGCCTCGCTGGTGGCCAACGCCGGGTCCGAGCGCGCCCGCCAGATCCTCGACCTGCTGGCCCGCGACGCCAGTGCGCCGCACATCGACTGGACTCCGCGCCACGGCACGCCCTACATCAACAGCATCAGCGTCGAGCAGCAGCCGGCGTTCCCCGGTGACCTCGCGACGGAAGAGCGCCTGGCCTCGCTGGTGCGCTGGAACGCGCTGGCCATGGTGGTGCGCGCCAACCAGGCGTATGGCGAACTCGGCGGCCACATTGCCAGCTACGCCAGTGCGGCGGATCTGTTCGAAGTGGGCTTCAACCACTTTTTTCGCGCCCGCAACGATGGGTTTGGCGGCGATTTGGTGTTCTACCAACCGCATTCCGCGCCGGGCATCTATGCGCGTGCGTTTCTCGAGGGGCGCCTGGACGAGGGCGACCTGGCCCACTATCGACAGGAACTCGGCGGACCAAAAGCCGGTGCGCGCGGGCTCTCCAGCTATCCGCACCCGTGGTTGATGCCGGATTTCTGGCAATTCCCCACCGGCTCCATGGGCATTGGCCCGATCAGCTCGATTTTCCAGGCGCGCTTTATGCGCTACCTGCAGCATCGCGGCTTGCAGGACACCACCGACCGCCACGTGTGGGGCGTGTTCGGCGACGGTGAAATGGACGAGCCGGAAAGCATGTCTGCGCTGACCCTGGCCGCGCGCGAAGGCCTGGATAACCTGACGTGGGTGGTCAACTGCAACCTGCAGCGCCTCGATGGGCCGGTGCGCGGCAACGGGCGCATCATCGACGAACTGGAGGCGTTGTTCGGCGGCGCTGGCTGGAACGTGATCAAGCTGGTCTGGGGTTCGGATTGGGACGCCTTGCTCGCCAAGGACGCCGACGGCTCGCTGGTCGATACGCTGTCGAACACCGTCGATGGGCAATTCCAGACCTTCGCCGCCAAGGACGGTGCCTACAACCGCGAACACTTCTTTGGCCAGAGCGAGGCCTTGGCCAGGCTGGTCGAGGGCATGAGCGACGAACAGATCGACCGTCTCAAGCGCGGCGGCCACGACATGGTCAAGATCCACGCCGCCTACCACGCCGCGCGCCGCGTCAAGGGCAAGCCCACGGTGATCCTCGCCCAGACCAAAAAGGGCTTCGGCATGGGCGAGGCGGGGCAGGGCAAGATGACCACGCACCAGCAGAAGAAGCTTGATCGCGAGGCTCTGATCGCCTTTCGCAATCGCTTCCAGTTGCCGCTGAGTGATGAACAGGCCGAGTCGCTGAGTTTCTTCAAGCCCGAGGACGACAGCCTTGAGCTGCGTTATCTGCATCAGCGGCGCAAGGCCCTGGGCGGTTATGTGCCCAGCCGCAGCCAATTTGCTGCGCCGGTGAGCATCCCGCCCATGGCGGGCTATGCCGGTTTCGCCACGGCCGCCGACGGCAAGGAAATGTCCACCACCATGGCCTTCGTGCGCATGCTCACCCAGTTGCTCAAGGACAAGGCGCTGGGCCCGCGCATCGTGCCGATTGTGGCGGACGAGGCGCGCACCTTCGGCATGGCCAACCTGTTCAAGCAGATCGGTATCTATTCCAGCGTCGGCCAGCGCTACGAGCCGGAAGACATCGGCTCGATCCTCAGCTACCGCGAGGCCACGGACGGGCAGATCCTGGAGGAAGGCATCAGCGAAGCCAGCGCCATCAGCTCCTGGGTCGCAGCGGCCACCAGCTACTCGGTGCATGGCCTGCGCATGTTGCCGTTCTACATCTATTACTCGATGTTCGGCTTCCAGCGCGTGGGCGACCTGATCTGGGCCGCCGCCGACCAGCGCGCCCGCGGTTTCCTGCTCGGCGCCACTGCCGGGCGCACCACCCTCGGCGGCGAAGGCCTGCAGCACCAGGACGGCAGCAGCCACCTCACGGCCGCCACCGTGCCGAACTGCCGCGCCTATGACCCGGCATTTGCCGGCGAATTTGCAGTGATCCTCGACCACGGCATGCGCCAGATGCTGGAGCACGACGTGGACGAGTTCTACTACGTGACCCTGATGAACGAAAACTACCCGCAGCCGAGCCTGCCGGAAGGGGTTGAAGCGGCGATCATCAAGGGCCTGTATCGTCTGCAAGGCACCGCCGGCGCCCAGGTGCGCCTGCTCGGTGCGGGCACGCTGGTGCGCGAGGCGCAGGCTGCGGCGCAGTTGCTGGCAGACGATTGGCAGGTGAGCAGCGAAGTGTTCAGCGTGACCAGTTTCAGCGAACTGGCGCGTGAAGCGCGCGAGGTGGAACGCTGGAACCGCCTGCACCCGCAGGAAGCCGCACGCAGCAGCCACCTCGCGGATTGCCTGCCCACCGGCGCGCCGGTGATCGCGGTGTCTGACTACGTGCGCGCAGTGCCGCAGATGATTGGCTCGTACCTGGACTCGCGCTACACCGTGCTCGGCACCGATGGCTTCGGGCGCAGTGATACGCGGGCGGCGTTGCGCGATTTCTTTGAAGTGGACCGCCATCACCTGGTGCTGGCAGCGCTGACGGCGTTGGTGGAGCAGGGGAGTCTGCAGCCGCAGGTGTGCCAGCAGGCGATTGAGCGGTACGGCCTGCAGGCGGAACGCGAAGCGTCCTGGACCCGCTGAACCTGCGGGAGCCCGACCAGCCGGGCTCCTACGGGGCGGCGGTGTTGGTCAGAGGGTGGCGATCAGGGCCGGCCCAAACGCTTCTTTCAAGAAGACCGGGGCGATATACCGCTCGTAATGCGCCTCGGACAGCAGGAAAAACTCGCGGTCAATCGCATCGCGCAAATCCGCCAGGCTGCGCTCGCGAAACTCCGGCAGCAACGCCAGGCCATACGCATCCAGCTTGGAAATCACCCGCGCACCCCGCGCAATCAGCTGGTAGGCCCAGCAATACGGCGATTGGTGCGGCATGAAGCGAATCTTGCGGTCTTCCAGCTGCTGGCGCAGGCGCTGCGGGTCAAGCACTTCGAGCTTGCTGGCCATCACCTGCACCAACAGCTGTTCCAGGCGCAGCCACACCGCCTGCTTTTCATCGGCGTTGTAGCCATTCCACTGGATGACTTCATGGTGATAACGCTTGCACCCCCGGCAGACCAGGTCACCGTAGACGGTAGAGCAGAGGCCGACGCAGGGCGTCTTGATGGTTTGATTGGGCATAAATAGCGACTGCTTTTCTAATCAAGAAAACGTGGGCTCATTTTCAATCTGGTGATGAAAGTGTTAGCGCGTTTTGTCGGTTTTTCTTTGTGGCTGAGCGGGCAAAGATGGGCGCATTCCACACCGAGTACCGATCATGAAACTCACCCTCAAACCCCTGGGATACTGGCTCTGCGCAGTGATGATTGCCGTTGCGAGCAGCGTCTTCGCAAGTCCGCCCTCTAACGGAGTTACCGTCATGAACAAACAGCTGGTATCGATCGCAGTCCTCAAGGCCAAGCCAGGCAAACAACAGGCGCTCAAGGAAGGCTTGTTGGCGCTGGTGGAGCCTACGCGCACAGAACCCGGCAACCTTGACTATGTGCTGTATGAACTGCGGGACGAACCCGGCACGTTCTACATGCGTGAAGCGTTCAAGGACCAGGCGGCACTCGATGCGCATTTTGCGACGGCATACTTTCAGCGGTTTGCCGCGACGGCGGATGAGCTGCTCAGCGAGCCGTTGAAGCTGATCTTTCTGGAGCAGGTTTCCAACTGAGGAGCGATGGCGGTATTCAGGGCGCCATCGCCGGTTTGCCGGCGATAGCGTCCACAAAGTCAATCAGTCCCAGCTCAACGCCCCACCAGTCTGATACTCGATCACACGGGTCTCAAAGAAGTTCTTCTCTTTCTTCAAGTCCATGATCTCGCTCATCCACGGGAACGGGTTAGTGGTCCCTGGATACTCTTCCTTCAACCCAATCTGCGACAGGCGACGGTTGGCGATGAACTTCAGATAATCCTCCATCATCGCCGCATTCATCCCCAACACCCCACGAGGCATGGTGTCACGCGCATATTCGATTTCCAGCTGAGTCCCTTGCAGGATCATCTGGGTCGCTTCTTCCTTCATCTCGGCATCCCACAAGTGTGGGTTTTCGATTTTGATCTGGTTGATCACGTCGATACCGAAGTTCAGGTGCATCGATTCGTCACGCAGGATGTACTGGAACTGCTCGGCGACGCCGGTCATTTTGTTGCGGCGGCCCATCGACAGGATCTGGGTGAAGCCGCAGTAGAAGAAGATGCCTTCCAGGACGCAGTAGTAGGCGACCAGGTTGCGCAGCAGCTCTTTGTCAGTCTCGACGGTGCCGGTTTCGAACTTGGGATCGGAGATCGAACGGGTGTATTTCAGGCCCCAGGCGGCTTTTTTCGCGACCGATGGGATCTCGTGGTACATGTTGAAGATCTCGCCTTCATCCATGGCCAGCGATTCGATGCAGTACTGGTAGGCGTGGGTGTGGATCGCTTCCTCGAAGGCCTGGCGCAGGATGTACTGGCGGCACTCCGGGTTGGTGATCAGGCGGTACACGGCCAGGACCAGGTTGTTGGCAACCAGCGAATCGGCGGTGGAGAAGAAGCCGAGGTTGCGCATGACGATGCGACGTTCGTCGTCGGTCAGGCCTTCGGGGTTTTTCCACAGGGCGATGTCGGCGGTCATGTTGACCTCTTGCGGCATCCAGTGGTTGGCGCAGCCGTCGAGGTACTTCTGCCAGGCCCAGTCGTACTTGAAGGGCACGAGTTGGTTGAGGTCGGCGCGGCAGTTGATCATGCGCTTTTCGTCAACGGCGACGCGGGCGGCGGAGCCTTCCAGCTCGGCGAGGCCTTCGGCGACGTCGAGTTTGTCGAGGGCGGCCTTGGCGCGGATGATCGCGGCGGAGTCGTTGGCCGTCACGTTGCGCGCTTCCAGCGCGGCGGCGGCGCCTGCGCCATCCAGGCGGTCCATGTTGGCTTCACTGGCGTGGCCGGCGTTGGCGCCCTTGATCACCGCTGCACCGGTGTCTTCGTTGTCGACTTCATCCCAACTCAGCATTGAAATACTCCTTCCTGGTCTGTTCTGACGGCGTGTGAACCCGTCCAAAAATATGTAATTTGCAGGCTACTAGGCATTGAAATACTGCGCATAGTGTGGTCGGTAAATATCGATTCTGCACACTATGTAGTGGTCTGTTCTGTTTGTGGGCACACTATATGGTGTGTAACAAAGATGGTCAACGCACAAGATGTGCGCTCTCGAGTGGCTGCCGTGACGCGGGTCAGCTATAAAGGCCGGGATTATTGACCCGAATCAGGACCTCAAGGGAATGAGCGATTTATTGATCCGCGCCGCCCGTCTGGAAGACGCCGAAGGCATTTTCCAGGTGCATAAAAACTCCGTCGAAAGCCTGTGCCACGCCGATTACGGCCCGACCCAGATCAGCATGTGGCTGGATGGCCGCTCGCCCGAGACGTACCGCGAGGCAATCGTAGCCGGCAATGTGTGGCTGGCCTGCACGGACGTGATCCAGGGGGTCGTGGAAATCGATGGCCACGAAGTCAGTAAACTGTTTGTGCGTGGCCAGGCCGCCGGGCAGGGCGTAGGGGCTCGCCTGCTCCGCGAAGCGCTGGCGCGCATCGAAGCTGCCGGTCATGCCAAGGCGTATCTGGAAGCGACCCTCACCGCCGAAAAATTCTATGCCGCGAGCGGCTTTCGCAAGATTGGCGAGGGCACCTTCAGCCGTGGCAACAGCCCGGTTTGCATCGAGATCATCAAGATGGAGCGCGCTTTTCCGCGGGCATGAGAAAAACTCACAGCCCCATGACTTTTAATGGTTACGCCCACCCTCAGCGCCAGTGCTAAAAAATCGCCAACCAGCTCCCCATAACAACAAAGAGCGTTTGCGAAATGAAAACACTGGATCTGTACATCGGCGAAGGCTTTGAAGGCCCGGGCGTCAACGCGGCCCACATCAATATCCTGATCGGCCCGCGCAACGGCCCGGCCGGCCAGGCGTTCGCCAACAGCCTGGCGTCTCCCAGCCAAGGGCATTGCCCGTTCATGGTGATCGCCCAGCCGAACATCCCGGTCAAGCCCATGACCCTCTACGTCAACAAGGCCGCGATCGGCAGCGACCTGCACGGCAACGCCACCTGGGGCGCGTCCCAGGCCGGTATCGCCAAGGCCGTGCTCGAAGCGTTGCTGGACGGCACCTTGCCGGCCGAGGCCGAAGACGAGTGGGCCATCGTCACCGCCAACTGGGTCAACCCGGCCTGCGACGACCTCGATGCCGTCTACCTGAACAACTACAACGCCTGCCGCACCGCGATCCGCGCCGCCCTCACCGGTACGCCGTACACCGCGCAACTGGCGGACGTGGTCAACCAGATCAGCAACCCTTTCTACACGCCTAAAGCCTGAGGACATCCCCATGCAATACATTCGTTTGGGCAACTCCGGCCTGCAAGTCTCGCGCCTGTGCCTGGGCACCATGAACATGGGCACCCCGGACTGGAAACCGTGGATCTTCGACGAGAAGCAAAGCGAGCCGATCGTCGCCCACGCCCTGGCCAACGGCGTCAATTTCATCGACCTGGCCGACTTCTATTCCGCCGGTGTCGGCGAGGAAGTGGTAGGGCGCATCCTCAAGCGCGTCGCCCGGCGTGACGAGATCGTGGTCACCACCAAGGTCGGCTACGGCACCCGCGGCGGCATCAACGCCAGCGGCCATTCGCGCAAGCACATCATGGACAGCATCGACGCATCCCTCAGCCGCCTGGGCATGGATTACGTCGACGTGTTCATGCTGCATTACTTCGACGTGAACACCCCGGTCGAAGAAACCATGAGCGCCCTCAATGACATCGTGCGTTCCGGCAAGGCGCGCTACATCGGCGTGTCGACCATGCTCACCGGCCAGCTGGCGAAAATTCTCCTGGCCTGCGAACGCAATGGCTGGGTCAAGCCGATCAACATGCAGCTGCAACTGAACTGCGCCTACCGCGAGGAAGAGCGCGAGATGATTCCGTTCTGCCGCGACCAGGGCCTCGGCGTCTCGGTGTTCAGCCCGCTGGCGCGCGGCTTGCTCACCGGCGAGGTGCAGTCGACGCGCAACCAGACCGATTTCTTCACCCAGCAGATGTACAGCGACCAAACCTCGTTCGATATCGCCCATTCGGTGCAGCGCGTGGCACGTGCCCGTGGCGTGTCCAACGCGCAGATCGCCCAGGCGTGGGTCGCCAACCATCCAGGTGTCGATGTGATGCTGGTGGGTGCCGACACCACCGCGCAGTTCGACAGCGCGCTGGCCGCCCTCGACACCCAATTGGATGCCGAAGAACTGCATGAGCTGGAACGCAACTACACACCGTGCGATGTGATCAACGACTACACCGCCGGCAAGCGCATCCTGCGTGCGGCCCGTCCGGGCCTGGACCGTTTCAACCTGATCGAGGCCGTGGCATGAACCCGCTGATCCGTACTGGCAACTACATCGATGGCCAATGGTCCAGCGGTGGCCCGACCTACCCGGTGCTCAACCCGGCGAATGGCGCGCTGATCGCCGACGTACAACGCGCCGGCGCTGAGCACACCGACCTGGCCATCGCCGCCGCCCACCGGGCGTTGCCAGCCTGGCGCACGCTCACGGCGAAGGAGCGCAGCCAGCGCCTCAAGCGCTGGAGCGAGCTGATGCTCAGCCATCAGAAAGACCTCGCGCAGTTGCTCAGCCTCGAGCAGGGCAAGCCCCTCGCCGAAGCCATGGGCGAAGTGGTCTACGCCGCGAGCTTCCTGGAGTGGTTTGGCGAAGAGGCCAAGCGTGCCTATGGCGACGTGATTCCGAGCCACAAGGCCGATGCCCGCATCATCGTGACCAAGGAAGCCATCGGCGTGGTCGCGGCGATCACGCCGTGGAATTTCCCCCTGGCGATGGTCACCCGCAAGGTCGGCCCGGCGCTGGCGGCGGGCTGCACGATGATCCTCAAGCCCTCGGAGGAAACCCCGCTGTCGGCCTTCGCCCTGGCGGTCCTTGCCGAGCAGGCCGGCATTCCCGCCGGTGTGTTCAATATTGTCTCCGGTGACGCCGTGGCCATCGGCGGCGCGCTGCAGGCCTCCAGTGTGGTGCGCAAGCTGTCGTTCACCGGCTCGACGCGCACCGGCAAATTGCTCATGCGCCAGGCGGCGGACACGCTGAAAAAAGTCTCGCTGGAACTGGGCGGCAACGCGCCATTCATTGTGTTCGACGACGCCGACCTCGACGCCGCCGTCAAAGGCGCGATGGCGTCCAAGTTCCGCAATACCGGGCAGACCTGTGTGTGCGTCAACCGCTTCTTTATCCAGGGCGGCGTGTATGACGCGTTCACCTCCAAACTCGCCGAGGCGGTCAAGGCCATGCGCGTCGGCAGCGCCCTGGACGGCGACACCGAGCAAGGCCCGCTGATCAACGCCGCCGCGCTGGCCAAGGTTGAAGCCCACGTGGGCGACGCCTTGGAAAAGGGCGCCAAGCTGTTGTGCGGCGGCCGGCGCCATGCGCTGGGCGGCACCTTCTTCGAGCCGACCATCCTCACCGAAGCCCACGGCGAGATGCTGATCGCCCAGGAAGAAACCTTCGGCCCGGTGGCGGCGTGCTTCCGCTTCAGCGATGAAGCCGAGGTGCTGCAGCGCGCCAATGACACGCCGTTCGGCTTGTCAGCCTACTTCTACAGCCGCGACATCGGCCGTGTGTGGCGCATGGCCGAAGGCCTGGAGGCGGGCATGGTCGGCATCAATGAAGGGATCATCTCCACCGAAGTCGCGCCGTTTGGCGGCATCAAGGAATCCGGCCTCGGCCGCGAAGGCTCCAAGTACGGCCTGGATGATTACCTGGAGATCAAATACCTGTTGATGGGCGGGCTGTAGATCCCAGGTCTGCAAGCAGCAGAGGTCGACTGTGGGAGCTGGCTGGCCTGCGACAGCGGTACGCCAGCGACCCATGTTTCGACCGATCCACCGCTCGCAGGCAAGCCAGCGCCTACACAGAGCAACCACAAGGCGCACGCCCACCGTTACTCCATCAAAAACAACAATAGGGAGAACACCATGACCGCCCAACCCGTCAATATCGACGACCTGCCGATCGGCCGCTTTCACCTGAAGATCGCCGGCCTGACCTTCGGCGCGCACTTCACCGATGGCTACATCCTCGGCCTGATCGGTATCGCTTTCACCCTGCTCAGCCCACAGATGCAACTCGACGCCTTCTGGCAAGGCTTGATCGGTGCCTCGGCGCTGATCGGGCTGTTCCTCGGCAGCCTGTTTTTCGGCTGGATCTCCGACACCCTCGGCCGGCAGAAAATCTTCCTGGTCAGCTTTGTGTTGATCACTGTCGCCTCGGTCATGCAGTTCTATGCCGAAACGGCCATGGGCCTGTTGTTGTGCCGCATCCTCATCGGCATTGGCCTGGGCGGTGATTTCAGTGTCGGCCATGCCATGCTGGCGGAGTTCTCGCCGAAGAAACATCGCGGCGTGCTGCTGGGCTCATTCAGTGTGATCTGGACCTTCGGCTACGTGGCCGCAACCTTTGTCGGCACGGCGATGCTCAGCCTGGGTGACGATGCCTGGCGCTGGATGCTGGCGTCCTCGGCGATTCCCGCCGGGCTGATCCTGATCGCGCGTATCGGCACCCCGGAATCACCGCGCTGGCTGATCAACCGTGGGCGCATCGCCGAAGCCCGCGCCATCGTCAAGAAGCACCTCGGCGAACACGTGGTCCTCGATGAAGAACCGTCGACGCCGACCCGCTCGGGCTACGGCGTCCTGTTCAGCCGTGAATACCGCAAGCGCACGGCGTTCAACTGCCTGTTCTTTGTGTGCATCGTGATGCCGTACTTTGCGATCTACACGTTCCTGCCGTCGATCCTGCAGAAGATGGGCCTGTCCCAGGGCTTTGGCACCGAACTGCTGCTCAACCTGTTGCTGATTGTCGGTGCGCTGATCGGCATCTGGTGCACGGTGAAGTTCTCGCGCCGGGGCTTCCTGATCAACTCGTTCATCATCCTCGCCGTCGCGCTGTTCCTGCTCGCGGTGTTGCCGGCCAGCATGGCCTGGCTGATGGTGCTGACCTTCGGCGTGTTCACCCTGGTGTTGTCGGCGGTGAGCAACCTGGTCGGGGTGTTCCCGGCAGAAAGCTTCCCCACCGAAGTGCGTGCCAGCGGCATCGGCCTGGCGACGGCGGTGAGCCGCCTGGGCTCGGCGGTCAGTACCTTCCTGCTGCCGGTGAGCGTGGCCGGCATCGGCTTGAGCCCGACCATGGGCATTCTCTCGGCGATCCTGGTGCTGGGCGCGCTCATCTCCTGGGCCTGGGCGCCGGAAACCAAGGCGTTGACCTTGAGCCAGGCGTGCAAGGCCGAGGCGCCCGTGCCATCAGGGATTGCTGACCTGGCCCAGCCACTGCGTAAACAGCCGAACCTTGGATAAGCCCAGCTTGTCCGGCGCCACATCCAGCCAATAGCCATACGGGCCGATCACCTCCACGGGGGTGATCGGCAGCAGGCTGCCATTGGCCAACTCCCGCTCGATCATCTGCCGGTCGATCACTGCCAGTCCACCGCCTGCCAGCGCGGTGTGAATCACCTGGTCGAGGGTGCTGAATTCCAGGCCCTGGTCCGCATCGATGTCCTCCCGGCCCATGGCCGCCAGCCAGTTCTCCCAGACCTTCAAGCGCTTGCCGTCGTGCAGGATATGCAGCAGCGGGGCGCGGCGCAGGTCGGGCGGCTGGCCGTCGATGAACAGCTCCGGGCTGGCCACGGCGATGTGGCGTTCCATCACCAGCAATTCGCTGCTGCAATGCAGCGCCGGTTCCAGGCCGAAGCGGATCTGGCAGTCGATTTCCGCCAGGCTTGCGTGACTGTTTTGATGGGTGACGCTGAGGTTGATGTCCGGGTAGCGCTCGCAAAAGCGCCGCAATTGCGCGGACAGCCAGCGCGTGGCCCAGGTCGGCGGCGCGACGATGCGCAGGCGCTGGCGCAGGTTGGGCACGCGCACGGCCTGCAGGGCTCGCTCGATATGGTCGAAGGCGTCACTCAGGTGCGGCGAGAGGGCGAAGCCGGCTTCCGTCAGGGCCAGGCCTTGCGGCGTGCGGATGAACAGAGCGACACCGAGGTAGTCCTCCAACTGCTTGATCTGCCGGCTGACCGCTCCTTGGGTCACGTTGAGGCCGACGGCGGCCTGGCTGAAGCTGCGGTGGCGGGCGACTTCTTCGAAGACGCGGAGCATGTTGAGGGAGGGGAGTTGGCGCATGGTCCGAGTTCCACACTTTATTTTTATGGTGTTGGTGCTGACCTCTTCGCGGGGGCGCCCCCCCCCCCCCATTTTAATTCTTTCAAACTTGGGTG
>NZ_JANLOH010000036.1:0-296676 GCF_025466155.1 Pseudomonas sp. 13B_2.1_Bac1 | reverse complement strand
CCCCCCCCCCCCCCCCCCCCCCCCCCCCCCGCTCCCACATTGGAGTGTTGTCGCATCACAGATAGCGCTCAGCCACAGGCCTGATAAACTCCCGCTCGCCCTCCTTCGCTGCGAGCTCCCACCATGCTCCACGTGTTATTCAGCGTTTACCTGAAGATGCTGGTGCTCTACAGCCCGTTCTTCGTGCTGTCCTGCTTTATCAGCCTGACCCGCGGCTATTCCAGCAAGGAGCGCCGGCGCCTGGCCTGGAAGGTCGCATTGGCGACCCTGGTATCGAGCGTGTTGCTCTACCTGTTCGGCCGGGCGATTTTCAGCGTGTTCGGCATCACCGTGGACGCGTTTCGCATCGGCGCCGGCAGTGTGCTGTTCATTTCCGCCTTGGGCATGGCCCAGGGCAAGTCCGCAGTGCAGACCGACAACGTGCAGCAGGACGTGACGATCGTGCCGCTGACCATCCCCCTCACCGTCGGCCCCGGCACCATCGGCGCACTGTTGGTGATGGGCGTCAGCCAGCCACATTGGGATGACAAGATCACCGCCATCCTCAGCATTGCCCTGGCCAGCCTCACGGTGGGCGTGGTGCTGTACCTGTCCAACCGGATCGAACGCATTCTCGGTGACCAGGGCTTGCAGATTGTCAGTCGGTTGATGGGGTTGTTTGTGTGCGCCTTGGCCGCGCAGATCATCTTCACCGGCGTACGCGGTTACCTGGTGCCCTAGATCCGGTATTGGGCAATTGCCAGCTGCACCTTGTCGCCGGCGCTTTCGCGCATCAACTGGATGGTTTTTTCGTTGACCACCGAGGTATTCAGCACCAGGCAGGTTTGCCCGCTGAAAGCCTCGAACGACGTACTGTCCCACTCCAGAAACGGCAGGCCCACCTGCTTGCTTACGCCACGGCTGCTGTAGGTCACCAGCACCATCATCACCTCGCCGTCGTTTTCGGCGCAGGACGCCACGCCGAAATCACCGCCCTGATGCAGCGTGCTGTTGCGCTTGAACAGCTCGAACGAAGCGGGGTGTTGCTTCATGGCCTCCAATGCATCGGCCGCCAACTTGGGCAGCGACGCCAGCAGTGGCCCGGCCAATGAGGTCGAGGCGAGCATGGCCGCGATCAGGTTCAGCACCGCCAATTGCACGGTCAGGCCCTTGCCGGAACTTGAGACCCGCTCGAAGCTGCTGCGCAACGGCAACCAGCCCAGGCTGATCATGACCTTGATGAATTCGTCGTACCAGGCCTCGGTACCCCGGTGCATTTTCAACACATCGCTGACGTAGCTGCTGGCCAGCAGATAGCTTTTACGGATGTACTCCCGGTTGATTCCGGACAGGCCCTCGGCAAACGAAATCACACTGTTGTTGACCACGGCCGCATTGCATGGATTATTCGGGTCGAGGGGCACGGCAGGCGGCTTGCCAGGTGCCCCCGGCAACTTGTAGGCGGCAATCAACTTGCGCCTTTTGCTGCTGTTGATCCTTGCGTGATGTCGCTCCATTTTCAGTTCTCCACAAGCCCCCACATGGGGCATGTGTTCACACTAATCCAGCGGCTGCGCGGCTTGCCAGACGACAAACATCGCTTGCAAGGGCACCGCGCAAAACCCAGCCCAGCAATTACTGGGCATGCGTGCCAGCCTTCAGGTTTTCATCGATAAAAAAAGAAAAAGCCCCGAGCCACCGCAGGTAATTCCCTGGGTCACTCGGAGCTTTCTGGCGGCCGTCGAGGCGTTTTCAGCCGATGGGTTTTTCGCCGTACCAGCGCGGCGTGTACACCCAATCACCGCCACCGGCACGGGGGAAGGTGCAGGTAGTGGACGAGCCGATCAGCACCATGGTGCGCATGTCCACCTGCTCCGGCGTGAGCTGGCCCAGGGTTGTGGTGCGCAGGGTCTGGCCGGGGCGACCGATGTCGCGACCCAGCACCACCGGCGTTTCGGGGGTGCGGTGCAGCGCAACGATTTCCAGGGCGCGCCCCAACTGCCACGGCCGCGAACGCGAGATCGGGTTGTAGAACGCCAGGGCCAGGTCGGCCTGGGACGCGAGGTCGAGGCGCTTTTCGATGATCGACCAGGGCTTGAGGTTATCCGACAGCGACATCACGCAGAAGTCATGCCCCAACGGCGCACCGGCCTGGGCGGCAGTCGCCAGCGAGGCCGAAACACCGGGCAGGATCTGCAGGTCGACCTGGTGCCACGCGGGGTCGCTGGACTCGTGCAACGCCTCGATCACCGCCGCCGCCATGGCGAACACACCCGGGTCGCCGGACGATACGACCACCACCGAACGGCCAAGGGCAGCCAGTTCGAAAGCGTGGCGGGCGCGCTGCATTTCTTCACGGTTGTCGGTGCAATGCTGCACCTGATCGTCACGGAACGGCCCGGCCATGCGCACATAGGTTTCATAGCCAAGCACATCGGTGCAGCGCGCAAGTTCGGCCTTCACCGCCGGCACCATCAACTCGGCGGCGCCAGGACCGAGGCCGATGACAGCGAGGCGGCCACGCACACGACCGACCTGCGACACGTCCAGCGGCTGTTCGGCGACGCTGATAGCGATATCCGCGTCTTGCTCCACGGCGGCAAAGCGCAGCGGCACGGCCAATTGCGCCGCCGCTTCGTGCAACGACACGTCGGCCATCTGCGTCTCGCTGGCCAACAGGCAAGCCAGCGATTGCACGGCGATACCCGCTTCGTGCAGCGCGCTGCGCACACGTGTCGCCAACTGCGGACCCGGTTTGCAGGTGACGCACACGGTCTTCGGATAGATCAGCAATTCATGGGCAGCCGGCACGCGCTCGGCACTGCCGACGTGAATCGCCAGGCGCGCCTGCTGATCCTGTGGCAGGTTGGCCTCATCCAGCCAGGGCGCCGCCCCCTCGATGCGCACGCTTGCGCCGGCCAGCAGGTCGGACACAAAGCGCTTGCCGAGGTCCAGGTCAGCCAACTCATAACCCGCAGGCGGGTTGAGCAGGCAGGTGCCGAAACGCAGCTCGCCACTGGTGGTGATGGCCGCGGACACCTCCAACGCACTGGCAATTTCACGGGCCATGACATTCACGCCGCCCAGGCCACCGAGCAGCGGCACCACGGCGCTGCCGTCTTCGGCTACCGCCAGCACGGCGGGCTCTTCACCTTTTTCCAGCAGCAGTGGCGCCAGGGTCCGGATCACGATACCGGCCGCGCACAGCGCGATCAGCGGCGTGCCTTGCTGGTACAACTGGCGCAGGGTCGCGCCGAATTCGCTGTAGGCCTGGTCCGCGCCTTCAACCCGTCCGGCCAGGCCGTGGATCAATGCGCCCGGGTAAACCTGCTGGATCCTGCGCGCGGTGGCCAGGCTGCCCTGGCCCAAAATGACAATCGCCGGATTCATCAACCTTGCCACCGTTCACCGGGCACGATGATCAGCGAGAAGTACGGCGAAGACATCGGCTCGACCTGATCCAGTGGCACGATTTTCTGGTTGGCCATGGTCGCGCGCTCCACATACAGCGCGCGCTCGGCCAGGCCGAGTTCTTCGAGCACCTGGCGCACCTTGGGGAAGTTGCGACCCAGCTTCATGATCACCGCCGCGTCGGCATCTGCCAGGCGGCGCTTGAGGTCATCATGGGGCAACACGCCCGAGAGCACCGACAGGCTCTGGTTGCGATACACCAGCGGCGCGCCGAGTACCGAGGCGCCGCCGAGCATCGAGCACACGCCGGGAATGACCTGGGCCTCATACCGCTCGGCCAGGCGGTCGTGCAGGTACATGTAGGAGCCGTAGAAGAACGGGTCGCCTTCGCAGATCACCGCCACGTCGCGGCCGGCGTCCAGGTGCGCGGCCACGTCGAGGCTGGCAGCGTCGTAGAAGTCGCTGATGACTTGCTCGTACGACAGCGGCGCCGGGAGTATTTCGGTGGTCACCGGGTACACCAGCGGCATCAGGGTCTGCTGCGCGACCAGGTGGTCTTCGATAATGCCGAAGGCGTTGCCCTTCTTGCCCTTGGCCACGAAGTACGCCACCACTGGTGATTCGCGCAGCAGGCGCAGGGCCTTGAGGGTGATCAACTCGGGGTCACCGGGGCCCACGCCCAGGCCAATCAAACGTCCGCGTACCGGCATTATTCGACCTCCGTGGCCAAGGCGTTCACCGCAGCGGCGGCCATCGCACTGCCGCCCAGGCGGCCTTGCATGATCACGAACGGCACGCCACGGCTGTCGGCGGCCAGCATCGCCTTGGACTCGGCAGCGCCGACAAAACCAACCGGGAAACCAAGGATCAACGCCGGCTTCGGTGCGCCGGCGTCGAGCATTTCCAGCAGGTAGAACAAGGCGGTCGGCGCATTGCCGATCACCACTACACTGCCTTCCAGGTGCGGACGCCACAGTTCCAGCGCAGCCGCAGAGCGCGTGTTGCCCAGCTCGCGCGCCAACTCGGGCACGCTGTCGTCGCGCAGGGTGCAGATCACGGCATTGTTGGCCGGCAGCCGCGCGCGGGTCACGCCTTCGGAGACCATCCGCGCATCACACAGAATCGGTGCACCGGCGGCCAGTGCATCGCGGCCGGCCTTGCCTGCGCCTTCAGAGAACTGCAGGCCATCGATGGCCTCGACCATGCCGCATGCATGAATCACGCGCACCGCGAGTTTCTCCAGATCAGCCGGGATACGGTCCAATTTGGCTTCCGCGCGAATAATGGCGAAGGAGTTGCGATAGATCTCCTGACCGTCGCGGATGTAATCAATCATCGGTGTTGCTCCGTGGGCGAGCGCGCAGCAGGGCGCCCGCCGCTTCAATAGAAAGAGTGCGCGCGTGCAGCCGGCCGAAACCGGCGTGGGCTGCATCGCGAAAATACAGGTCGTAGTGGCCGGGGCCCACCGCCAGCAAGGTGACCGGCGCCGTGTGCGCGGCGGCGCAGGACCGTGGGCAACCGGACAGATGCACGTCATGGCCGGGTTGCAAGGCGGCGAGTTGCACGGCGTCGGCCTTGGTGTCGGCCAAGGCCTTGCCGCAGCCGCTGGAGCCGGTGCAGGCAGTCATGTGCGCCAGCGGTTGGTCGACCGAGCAGAGGAAACCCAGCTGCGCCAGGCGTTCGGTCACCGCGTGGGGCTTTTCGATGTTGGGCAACAGCACGCCCTGCCAAGGAGTGAAACGCAGGGTGGCGTCGCCATACTCGCTGGCGAGTTGTGCGGCGCCCTTGAGCATCGCCGCATTCAGGCGCCCCAAGGGTGCGATGGCAGCGACGTAGAACTGGTTTTTCTGCATCTGTGGATAAGTGCCGAGATGCAGCAAGGCACCACTGGGCGGGCGCTTGAAGCCGTCGATTGGCAGCAGCGGCAGATCCAGACGGCTCATTAAGTTATCCACAGGCAGATGGCGCATGCGCGTCTGTTCTGGCGTGGCGAGGTCCAGAAACGCATCCAGCACGGCCACCACCAGTGCATGGCCTTGCGCCAGAGGCACGGCCGCCAGCGGCGCATCCAGCCCCGGACAGCCTGCCAGGCCGAACGCCAGGAGCGTCTCGCCCTTGCGCACGAACGCCGACAGCCACAGGTCATGATGATGCTCGAGCATCGCCAGGGCCTCCCCGCCATCCAGCTGCACGGCGAACTTGGCCGACAACTCATGAAAACGCGGATGGCTTTGCAGGGTGGCCAGGATCTGGTCTGCCAATGGGCGCGTGTCGAACAGCATCTGCGGGTCGATACCCGCGCTGGGGCTGAGCATCAGGTTGCGCACATCGTCGCCGGCGGCATTGCTGGGCCCCAGGCCCGCGGCGAGCAGCAGGGCAATCAGGGCTTCCTGCTCGGCGCCGATCCCACGAATCTGCAGGTTGGCGCGGTTGGTGGCCTCGATCACCCCGCCGGCATAGGCGTGGGCCGCGTCTGCCACAGCGTTGGCCTGGGCCGCCGTGATCGAACCGCCGGCCAGTTTGATCCGGCAAATGCCGCCGTCCAGCGCCTGGACGATACGCAGCAACCCCGGACAAGCCGAGGGGCGCAAGGTATTCAGAGCGGGCGTTGGGTTCACGGGGCTACCGGTTAACGGGTCAAGGCGCGGTATTATGCCTGCTTTGTCCGGCGGCATGAAAAGCCTGCCCGTCGGATGTCGTTCAAGGAATTCATATGTCGCCCTGGCTGACGGTTGTAGGCATCGGTGAAGACGGCTTCAAGGGGCTGGGCAGGAATGCCCGGCACGCCCTGTTGCGCGCCACCCGGATTATAGGCGGCCAACGCCAGCTGGACCTGTTGCCGGTGTGTATTCGCGGCGAGCGACAGTTGTGGCCGAGCCCGTTCTCCCTGGAGCCGGTGCTCGCGCGACGTGGCGAACCGGTGTGCGTGCTGGCCAGCGGCGACCCGATGTTCTACGGCGTAGGCGCCAGTTTGGCGCGGCAGGTGGCGGCTGCCGAGTTGCTGGTTTTGCCGGCGCCTTCATCGGTGTCCCTGGCGGCGGCGCGGTTGGGCTGGCCGTTGCAGGAGGTGGTGACGCTGTCCGTGGTCGCCCGGCCCTTGGCGGCGCTGAATGCGCATCTGGCGACCGGCGTGCGGTTGCTGGTGTTGAGCAATGACGGCAGCAGTCCTGCGTTGATTGCCGCGTCGTTGGCTGAATCCGGGTTCGGGCCCAGCCGGTTGAGTGTGTTTGAACATCTGGGCGGCGTGGATGAAAAGCGCATTGACGGGCTGGCTGGGGATTGGCAACACGCTCGCGTCGCCGATTTGAACCTGGTCGCCATCGATTGCCTGGCCTCCAGCGAAACACCACGCCTGTCACGCCTGGCGGGCCTGCCCGACTCAGCCTTCCAACACGATGGCCAACTGACCAAGCGCGATGTGCGCGCCATGACCCTCGCCCGCCTCGCGCCGATGCCCGGTGAGCTGCTCTGGGACGTGGGCGCGGGCAGCGGCTCCATCGGCATCGAATGGATGCGCACGCACCCGAGCTGCCGTGCGCTGGCGATTGAAGCCGACGCAGGCCGCCAGGGCCTGATCGAACACAACCGCGACGCCCTCGGCGTGCCCGGCCTGCAACTGATCCGCGGCACCGCGCCGCAAGCGCTCAACGGCCTCGAAGCACCGGACGCGATCTTTATCGGCGGCGGCGTCACCCGCGACGGCGTGCTCGACACCTGCTGGCAACACCTGCGTCCTGGCGGTCGGCTGGTGGCCAACGCCGTGACCCTGCAGAGCGAAATGACCCTGATGAACTGGCGCGCGGAGCACGGCGGCGAACTGACCCGCATCCACGTGGCCCAGGCCCAGCCGTTGGGGGCGTTTGATACGTGGCGCCAGGCGCTGCCGATTACCCTGCTGGAAGTGGTCAAGCCGCGATGAAACGCATCTTGCTGTTGGGCGGCGTGACCGAAGCGCTGGCTATCGCACGGACTTTGGGGCCGGAGCATGTTTACAGTTTGGCCGGGGTTGGGCGCGTGCCCACTGACCTGACCTGCCACGTGCGTGTTGGCGGTTACGGCGGCGCTGGGGGCTTGGCCCAGTTTGTCCGGGATGAAGGCATCAGCCTGATCCTCGATGCAACCCACCCCTATGCGGCGCAGATCAGCCGCAATGCCGCCGAGGCCGCGCGGATCAGCGGCATCCCTTGCTGGGCGCTGCGACGCCCGGCGTGGCAACCGCAGCCGGGAGATGATTGGCGCGAGGTCGCTGACTGGGCCGAGCTGATCGACGCTTTGAAACCCTTCAAGCGGCCGCTGTTCACGCTGGGTCGCGAGCCGCTGCAGCACCTCGATGAAATCCCTGCCGACCAATTCTGGACGCTACGCGCGCTCGACGTGTATCCGGGGAATGAACGTTGCGAAGTGATCGGCGCACGTGGGCCGTTTCTGCTCGAAGACGAACGCGCGTTGTTTGCACGGCGCGGAATTGATGTGCTGATCAGCAAGAACAGCGGTAGCACCGCCACCGAGCCGAAACTGGAAGTGGCGCGCGAGCGTGGCGTGCCGGTCTTGGTGTTGAAGCGGCCGGTGTTGGTTGCGGTGGACCGGGAGTTTTTGTCGCCCGCAGAAACAATCGATTCATTGGCAGCGTTCATGTGATAGATCAGGATCATCCGCCAACCTCTATCCGATCTATTTTTACCTTCAAGAGACGGCGATGAACCTCCAACACGAAGTGCTAAACTCCAGAAGCAGTTCAAGCCCGGCCCACCGATATTCAGGAGCTGACATGATAGAAGTTAAAGAGGCTGTTAAAGTTGCAAAAGCAGCAGCCAACGATTTTCTCGGGCAGGAAATGGCGCTGAACGATTTAATGCTTGAGGAAGTAGAGCTAGATCCAAACAAAAAAGCTTGGGCAATCACACTGGGCTTTAACGTCCCAAACCCTAACAAACTCCAGAGAATAGGTGCAGCTCTTTCCGGAGAAATGTTTGAACGAAAATACAAGACCTTCATCATTGACGCGGAGACTGGCGAGTTCCGCTCCATGAAGATCCGTGAGATATGATAGATACTTACATCAAGAAGTATCGAAGAAAAGGAATCATCGTTGACACTAATTTGTTACTTCTGGCACTGATAGGAGGAACGCCCAGCATCGGGGAATTCAAGAGAACACGCGGCTACAGCAATGAAGACTATCAACTTCTGCTTAAAGTAATCGATCAATTTGAAAAGCTCGTTTCAACGCCCCACATTCTCGCTGAAGTCAGCAACCTGACAAATGGACTTTATGGGAGCAAGCTGCACGACTTCTATGAAACGCTAACGCACTCACTTTCCACAATAATCGAGACGCACATTCCAGCCTTGGCTATAAGTCGCGATTATGAGTTGTCACCCTATGGCCTTACAGATGTCGGTATTGTCGCCGCAGCAAAAGATAATTATCTGGTTTTGACTGACGATCTTAGAGTCGCGGGATTTGCTCATCAGCACTGCGTAGATGTCGTCAACTTCAATCACATACGCGAAGCCAGCTGGGAAGTCTAAGGCCGGCCACACGATCACGCTTGTGTACGGGTACCGCAACTCCCGACTGCTGAGTTTGCAGCGGTGTACGGATATAAGAGGTTTAGCTTCCTGCCCCCCTAATGAGCTGTCAGAATTTTCTGATCGCGTACCTCACCTTTCAGACACTGCATTCACTGTAGGCGCTGGCTTGCCAGCGATGGCGCCCGAAAACCCGCCGCCGGCCTCGATGGCCTCATCGCCGGCAAGCCGGCTCCTACCGATTGCAGCGTGTCTTCAGTTCATCGTGGCTGTCGCCTGTCCGACACCATCGTGCACACGGTCAGCGAGCAATTGCGCCAGCTCGATCAACTGCGCGACGCCAAGCAATTCCTCGCGCGGTGCGCCTTCCAGGTTGAAGGCAATGTCGCAACTCAGTGCATTGGCTGAAGCGAGTGTTTCGCTGAGATTGACCAAAAGGTCTTCAGTGCTGATTCCATCGGCCACGGTGAATAGCCGGATGGGAGGATTGGGGGTGGGTTTGATCATTGTGGAACTCCTAAGGAAATGGAGCTGCCACTGATCGCCGCGACGCGATAGGGGGGTGGCAGCTGTACGCAGGTTCGCGGACCGGTCCTCAGGAAACCCGGCATACCCGAAGGTATCCCGCGTACAGCCGCCATAGCGCCGCACAGTAGACGATAAAAAAGCGCCAACTGAAAGCAGACGATGACGCTCAGTGTCCAATAGGAATCCGGGCCGCGACGCCCGTCCGCTGAGTTTTCAGCGGTGTACGGAGACTAGAGATTGAGTGTCCTAGGGACAACCTCAAAGACCTGTCGGAAATTTCTGTTTGTACGCATAACCACCCGGGTGGTCACCGATTTTGCCTCCCCTTAAAAAGCAGAATCTCCCTACAAACACTTCCGAGCCGCCTGGCTGGTTCAGCCCAAAGCCCCCGTCCTAACCTCCCCTCTCGCGGTTTTGCATCAGCCTCCGCGAAGGGGATGCACTGCTTTTGCAGCGCGTCGCATCTTGCCACCTTGTATCCCAAGGAATACGATCCAAGATGATTCAATTTAAGAAGTCAAAACACTTTCTAGAATGGCTTGATTCGTTACGCAGTAAACCCGCGCGAGCACGCGTACTGGCAAGGTTGGACAACGCGCAATGGGGCAACTTTGGAGACTGCGAAGCACTCGGAAATGGTGTTTTCGAAATGCGCATCCACTATGGCCCTGGCTACAGGGTCTATTTCACTCGCAGAGGCGAGGTGGTCTACCTGCTGTTGATCGGCGGCGACAAATCAACTCAGAAACGTGACATTCAGCGCGCAAAACAAATTGCAGAAGACTTTGAAAAAACGGAGTAACTCATGAGTGAATTCACTGACTTCGACGTGGCAGAGCACCTAAAAACCCCAGAGGATATGGCCGAATATCTTGAAGCGTGCTTCGAAGAAGATGCGGGCGACGGGCTTCTGATTCGTTCAGCCCTCAACAACATCGCCCGCGCCCAAGGGATGACCCAAGTAGCCCGCGACGCCGGACTCGGAAGAGAAAGTTTGTACAAAGCCCTTTCCAGCACTGGCAATCCCGAGTTCGCGACTATCATGAAAGTCATGAAAGCATTGGGCCTGAAGCTTCACGCTACGGCGGTCTGACCCACTGCGACACCAAACCACACCGCCCCTTTTTACTTATCCCCCCCGATCAGGCTAAATACCCCCTGATCGTTTAACCCTACGGATTGTCCGCCATGGCCCGTCAACGCTTTGCAATTGCCTGGATCGCCTGCCTTGCAGTGCTGTTCAATGCCTTTGCCATGCCGATGGCCAGTGCCATGCAACAATACCAGGACCCGGTGCAGCAGTTGCTGTGGGGCAGTTTCTGTTCGTCCAACGGCGCCAGCCTGAAGACGATTGCCCTGGGCAAGCTGGAGATTCCAGCGCCGCAGCAGGACGATCACTCCACCATGCAGCATTGCTGGTGTTGCTCGGGCTCGGCGCCGTGGGTGGCGTTGCCGGGGCATGTGCCGCAGTTGTATGTCACGCGGTTCGAGGCCGTGCAGAGCCTGCCGCCGCCGGTATTGCGTAACCCTACCCCGCGCCAGCAATGGCCAAGCCTCAACCCCCGCGCCTCTCCGACGGTCTGATTTTCTTCGCAAGTGAACTGCGTTTAGAACCGTTCTGGAGAACTGCCATGCTCAAATCTTCCCTGCTTCTGGCTGCGTTGTTGCTGCCGGTGTGCGTTGCTGCCAATGCCGATGACTACAAGGCCGGCGACCTGTTGGTCAGCGATCCCTGGTCCCAGGAGTTGCCGCCGAATGCGCCGACCGTCGCAGCGTATTTCGTGATTCATAACACCGGCGAGACACCGGACCGCCTGCTCAGCGTCGACACGCCCGTGGCGGAAAAAGCCGAGTTGCACGAGCACGTGATGCAGGGCGATTTGATGAAGATGCAGCAAGTGCCCAGCGTCGCGGTGCCGGCCAAGGGCGACCTGACCTTCGCGCCGATGGCGTATCACGTGATGCTGCTGGGCCTCAAGGACCGCAGCCTGCTGGCCGATGGCAAACAGTTCCCGCTGACCCTGACCTTCGAAAAAGCCGGCAAGGTCGTAGTCGAAGTGTCGGTGCAAAAAGTGCCGCCGACGGCCCCCAACGCGCATAAGCACGCCCAGTAGGCAGACACTCGATGGGCGCCCCTCGCGCCAGGTTGTCCCCCCGCCACCGCGTGATGCGCGGCAGTTGGATCAGCCTGTTCGCCATGCTGATGATCTTTATCGGTCCGCTGATTTCCCAGGCGATGCCGATGGACCATCACGTCGGCATGTCCATGGAAATGTCCATGGACATGCCGAGTTGCCATGGCGAGCCGCAACCGAAAAGAACCGCCGACGAACACCACGTCCTCTGGGAAAAATGCGGCTATTGCAGCCTGCTGTTCAGTTGCCCCGCGCTGCCGGGCAGCGTGTCCTACCTCAGCCTCGGTAACCCACCGCCGGCCAACGCCCTCACCCCCACCCCACGCCTGGGTCATGCCCGGCAGAGCATCTTCCCCGGCGCCCGCAGCCGCGCGCCGCCCATCGTCTCGTAGGCACCGAGCACCGTTACTTCACCCCGGCCGACTTTAGACAGACAGCCGCAGGCTGCTGGCCGTGTTGTTTACGATTGATTGATGGAATTTGTCATGTCCAGGTTTTCTGCTGACACCCGTATGGGATGTACCCCTGTGCTCGCCGTTTTATGCGGCGCACTCCTGGCGCCACAGGCCCAGGCCGACGAGCATGAACTGAGCCCCACCGTGATCACCGCGATTGCCCCCAGCTCGCCGCTGACCGTGGTCACCAACCCCAAGGACCCGCGCCAGCCGGTGCCCGCCAGCGACGGCGGCGACTACCTCAAGACCATCCCCGGCTTCGCCCTGGTGCGCAACGGCGGCACCAATGGCGACCCGGTGCTGCGCGGCATGTTCGGCTCGCGCCTGAATATCCTCACCAACGGCAGCATGATGCTCGGCGCCTGCCCGGGTCGGATGGATGCGCCGACCTCCTACATTTCGCCGGAAACCTACGACAAGCTCACCGTGATCAAGGGCCCGCAAACCGTGCTGTGGGGCCCCGGCGCATCGGCCGGCACCGTGTTGTTCGAGCGCGAGCCGGAGCAGTTCGGCGCACTCGGTACACGCCTCAACGCGAGTGTGCTGGCCGGCTCCAACGGGCGCTTCGACAAGGTCATTGATGCGGCGGCCGGCGGGCCCCTCGGCTATGTGCGGGTGATCGGCAACCAGGCGCATGCCGACGACTACAAGGACGGCAATCACGACACCGTCGCCTCGCGCTACGACAAGTGGAATGGCGACGTCGCGGTCGGCTTCACCCCGGACGCCGACACCCTGCTGGAACTCACCGCCGGCCGCGGCGATGGCGAAGCGCGCTACGCCGGACGCGGCATGGACGGTTCGCAATTCCTGCGCGAAAGCCTGGGGCTGCGCTTCGAGAAGTCCAACATCGGCGCCGTGCTGGACAAGGTCGAGGCCCAGGTCTACTACAACTATGCCGACCATGTGATGGACAACTACAGCCTGCGCGTGCCCTCGGGCACCGGGATGATGGCCGGGCCCATGGCCGCCAACGTCGACCGCCGCACCCTCGGTGCGCGGGTCAAGGCCACCTGGCGCTGGGCCGATGTGCAACTGATCGGCGGCCTGGATGCGCAGACCAACGAGCATCGCCAGCGCAGCAGCATGGGTATCGATACCTACAAGGATTTGCCCAAGGTCAAGGACGCCAACTTCCACAACTACGGCGCATTCGGCGAACTGACCTGGTACGCCGCCGACCGCGACCGCCTGATCACCGGGGCGCGCCTGGATCGCGCCTCAGCCAAGGATTTCCGGCAAACCCTCGATGCGGGCATGATGCCCAGCCCCAACCCGACCGCCGACAAATCCCGCGCCGACACCTTGCCGTCAGGTTTCGTGCGCTTTGAACACGACCTGGCAGACAGCCCGACCACCGTCTACGCAGGCCTGGGCCATGCCGAGCGCTTTGCCGATTACTGGGAACTGTTTTCCCCGGACAACGGCCCGGCCGGTTCAGTCAACGCCTTCGACAGCATAAAGCCGGAGAAGACCACCCAGCTCGACGTCGGCGCCCAATACAAAACCGCCGACCTCGAAGCCTGGGCCTCGGGATACATCGGCCAGGTCCGCGATTTCATCTTGTTCGACTACCAGCCAGGAATGATGGGCACCACCTCCCAGGCACGCAATGTGGATGCGCGAATCATGGGCGGTGAACTCGGCGCGGCCTACAAGCTGACTCGCCAGTGGAAGGCCGACGCGACCCTGGCCTACGCCTGGGGCAAGAACAGCAGCGACGGCAAGGCCCTGCCGCAAATGCCGCCCCTGGATGCGCGCCTGGGCCTCACTTACAGCGAGGATGACTGGAGCGCCGGTGCCCTGTGGCGCGTGGTTGCGGCGCAGAACCGCATCGACCGGAACAAGGGCAATGTGGTCGGCAAGGACTTCGACAAGAGCGCAGGTTTCGGCGTGTTCTCGCTGAACGCCGCGTACCGCATCAATAAAAACTTCAAGGTCAGTACCGGCGTCGACAACCTGTTTGGCAAGGCCTACGCCGAGCATCTGAACCTGGCGGGTAACGCCGGCTTCGGCTACCCCGCCAACGACCCGCAAGCCATCAAGGAACCGGGGCGCACGCTCTGGACCAAGGTGGACATGAGCTTCTGACGCACACCCTGCAGGCGCCGGTTTGCCGGCGCCTGCAGGTCCTGCGTTTACACCCAATAAATAACGAGCCTGTGCGGAGCACCTGATGACCACTCAAAAGATATCCTTCTACAACCTGGCCTGGCGCTGGCATTTCTACGCCGGCCTGTTTGTCGCCCCCTTCATGGTGTTGCTGGCGCTGACCGGCATCATCTACCTGTTCAAACCCCAGCTCGACCCGCTGATGTACGGCGACCTGCTCAAGGTCCAGAGCGCCGAGCACGCGTTGAGCGCAGACGAGCAACTGCAACGCGCCCAGGCCGCTTTCCCCCAGGGCAAGATCAGCAAGTACCTGCCCCCGGCCGACGCCACCAGCAGCGCACAATTCGTGATGCACGACGGTGGGCGTGAAGTCACGGTGTTCGTCGATCCCTATCGCGGCACCGTGCTCGGCGAACAAGATGCAAAAAACAACCTGCAGGCCATCGCCCGCGCGCTGCATGGCGAGTTGATGATCGGCACCGTCGGTGATCGCCTGGTGGAACTCGCTGCCGGCTGGGGCGTGATGCTGGTGGTGTCGGGCCTGTACCTGTGGTGGCCGCGCGGCAAGTCATCGGCCGGGGTGCTGTGGCCGCGTTTCAATAGCCGCGGCCGCGTATTCTGGCGTGATCTGCATGCGGTCGCAGGCTTCTGGGGCGCGGCGTTTTTGCTGGTGATGCTGCTCAGCGGCATGACCTGGACCGGCTTCTGGGGCAAGCAATACGCCGACCTGTGGAACACGTTCCCGGCAGCCATGTGGAACAACGTGCCGCAGTCCGACCAGCAGGCGCGGGTGCTCAACACCGCCAGCCAGCAGACCGTGCCCTGGGCCATGGAAAACACGCCGATGCCGATGTCCGGCGACCATGCCGAACACATGAATCACTCCGGCCAGCACTCAGGCCCTGCCGCGCCGACCCTGCGCCTGCAACAGGTGGTTGACCTCGCCAACGCGCGCCAGGTCGAGCCCGGCTACAGCATTACTTTTCCTACCACCGCCGAGGGTGTGTTCACCGTCGCGGTATTCGCCAACGACCCGCGCAACGACGCCACCCTGCATGTGGACCAGTACACCGGCAAGGTCCTGGCCGATGTGCGCTGGGACCACTACAACGGCGTGGCGCGGGCCACCGAAACCGGGGTGATGCTGCACGAAGGCAAGATGTTCGGCTGGATCAACCAATTGGTGGTCCTGCTGATCTGCCTGATGATCCTGCTCAGCGCCGTGAGCGGCGTGGTGATCTGGTGGAAGCGCAGGCCTGCAGGCGGCCTGGGGGTTCCGCCGTTGCGCCATGACCTGCCGAAGTGGAAAACCGCGATGGTCATCATGCTCGGGCTGGCGATTGTTTTCCCGTTGGTGGGCGCGTCGTTGATCGTCGTGTGGGTGCTGGATCGCCTGGTGCTGTCGCGGCTGTTCGCCCCACATGAATCCGCCTCAGGTTCGGCATGAAATAGACGAGATGCCCCACTTAGAGGCGTTATGTAGTCTTACGCGGGCTTTCGCCCACGACGCAGTAAGTGTTAACTTATAACACTTGCTGCATACCCCGGCTCGCCGTCCCCTACGGCGAGCACCGCCTCGAAGAAGCGATTTTCCGTCTGATGAACAAGTACCTTGCGTCCGGCCTGTGCCTGCTCGCCCTGCACACCAGCGCCCAGGCCCTGACCCTGCCCGCCAGCTCCGTCACCGCGCCTGCGGTGGATGACGAACGCGTCGACCTGAACACGCCGACCACCGCCGGCTCGCGCCTGAACCTCACGGCCCTGCAAACCCCGGGCAGCGTCGAGAGCCAGACCGGCACGCAGATCCGCGAACGCGGCGACGCCAGCGTGCAGGACGCGATTTCCCGCGCCACCGGCATCAGCCGCACCGGCTCGCCGGGTGACGGCGGCACGTCGCTCTCGGCCCGTGGCTTTACCGGCCAGGGTTCGGTGATGCAGCTGTATGACGGCAACCGTATGTACATGGGCATGGGGACCTCGACCTTCCCGGTGGACACCTGGTCGGTGGAGCGCGTGGACGTTTTGCGCGGCCCGGCATCAGTGCTGTACGGCGAAGGTGCCACCGGTGCGGTGGTCAACACCGTGCCGAAAAAGCCCTTCAGCGGCGAGATCGAAAACCATATCCGCCTCGGCTACGGCTCCTACGACCGCCAGCAGGAAGCCCTGGACAGCGGCGGCTCGCTGACCGATACCCTGAGCTATCGCTTGAACCTCAATCGCCTGCGCAGCAACGGTTTCATCGACCGTGGCGACTCCAGCAGCGACTTCGTCAGCGGCGCGCTGCGCTGGCAGGCGGCAGACAACCTGAGCTTTACCCTGGCCAGCGACTACGGCGACCAGCGCCCGCAAAACTACTTCGGCACCCCGCTGATCAACGGCCAATTGCACAAGGGCCTGCGCGACAAGAACTACAACGTCAGCAACGACATCCAGCACTACAACGACCAGTGGACGCGCCTGACCAGCGAGTGGCAGATCAACGACCATGTCAGCGCCACCAACGAGCTGTACTACCTGAAGAACCAGCGTCGCTGGCAGAACGCCGAGAACTACAACTTCACCGACGGCCAACTCACCCGCAGCGGCAACTTCGGCATCAAGCACAACCAGGAACAGGTCGGTGATCGCCAGACCTTCACCTTCAAGCACACCCTGTTCGGCCTCGACAGCCAGACCGTGACCGGCGTGGAGTACAACCGCATCCGCTTCCGCCTGGCCAGCAACACCCCGTTTAAAGACACCTTCAACGGTGGCCAACCTATCGACGTGAACCACCCGGCGCCTGGACAGTTCGCCAGTAACTCCCCGTTCAAACCGGTGTTCGCCACTACCACCAAGACCGTCGCCGGCTTCGCTGAAAACCGCCTGCAACTCACCGATCAACTGTCGCTGGTCACCGGCATCCGCCGTGACTACGCGCACATTGATCGCGATGATTTGCGCGACGGCAGCCAGAACGACAAGACCCTCACCGGCAACAATTGGAAGGCCGGCCTGGTGTATGCGATCACCCCGGACACGTCGGTCTACGGCCAGTACGCCACCAGCACCGACGGCGTCGGCGGCTTGATTTCCCTGAGCAAGAGCCAGCAGCAGTTCGACCTGTCGACGGCCAAGCAAAGCGAGATCGGCATCAAGCAAACCTTCTGGGACCAACGCGGTGAATGGACGCTGGCCGCCTACCATATCGTCAAGAAGAAACTGCTCACCGACGTGCCGGGCGACCCGGACCAACAGCAGCAAGTCGGCCAGCAATCGTCCAATGGCCTGGAAGCCAGCCTCGACCTGCAACTGCCGAACGCCTGGCAACTGCAAGCCAATGCCGCCTTCGTGCGGGCGCAGTACGACGACTTCAAGCAGGACGTCGACGGCGTACAGGTATCGCGCGACGGCAACCGCCCGGTGGACGTACCGCGCCGCACCGCCAACCTGTGGCTGAGCAAGGCCGTGACCGACGATATCCGCGCCGGCGCCGGTGTGCGTTATGTCGATGCGCGGTATGCCGACATGGCCAACCAGAACGAGTTGCCGAGCTACACCGTGGTCGACGCCACCGTCTCGTGGAAAGCACTGCGCAACACCACCCTGGGCCTGCAGTTGAACAACCTGTTCGACCGCACCTACGCCGTCAGCCAGTACAACGACGGCCAACAGTGGATCCTCGGTGAACCGCGCTCGTTCTTCGTCACGGCGGACTACACCTTTTAGCGGAACCCCATGTGGGAGCTGGCTTGCCTGTGATGGCGGCGGTTCAGGCAGTGCATCTGGACCAGACAAACTGCTATAGCCGGCAAGCCAGCCCCCACCGTTCAATTGTGTTGATCCAGAGAGTAACGATGACTTCACTCACCCTCGCCCAGCTTGGCTGGACCCCACCGGGTCACGACCGCTGCCATCACCGGTTCCAACTGCGTGACGCCAGCCTGCAGGTCGGTGCGGGGGAATTTGTCGGGCTGATCGGGCCCAACGGCAGCGGCAAGACCAGCCTGTTGCGCTGCGCCTACCGGTTCACCCAACCGGAACAGGGTGAAGTGCGGCTCGACCATCGGAACGTGTGGAAGCAAAGCGCCAAGTGGTGCGCGCAACGTATTGCCGTGGTGCTGCAGGAATTTCCGGATGCCTTCGGCCTGCGCGTGGATGAAGTGGTCGCCATGGGCCGCACACCCCATAAGGGTTTGTTTGACAGCGACACGCCGCAGGACCAGCAACTGGTGCAACAGGCGCTGGCGTCGGTGGGCATGCAGGGCTTTGACGACCACGCGTTCGGCACGCTGTCGGGCGGTGAAAAACAGCGCGTCATCCTGGCCCGTGCATTGGCCCAGCAACCGCAACTGTTGATCCTCGACGAGCCGACCAACCACCTCGACCCGCGCTACCAGCTTGAGCTTTTAAGGCTGGTCAAACGCCTGAACATCGGCACCCTGGCCAGCATCCACGACCTGAACCTGGCCGCCGCCTTTTGCGACCGCCTCTATGTGATCGACCACGGACGCATCGTCGCCAGTGGCACGCCCCATCAAGTACTCACCGCCGAGTTGCTGCACGACGTGTTCGGCGTCGAGGCGCTGATCGACACCCATCCCTTGTCCGGCTACCCCCGAATCACCTGGATAACTCAACCATGATCCTGCGCTCCCTGCTGTCTCTCGCCCTGCTGCTCGGTACGGCTCAAGCGTTCGCCGAAGCGACACATTACCCGGTGACCATCAAGAGTTGCAACCGCGACGTGACCTTCCAGGAAGCGCCGCAGCATGCGGTAAGCCACGATATCAACATGACCCAGATGATGCTCGCCCTGGGCCTCAAGCCACGCATGGCCGGCTACAGCGGCGTGACGGGGTGGAAGTCGGTCAGCGCGCAAATGGCCCAGACCCTCGATGGCCTGCCGGAGCTGGCTAGCAAGTATCCCTCGGTGGAAACCCTGCTCAACGCCAATGTGGATTTTTTCTTCGCCGGCTGGGACTACGGCATGCGCGTGGGCGGCGACCTCACGCCGCAAACCCTGCAACCCTTGGGCATCAACGTGTATGAGCTGACCGAGTCGTGCGCTTTTGTCATGAAGCGCCCGGCCGCGACCCTGGACGACACTTACAATGACCTGCGCAACCTGGGCAGGATCTTCGACGTGCAGGACCGCGCCAACGCCCTGATCGCCCAGATGCAGGCGCAGGTCGCCGAGGTGCGCAAGGACCTGCCCGCCGACACACCCCGCGTGTTCCTCTATGACAGCGGCGAAGACCGCGCCATGACCTCCGGCCGCCTGGGCATGCCCCAGGCACTGATCGAGGCTGCCGGCGGGCGCAATATCCTCGACGACGTCGACGCCAGCTGGACGCGCATCAACTGGGAGACCGTGGTCGAGCGCAACCCGCAGGTCATCGTGATCGTCGACTACAGCGAAGTCAGCGCCGACCAGAAGCAGGCCTTCCTGCTCAATAACCCGGCACTGCAGGCGGTGGATGCGATCAAGAACCAGCGTTTTATCGTGATCCCTTACGTGCAAGCCACGCCCGGTATCGATAACGTGCTGGCCGTCGAAACCCTGGCCAAGGGGTTCCACGGCGAATGATCACTCGTCGCTACGCCTTGCTGCTCGCCGCCCTCGGGGCGGTGTTGCTGGTGTCCTGCGTGCTCTCCCTGGGTTTCGGCCCGGCGCGGGTGCCGGTGGACGTGGTGTGGCGCGTCTTGTTGTACAAGGCCTTCGGACTCGGCGAGGTCAACTGGCCGGTCGGGCAGGAGCACATCGTCTGGCTGATCCGAGTGCCGCGCATGTTGCTCGGGGCGCTGGTGGGCGCCGGCCTGGCGTTGATCGGCGCGGTATTGCAGGCCGTCACCCGCAACCCACTGGCGGATCCGCACCTGCTGGGCGTCACCTCCGGCGCTACGCTCGGCGCGGTGATCGTGGTGCTGCATGTCGGCGAAATCATCGGCCTGCTGACCTTGCCCATCGCCGCATTTATCGGTGCGTTGGTGAGCATGCTGGTGGTGCTGGCCGTGGCCAGTCGCAATGGCCGGCTGGAGAGTGATCGCCTGTTGCTGTGCGGTGTGGCGGTGTCGTTCGTGATGATGGCGACGGCCAACCTGCTGCTGTTCATGGGCGACCATCGCGCCGCGTCGGCGGTGATGTTCTGGATGCTCGGCGGCCTCGGCCTGGCGCGTTGGGAACTGCTGATGGTGCCTGCCGCCGTGGTGGTGCTGGGGCTGATGCTGCTGGTGGGCGTGGCGCGGCCGCTGAATGCGCTGATGGCCGGCGAACAGACCGCCGTGACCCTTGGCCTGAACGCCCGCAACGTGCGTCTGCGGGTATTCCTGATCGCCTCATTGATGACCGGCGTGCTGGTGTCGGTGAGCGGCTCCATCGGTTTTGTCGGGCTGATGGTGCCGCACATCGCCCGGCGCCTGGTAGGCGCCGAGCATCGCCGGTTGCTGCCGGTTTGCGCCTTGCTGGGCAGCTTGTTCCTGGTGTGGGTGGATGTGGCCGCGCGCACGCTGATCGCCCCACAAGACCTGCCGATCGGCATTGCCACGGCGGCGATCGGCGGGCTGTTCTTTATAGGCCTGATGCGCAAGCGCTAGGGCTCAAGACGCAGCCCTGTCGCGACAGCGGCCTGCAACTCATCGCGAGGGGCGCCGCTTGGTTATCAAGGCGCCTTTGCCTCCCGGCACTCTTTAGGCGCATCACCTGCACCGCCACCGCCTGGTCGCTCGTTTTTGGTGCGCACAACCCTCCAGCTGCAGGTATGCCCCCGCAAAACCGGGCGGTGCGTCATCGGGCACAGCCTTTGCTAGTACCGTTTTAACGTTCATATCTGGCCCTCAGAAAAAATCCAACGTTTACGGAGATCGCACCATGAAGCGTCGCAGCTTGATCAAGGCTTTCACCCTGTCGGCATCCATTGCCGCCATGGGCCTGACCTGGACCGTGCAGGCCGCCGAGACCATCAAGGTCGGCATCCTGCATTCGCTGTCCGGGACCATGGCCATCTCCGAAACGTCGCTCAAGGACATGGCGCTGATGACCATTGACGAGATCAACGCCAAGGGCGGGGTGAACGGCAAGATGCTTGAACCGGTGGTCGTCGACCCGGCTTCCAACTGGCCGCTGTTCGCCGAGAAAGGCCGCCAGCTGCTGACCCAGGACAAGGTCGCCGTGGTGTTCGGCTGCTGGACCTCGGTGTCGCGCAAATCGGTGTTGCCGGTGTTCGAAGAGCTCAATGGCCTGCTGTTCTACCCGGTGCAATATGAGGGTGAGGAGATGTCGCCCAACGTGTTCTACACCGGTGCAGCGCCGAACCAGCAAGCGATCCCGGCGGTGGAATACCTGATGAGCGAAGAAGGCGGCAGCGCCAAGCGTTTCTTCCTGCTCGGCACCGACTACGTGTACCCACGCACCACCAACAAGATCCTGCGCTCGTTCCTGCATTCCAAAGGTGTAGCGGACAAAGACATCGAAGAGGTCTACACCCCGTTCGGCCACGCCGACTACCAGACCATCGTCGCCAACATCAAGAAGTTCTCCGCCGGCGGCAAGACGGCAGTGATCTCCACCGTGAATGGCGACTCCAACGTGCCGTTCTACAAAGAGCTGGCCAACCAGGGCCTGAAGGCCACCGACGTACCGGTGGTGGCGTTCTCGGTGGGTGAAGAAGAGCTGCGCGGCATCGACACCAAGCCGCTGGTGGGCAACCTCGCGGCCTGGAACTACTTCCAGTCGGTGGAGAACCCGGTGAACACCAAATTCGTCGCCGACTGGAAGGCCTACGCCAAGAAACAAAACCTGCCGGGCGCGGACAAAGCCGTGACCAACGACCCGATGGAAGCCACCTACGTGGGCATCCATATGTGGGCGCAGGCCGTCGAGAAAGCCAAGTCCACCGATGTCGACAAAGTGCGTGAAGCGCTGGCCGGCCAGACCTTCGCCGCGCCGTCGGGCTTCACCCTGACCATGGACAAGACCAATCACCACCTGCACAAGCCAGTGATGATCGGCGAGATCCAGGCGGACGGGCAGTTCTCGGTGGTCTGGCAGACCCAGGAGCCGATCCGCGCGCAACCGTGGAGCCCGTACATTCCTGGCAATGACAAAAAGCCGGATTACGCCGTCAAGAGCAACTAAGCCCGACTCGGTCTGAATGTGGGAGCGGGCTTGCTCGCGAAAGCGCTGGATCAGCTCCGGATGCGTCGACTGACACGGCGCATTCGCGAGCAAGCCCGCTCCCACACTGTCCGCGCATGATCAGGACATTTTGGTATGCCCACTGCCCTTTACCGCTTCATCCTCGCCGCCCTGCTGTTGCTGCCGCTGGCCGCACACGCAGGCGATGCCGAAGACTTCCTGGCCGCCAACCCGACCCAGCAAGCCAAGCTGCTGCAGGACTGGGCTGCCCAGCCAAATCCAGCCCGCATCGAACTGGTCGACGCCCTGCAACAAGGCCAACTCACGGTCAACGGTGAAACCAGGACCGTACGCCTGAACAACCGCCTGCGCGGTTTGATCGACAACGTGCAGGCCAGCCAGCAACTCCTCGCCGCCGACCCTAAGGTGCGCCTGGCCGCAGCACAAACCCTGCAAAAAACCGCTGTGCCTGCGCAGCTCAAATTCCTCGACCAGCAAGTCGCCGCCGAGACCAACGAGGACGTGCACACCGCCCTCAGCCTGGCGCTGGCGAACCTGCAACTGGTCGACACCGACCCGCTGGTGCGCCTCGCTGCGGTGCGTCTGCTGGGCAGCACCGGCGATCCGCTGGCGCGCACCCGCCTCGAAGCATTGCTGGCGCCGGGCGTGGAAACCGACGCCGCCGTGCACACCGCAGCCGAAACCAGCCTGGCCCAGGTCAAACGCAAACTGATGCTCGGCGAGATCCTCGGCCAGGCCTTCAGCGGCATGTCCCTGGGGTCGATCCTGCTCCTCGCGGCCCTGGGCCTGGCGATCACGTTCGGCCTGCTCGGTGTGATCAACATGGCCCACGGCGAGATGCTCATGCTCGGCGCCTACTCGACCTATGTGGTGCAGTTACTGATGCAGCGCTACGTGCCCGCGGCCATCGAGTTCTACCCGTTGATCGCCTTGCCGGTGGCGTTCTTCGTCACCGCCGCGATCGGCATGGCGCTGGAGCGTACGGTGATTCGCCATCTGTACGGCCGGCCGCTGGAAACCCTGCTCGCCACTTGGGGCATCAGCTTGATGCTGATCCAGTTGGTGCGCCTGGTGTTTGGCGCGCAGAACGTCGAAGTCTCCAATCCCGCGTGGCTGTCCGGCGGGATCCAGGTGCTGCCCAACCTGGTGCTGCCGTACAACCGCATCGTGATCATCGCCTTCGCGCTGTTTGTGGTGGTGCTGACCTGGCTGCTGCTGAACAAGACGCGCCTGGGCCTCAACGTGCGCGCCGTCACCCAGAACCGCAACATGGCTGCCTGCTGTGGCGTGCCCACCGGGCGCGTGGACATGCTCGCGTTTGGCCTCGGCTCAGGCATCGCCGGCCTGGGCGGCGTGGCGCTGAGCCAGATCGGCAACGTCGGCCCCGACTTGGGCCAGAGCTACATCATCGACTCGTTCCTGGTGGTGGTGCTCGGAGGTGTCGGCCAGTTGGCCGGTAGCGTGATGGCGGCCTTCGGCCTGGGGATCGCCAACAAGATTCTCGAACCGCAGATCGGTGCCGTGCTCGGCAAGATCCTGATCCTCGCGCTGATCATTCTGTTTATCCAGAAACGCCCGCAGGGACTCTTCGCACTGAAAGGACGGGTGATCGACTGATGAACCAGCCATTGATGCTCACGGCCACGCAAAAGGCCGGCCCCACCGTCACGATTGCAGTGGGCGCGTTGATCCTTGTGGTACTGCTCGCGCTGCCGCTGCTGTCGTTGTTGCCGCCGGACAGTGCGCTGCATGTGTCCGCCTACACCCTGACACTGGTCGGCAAGATCCTCTGCTACGCCATCGTCGCGCTCGCGCTGGACCTGGTGTGGGGCTACGCGGGAATGCTGTCGCTCGGCCACGGCCTGTTCTTCGCCCTCGGCGGTTATGCGATGGGCATGTACCTGATGCGCCAGGCCAGCGGCGATGAGTTGCCGGCGTTCATGACCTTCCTGTCGTGGACCGAACTGCCCTGGTATTGGGTTGGCACCGAGCACTTCCTGTGGGCCCTGTGCCTGGTGGTGCTGGCGCCGGGCGTGCTGGCGCTGGTGTTCGGTTTCTTCGCCTTCCGCTCGCGGATCAAGGGTGTGTATTTCTCGATCATGACCCAGGCCCTGACCTTCGCCGGGATGCTGTTGTTCTTTCGCAACGAGACGGGCTTTGGCGGCAACAACGGCTTCACCAATTTTCGCAGCATTCTCGGTTTCGGCATCACCGAACCGGGCACGCGCGCGGTGTTGTTCGTGGCCACGGTCCTGCTGCTGGTGGCGAGCCTGTTCATCGGCTGGCGGCTGGCGCGCAGCAAGTTCGGCCGGGTACTGACCGCCCTGCGTGACGCCGAGAACCGCCTGATGTTCTGCGGCTACGACCCGCGCGGCTTCAAGCTGTTCGTATGGGTGCTGAGCGCGGTGTTGTGCGGTCTGGCCGGGGCGTTGTATGTGCCGCAAGTGGGCATCATCAACCCCAGCGAAATGTCGCCGACCAACTCCATCGAAGCCGCCGTGTGGGTGGCCCTGGGCGGGCGCGGCACGCTGATCGGGCCGTTGCTCGGCGCCGGCGTGGTCAATGGCATGAAGAGCTGGTTCACCGTGGCCTTCCCGGAATACTGGCTGTTCTTCCTCGGCGCGCTGTTCATCATCGTCACCCTGTACCTGCCCAAGGGCGTGATCGGGCTGCTGAAAAAATGAGGAACGTCATGCTCGAACCTATTCTCGATGCGGGCAGCGGCCGCGATGCCATCGGCCTTGGCCAGGCCGCCGGCACCGGCCTGAACACCCGCCACGGCACGATCCTGACCCTGGAAGACATCAGCGTCAGCTTCGACGGTTTCAAGGCCCTCAACGCCTTGAACCTGTACATCGGCGTCGGTGAATTGCGCTGCATCATCGGCCCCAACGGCGCCGGCAAGACCACGCTGATGGACGTGATCACCGGCAAGACCCGTCCCAGTCATGGCAAGGCCTGGTTCGGCGAGACCCTGGACCTGACCAGCATGAGCGAAGTGCAGATCGCCCAGGCCGGCATTGGCCGCAAGTTCCAGAAACCGACGGTGTTCGAAGCCCTCAGCGTGTTTGAAAATCTCGAGCTGGCGCAGAAGACCGACAAGTCGGTATGGGCCAGCCTGCGCGCGCGCCTGAGTGGCGAGCAGAAAGACCGTATCGATGAAGTGCTCGACACTATCCGCCTGACCGCGTCACTGGATCGCCCGGCGGGATTGCTGTCCCACGGGCAAAAGCAGTTCCTGGAAATCGGCATGCTGCTGATGCAGGACCCGCAGCTGTTGCTGCTCGACGAACCAGTGGCGGGTATGACCGACGCCGAAACTGAATTCACCGCCGAACTGTTCAAACGCCTGGCGGGCAAGCACTCGTTGATGGTGGTGGAGCACGACATGGGCTTCGTCGGTTCGATTGCCGACCACGTGACCGTGTTGCACCAGGGCAGCGTGCTGGCGGAAGGATCGCTGGAACAAGTGCAGGAAAATGAACGGGTGATCGAGGTGTACCTGGGCCGCTGAAAAATCGGCGGCAGACAAGCTGTTGTGGTGAGAAGGTTTGCCCTGCGTTGGGCTGCGCAGCGGCCCCAGTAAGAGCGCCGCGTTTCGCCAGGCACACCGCGTTGTCTGGGTTTGGGGCTGCTGCGCAGCCCAACGCAGGGCAAGCCTGCTCACCACAGAAGCCAGGTACCTGAGCGCCAGGCACTTGTGCACCAGGTACTGCACGCCAGGCACTTGCCACCAGGCTCCTGCATGCCAGGCACCTGCACGATTTGAGGAGTTTTTGAACATGCTGCACGTCGACAAGCTGCACCCGTACTACGGCGGTATGCACACCACCACCTTTGTGGTGAGCAGGCTTGCCCTGCGTTGGGCTGCGAAGCGGCCCCAATAAGAGCGCCGCGTTACGCCAGGCACACCGCGTTGTCTGGTTTTAGGGCTGCTGCGCAGCCCAACGCAGGGCAAGCCTGCTCACCACAGAAGCCAGGTACCTGAGCGCCAGGCACTTGCGCACCAGGTACTGCACGCCAGGCACTTGCCACCAGGCTCCTGCATGCCAGGCACCTGCACGATTTGAGGAGTTTTGAACATGCTGCACGTCGACAAGCTGCATCAGTATTACGGCGGTAGCCACATCCTGCGCGGTCTCTCCTTTGAGGTGAAGATCGGCGAGGTCACCTGCCTGCTCGGCCGTAACGGCGTGGGCAAGACCACCTTGCTCAAATGCCTGATGGGCCTGCTGCCGGCCAAGGAAGGCGCGGTGAATTGGGAAGGCAAACCCATCACCGGGTTCAAGCCGCACCAGCGCGTGCACGCCGGGATCGCCTACGTGCCGCAGGGTCGGGAGATTTTCGGGCGGCTGACGGTGGAAGAAAACCTGCTGATGGGCTTGTCGCGGTTTCCCGGTGCCGAGGCCAAGGAAGTGCCGGCCTTTATCTACGAACTGTTCCCGGTGTTGCTGCAAATGAAGCACCGGCGCGGCGGTGACCTGTCCGGCGGCCAGCAGCAACAGTTGGCGATTGGCCGCGCCCTGGCCAGCCGTCCGCGCCTGCTGATCCTCGATGAACCCACCGAAGGCATCCAGCCGTCGGTGATCAAGGAGATCGGCGCAGTGATCAAGAAACTTGCCGCACGCGGCGACATGGCCATCCTGCTGGTGGAGCAGTTCTACGACTTTGCCGCCGAGCTGGCCGACCAGTACCTGGTGATGTCGCGGGGTGAAATCGTCCAGCAGGGCCGTGGCGAAAATATGGAGCGTGAAGGTGTACGCGGCCTGGTTACCATCTAATCTGTAGCGTCCTGATGATAAGCACTCAACCATGAACCTGCCCGTCTCCCCCGCCCTGTTCACCCCCAGCTGGCACGCCGAGCTGGAACTCGGCTACGCACGTTTCGGCGACACCACGCGCCCGGTAATGCGCCGCCACCTCGGCCCGCTGCGAGTGCAGAAGCACCTGTATGCCGAAGGCCCCGAGGTGTGCCAGCACATCATCGTGCACCCGCCCGGCGGAATTGCCGGTGGTGATCGCCTGGACATCAGCGCGCATGTCGGCACAGGCGCCTGGGCCCAATTGACCAGCCCCGGTGCGGCCAAGTGGTACCGCGCCAGCGGCCCGGCGTTTCAGCAACTGGACTTGACCGTGGAAGCCGGCGCGACCCTGGAGTGGCTGCCCCAGGAAACCATCGTGTTCAGCGCCGCCCAGGCCGAGCTCACCACGCGCATCCAACTGCACGGCGATGCGCGGCTGTTTTACTGGGACGTCATTGCCCTCGGTCGCCCGGCCAGTGGCGAGCGTTTCGACCTCGGCCACTTCCAATCGCACCTGGATATCCGCCGCGACGGCCAGTTGCTCTGGCATGAGCGCCAGCGCATTGTGGGCGCCGACGGTTTGCTCGACTCGCCCATCGGCCTCGACGGCCAACCGGTGTTCGCCACGCTGTTGCTGACCGCCGAGATCGAACCGCAATTACTCGAACAGTGCCGCGCCCTGCCCCACGCCGTGCGCGGCGACCTGACCCAACTGCCCGGTTTGCTTGTCGCCCGCTGCCTGGCCAGTGAAGCGCTGTTGGCGCGGGGCTGGTTGATTGATTTATGGAAACTGTTACGCCCGGCGGTGCTGGGCCGTGAAGCCGTTCCACCAAGAATCTGGAGCACATGAAGATTCGCACTGCAGGAGCCGGCTTGCCGGCGATCGCGGTGGCTCAGTCACGAAGGTTTCGCCTGATAGTCCGCCATCGCTGGCAAGCCAGCGTCTACAGGGATCTACGGTGTTTTTATGAATGACGTTTTGAAGGACCTTGAACCATGGATCTGACCCCACGGGAAAAAGACAAGCTGCTGATCTTTACCGCCGGCCTGGTGGCCGAGCGCCGCCTGGCGCGCGGGGTGAAGCTCAACTACCCGGAAACCATCGCCTATATTTCCGCCGCCCTGATGGAAGGCGCCCGCGATGGCCGCGCCGTGGCCGACCTCATGCACTACGGCACCACCCTGCTGAGCCGTGAGCAAGTGATGGAAGGCATCCCGGAAATGATCCCGGATATCCAGGTGGAAGCCACGTTCCCGGACGGCACCAAGCTGGTCACCGTCCACCAACCGATTGCCTGAGGGACCGAGCATGTCCATCTCCCTGCGTGACGCCGTGCACGCCGACCTGCCAGCGATTCGCGATATCTACAACGACGCGGTGCTCAACACCACGGCGATCTGGAACGAACAACCGGTGGACCTCGGCAACCGCCAGGCCTGGTTCAGTTCGCGCCAGGCCCAGGCCTATCCGATCCTGGTCGCGGTGGAAAATGATGAAGTGATCGGCTACGCCTCGTTCGGTGACTGGCGTCCCTTCGAAGGCTTTCGCTACAGCGTCGAACACTCGGTGTATGTGCGCAACGACCAGCGTGGCAAAGGCCTTGGCCCCCTGCTGATGCAAGCCCTGATCGAACGCGCGCGCGCCTGTGGCAAACACGTGATGGTCGCCGCCATCGAAAGCGGCAACCAGGCCTCAATCCGCCTGCATGAACGCCTGGGCTTCATCACCACCGGGCAGATGCCCCAGGTGGGCATCAAGTTCGGCCGCTGGCTGGACCTGACCTTTATGCAACTGACATTGAACCCGGGCGCGCAACCGCCCAAGGAGTGAGATCGATGAGCGCGACCCAACTGCGTCGAGTCAATGCTGAGAGTTTTGCCCACTACCACCAGGGCTTGGTGGAGCTGTTGCTCGACGCGGTCAAGCACGGCGCGTCGGTGGGTTTCATGGCCGACTTCGATGAAGCCCAAGCCCGCGACTATTTGCAAGGCGTGCGCGCCAGCATCGAAGACACCAGCCTGCTGCTATGGGTGGTGGTGCGCGACGAACAGGTGATCGCCAGCGTGCAATTGGCGCTGTGTTTGAAAGCCAACGGCCTGAACCGCGCCGAGGTACAAAAACTGCTGGTGCACAGCAGCGCGCGACGCCATGGCCTGGGCCAACAGTTGATGAACACCCTGGAACTCGCCGCGCGCCAGCACAAGCGCGGCCTGTTGTACCTGGACACCGAAGCCGGCTCGGGCGCCGAGGCCTTCTACCAGTCCCTGCGCTACACCAAGATCGGCGAACTACCCGACTACTGCCAAAGCCCGGACGGGCGCTACACCCCGACCGCCATCTACTTCAAGACCTTGGGGCAACCTGCATGATTCCTGGCGAATATCAGATCCAGCCTGGCGAGATCGAGCTCAATGTCGGCCGCCGCACCGTCACCCTGAGCGTGGCCAACAGCGGCGACCGCCCGATCCAGGTGGGTTCGCATTACCACTTTTTCGAGACCAACGACGCACTGACCTTCGACCGCGCATTGAGTCGCGGCATGCGCCTGAATATTCCAGCGGGCACGGCGGTGCGGTTCGAGCCTGGGCAAAGCCGTGAAATCGAACTGGTCGATTTGAGCGGCGGACGCCGGGTATTTGGTTTTGCCGGGCGGATCATGGGCGACCTCTAGGCCCCATCGCCGGCAAGCCGGCGAAAGCGAGCGCGCGATCCCACATTCACTTAATTCCCAAGGCAATCACATGAAGATTTCCAGACAAGCCTACGCCGACATGTACGGCCCCACCGTCGGCGACAAGGTCCGCCTGGCCGACACCGAGCTGTTCGTCGAAGTGGAGCAGGACTTCACCGTCTACGGCGAAGAAGTGAAATTCGGCGGCGGCAAAGTGATCCGCGATGGCCAGGGCCAGAGCCAACTGCTCGCCCACGAGGTCGTCGATACCCTGATCACCAACGCGCTGATCATCGACCACTGGGGCATCGTCAAGGCCGATGTGGGCCTCAAGAATGGCCGCATCCATGCCATCGGCAAGGCCGGCAACCCGGATATCCAACCCGGTGTGACCATGGCCATCGGCGCCAGCACCGAAGTGATTGCTGGCGAAGGCATGATCCTCACTGCCGGCGGCATCGACTCCCATGTGCATTTCATCTGCCCGCAGCAGATCGAAGAAGCGCTGACCAGCGGCGTCACCACCATGATCGGCGGCGGCACCGGCCCGGCCACCGGCACCAACGCCACCACCTGCACTTCGGGTCCGTGGCACCTGGCGCGCATGCTGCAGGCCAGCGACTCGTTCCCGATGAACATCGGCTTGACGGGCAAGGGCAACGCCAGCCTGCCGGAGCCGCTGATCGAACAGGTCAAGGCCGGCGCCATCGGCTTGAAGCTGCATGAAGACTGGGGCACCACGCCCGCCAGCATCGACAACTGCCTGAGCGTCGCCGACCAGTACGACGTGCAAGTGGCGATCCACAGCGACACCCTCAACGAGTCGGGCTTCGTCGAAACCACCCTGGCCGCGCTGAAGGGCCGCACCATCCACACCTATCACACCGAAGGTGCCGGTGGCGGCCATGCGCCGGACATCATCAAGGCCTGCGGCTTTGCCAACGTGCTGCCCAGTTCCACCAACCCGACGCGGCCGTTCACGCGCAATACCATCGACGAACACCTGGACATGTTGATGGTCTGCCATCACCTGGACCCGAGCATTGCCGAAGACGTGGCCTTCGCCGAAAGCCGCATCCGCCGCGAAACCATCGCCGCCGAAGACATCCTGCACGACCTCGGCGCCTTTTCGATGATCAGCTCCGACAGCCAGGCCATGGGCCGTGTCGGCGAGGTCATCACGCGCACCTGGCAGACCGCCGACAAGATGAAAAAACAGCGCGGCGCCCTGCCCGGCGACGGTCCGGGCAACGATAACTTCCGCGCCAAGCGCTATATCGCCAAGTACACCATCAACCCGGCGATCACCCATGGCATCAGCCATATCGTCGGCTCCATCGAAGTCGGCAAATGGGCTGACCTGGTGCTCTGGCGCCCGGCGTTCTTCGGCATCAAGCCGACCCTGATCCTCAAGGGCGGCGCAATCGCCTCAAGCCTGATGGGCGACGCCAACGCCTCGATCCCGACGCCGCAACCGGTGCACTACCGCCCGATGTTCGCCAGTTTTGGCAGCTCGCTGCACGCCACCAGCCTGACGTTTATCAGCCAGGCGGCGCTGGCTGAGGGTCTGCCGCAAGCCTTGGGCCTGAAGAAGCAGATCGCGGTGGTCAAGGGTTGCCGAAACGTGCAGAAAACCGACCTGATCCACAATGACTACCTGCCAGACATCGACGTCGACCCACAGACTTATCAGGTCAAGGCCGACGGCGTGCTGCTGTGGTGCGAGCCTGCGGATGTGTTGCCGATGGCGCAGCGATATTTCCTGTTTTAGCTCTCGGGCGACAGGGCGCTGATCGCCTGCTCGGTGAGGCGGCTGAGCAGGCGCTGGTAATCAGCATCGATACGGGCAAATACCCTGTCGTATTCCTCTTGGGTCATCACATACCCGGGCTGGCTTGCTGGCCCTGTGCGCCCCAGCACTGCCGAAGTACGCTGGATGGTGGCGCGCAGGGTCTCGCGCTCCTGCGTGGACAAAGCATCGGTGCCGAGCCACGTTGCCAGTGCGGTTTCCAAATCAATCAGCGCTTCGAATTGATTTTTTATCGCAGAGAATGCCTGCGCATGGGCGCGGTGCAGATAGTCGACCCACATAGGTTGCCCGATCAGATTACCCTGCAGCAGCTCCCCCTCCTCCAGCGCTTTCACCCGTGTGAACGCCGCCTCGACCATCTCCGGTGTGACATATTCCTCTTTATACGCCATGCTTTTGGCTTGCCAAGGCAGGTCCAGCCGGGTGGCCAGAGGCGCCGTGTAGGACAGGTAGATTTCAACCTCATCAATGGGGGCAATCTGCTCACCCTCGGCGTTGTACTGAATAATCCGGGCGCCTTCATCGTTGTACTGCGGGTACGCCACCCCTTGGTCCTTGAGCTGCTCGACGCGGTCATGGGCGATCCGGCCCAGCTCATCCAGTCGCCACTTGCCCCTGGCCAGATTGAACACACTCCTGCGCACCACACTGGCATCCTCGCTGAAATACGCGGCGCGCAGTAGCACTTCGACACCCATGGCATTGAACAGCTGTGCGCCCGCGTCCACACAGGCGCTAGGATTTCTCGCCATCAGGAACAACTGCTCACGCAACTCGGCGTCCTCGCCCATGGCTTCCAGCATTCGCCAGACCTTGGCAGTCAACTCGGGCAGTAACCGCCCGGCATCGACCGTGGCATCCCCCGAGTACCGGAGGGCACTCAACTCATCGAAAAAACCTTCAGAGCCAAATGACTGCTCAAGGAAGTCCCACAATGCTTGCCTGGAGGGCAATTCGTCCTCCGGCACCCCGGTATCCCACAAAGTACGCTCATAGTCCCCCCGAACAGGGAACCGACGTTCCGGGTCGTTACCAGCGGCCTCGATGTACTGTTTGAACTGCGCCAGCAATTGCGGCTCCAGATGCTCACGGCTGAGATAGGTACGCGCCACGATCAAGGCGTTGTCGGAGCCGGGCGCGAACACCGGGATTCGGTTGATCGGGTTAGCCGTCAGGTCCAGCCTGAATTCCCGCGGGCGCGGCAGGCGAAACACCCCAGCCGGCCAAGTCTCAAGTCCGGTATTGCTCAACCAAAGGCCACGCAGGCGCGTCATAGCGCTGACATCCGGTGCCTGCGTCAACGGGTTATCGCCCAGCGACAGCTCTTCCAGCCGAGTGGCCTTGCTCAGCATTTGCACCTCCATGGGATTGAGGGCAATTAAATTATCTCTCAGGATCAGGCTATGCAGATGAGGCATATTGCGGATTGCCCGGGGCAGCGCAGTCAATTCGCCCCCCTGCAGCTCAAGGCTGCGCAAGCCACGAAAGTTGACGAGCAAACGACGGGCACCGTCATCGGTCACGCCGGAGGACCTCAGCACGAGCCGGGTGACATGGTCAAAATTGGCCCGCAAGTCCGGCAGTGTCGGCAGATACTCCTTCAGCGTCAGCCCGACCCATTTAATCTCTTGCCCTACGTATTGAAAGTTATCGTCGTAATGACGCGGACCGGTTCTTTTCAACGCGTTGCGCAATCCCTCATAAACGATGCGCGTGACTGTCCTGACTCGGTCACGCTCAAGACTGTACGGCTCAACGCTTTCCAAGCTCGTCGCCAGCCACCCAGCCATTGCCGACTCAAAGTCCTTGTGCTCTTGCTCCAGGGTCCTGAGCCACTGCACGTCAAACCAACCATTTTCGATTCGCAGGGCAACCACTTCCTCTTCAGTGAAATCCGGGTAAAGCGACAGGATGCGTTCTCGAACACCCTCATCCCAAATATTTCCCCCACGGCCACTCAGTGGATAGCCCCGTCGACCATCCACCCACGTTGTCAGAGGCCGAAAGAACGGCTTTTTTTCCGGCTGCATGCCGAGGACTTCGCGCAGTTGCGCGCGCGGCAAGGCATTTTCGGCAATCAGTTCTTTGAGTTGCTCGCCCTGGCCGACGTGGGGCAGGCCGATCGCAGTGCGATGGGAATCGGTGAGGGCATGCTGCAACGAGCCGTACAGGCCGTTGACCCCATGCAATTGGTTGCCTTCTTTATCGAAGGCCTGGTAGCGACCGTCCCCGGTGCGAGCCAGGACTTTGCAATGGCTGGCCGTTTCGGAACCGAAGCTCGCGCGCAGTGGGCCATCGAATGAATCGTCGCGCACCTCAAGCCGTATATCGTCTTGCCAACCCGGCAGTTTCGGCAGGGTATTGAGTACCAGTGTCTCGGTATCCGCGTTGGCCAGGCCTTCCAGGTAAAGACCTTCGTATGCAAACAGCAGGCGCATACGCGCCTGCAGCGCACGCGCGGCCTGGGCCAGGCGCAGCGGGATGCGCTCTTTGCTCGCGATAAACGCACGTTCAGCGGCAGAAGCGTCGACCAACAGTTCTTGCACCACTTGAGTGGGCAGGTGCTTGAAATCTCGTTGAATCAGCCGTATCGCAGGGTTATCGGGCGGCTGACGATCAGCGTGGACACTGCGAAACAATCGGGCAAGATGTTTGTTGCCATGGGCCTGCAAGCGTTCGTTCAGTTGCCGGACAAGCACCGCTTTATCGGAAAGGTTCTGACCGAGCAGTGCCTTGAGTTGATCCACGCCAAGGTTCTCAACCACACGCACCGACAATTGGCCCTGCATCAACTCACTGCGCCGGATGCGTAACACGTCAGCACCGGGCGTCACCTCGCTGCCGTAACGGACAACGGCACCAGAAGAGCCTTCGTAGACTTCGATGACTTTGCCTTGCGGCCAGCCGGGCAATTCGGTCATCAATACGGCGGCAAAACTCGACAGTTCACCAGTCAATTGCCCCCGACCAATCTGCTCGCTGACTTTCATCGCATCACCATAGGCGCGAAACTGCCGGGCGGTTTCGAGCAACACCGCCGGGGTCGGTTCGCTTTCGGCATGCACCCGACGCAGTTGATCTTCCTCAATACCACTGACGCGGCGAATCTGCGCCAGTTCACTGTCGCTGAACCCTTGCATCAGCGGCCCCAGGCGACGCATCAAGGGCGCGCCGGTCCAGGTCAGCGGCCGATCCGCCTCGTGCAGCCAGGCGCCCTGGCCGTTATGCCGGACGTGGGGCTGGTAGGCATCGGGACGGGTCGGGTGAAGGATGCGATGGTGGCCGGTAGAAAGGTCTTCGACGATGCTGTAGCAGGCCTCACCGATGGTCAACGAGGTGTGCCCGTCGTGCCGTGCCAACCCGTTCTCATCGGCCCGTGCCAGTGGCGTTCGATCGGTGCGCTCGTAGGCCTCAAGGTCTGGGCTCCATAATTGCTGCCTGTCCGGGGCCACACTGACCAGCTTCATCCGTTCCACCTGGCTCACCCACTGCACCTTGGGAATAACCGTGGCGCCGGTGGCGATGAATGCACTGTTGAGCGCCACCGACGCAAGGTGCGCCCACATTTCGCGGATCTGGCCTTGTTCGTAGGCTTCGATCCCTTCGAACACGTCAGACATCATTTGCGCAGCCCCCAACACCAGCATGATCGGCCCCAACCCCGGCACGATAAATGCCGCGAGGTTGAACACGTTGGTCACCGCACTCAGGTAGTTATCCAACCGGTTCAGCCTTGCCTTGCGATCCTCATCGCCCGTGGGGACCGCGATATGTCGAGCATCGGCGAAGATTTTATTCAGGTAGGCCTGGCTCAGGTGCGGCCACACTGCGCCGGTGATCGCGACGGTCTCCAGCGGCAGCCTCGCGAGCCGCGCACGCAGCGGGTAATCGGCCTGCGCATCGATGCCAGTCGGTTGATACAACGCGTTGAACCGTTTGAAGAGAGCGCCCTGTTCCTGCAGCGGGACAAACCGACTGAAAAACCGCCGATAGGCAATGCTATGCAGCCGCGTCCTGAGATCGACCATGAACTCGGCACTGGAAGCATATTCCTTGAGGGGTTGCAGTGGATCATCCGGGATGTACACCACCACGCGCTCGACACGGTCGCTGGCCCCGCGCGCAGGGCCGATCACCAGCGGGCCCACCAGCACACTATCCAGCACTTTCAGGGCCGCGCACGTCACCGGCCTTGCATCCAAGGTGATCCCCATGCCGTCGCGCGCCAGTTGCAACAGCATCGGGCGAACGGTCTCGCCGATACCAGTGCCTGGCTGTGCTGCGGACTGCAAACGGGCAACCCTGATGCTCATCAACCATTGCTCGCGCAGGTGCTCTTGCAAGTGTCGCCCCAGCGCCGTACGCCCGGTTGAGCCTACAGGCCCGACGATGGAGGTGATGTGTGCCTGATACAGCGCGCCCAGGTTCAAGGTGCGACACAGTTTTGCAAATTCGTGGGGAGCAATGGGCAGCGCCTGGCTGTTGACGGCGTCGAATGTGGCCAGCACGTCGCCGTCATACACACTCCAGGTCGTGATGATTTGGCAATCGTTGCAGGGCGAAGGTTTTTCTTCATCCGGCTCAAAGTTGGCCAGGGCGGCCTCCAGCAGCGAGATACCTCGATAGCGGACGTTCACCGATGGGGGTGTGGAGGGCTCGAACACCAGGAACCCACCGACGTCATCGCGCCCCTTGAAGGCGTATTTGCGCGCGAAGTACACCCGCGTGACATCCAGGTCCAAGTTGAACTGCTGCTTGAGCGCCTGGGTCAGGAGCGGGCGGGCGAACGCTTGGACATCCTCGATACGCCCCAGCTTGGTCTCAACGGTATTGAGGGTCGTGCGCAAACGACTGTGGCTGGCGGAAAGGCTCGACCTGGATGAGGGGTTTGCCTTCAGGTACCAACTGGGCAGATGGAGTTCTTGACGGGCAAGTTCTGCCTGGCGCGCTGCACTGGCGTGCATGAACCAGTGGGGAATCCGGCTTTTCAGAAAGTCGTAATGAACACCTCGAAAATCGCTGGGGAAGCGCTCCTCTGAGGTGAAAACGGGCGTAAGTGGGTCTGGCATAGGGGGCTCATCCTTGGCTGATTACAAAGCCCTCAGCCTATCGAACGCCCACACGATGAAAGCCTACATAGATACTTTCATCATAGGCCGGACGGCCCCCACGCCCGTCGGATCAGAAGTGCTCGCGAGGGTTGAACGCGGCTTTCCTGGCCAACTCCTGCCACAGCGCGATGGTCTCGTCATCGGCCTGCTTGGGCATCACGACCTTGAGTTGCACGAACAGATAACCCCGCTCCCCGGCCTTGTTCAGCAAGCCATGGCCCTTGGCGCGCATGCGCTGGCCGTTCTGGCTGCCGGCTGGCACCTTGAGGTTGATCTTGCCGGTCAGGGTCGGCACCGTCACTTCCGTGCCCAACGCCAATTCCCATGGCGCCAGGGGCAGGTTGATGATCAGGTTCTCGCCATCCACCTCGAACTTGGGGTGCGGCGCAAACTTGATGATCAGGTACAGATCGCCATTCGGCCCGCCGCCGATGCCCGGTGCGCCCTGGCCCTTGAGGCGGATGCGCTCGCCGTCGGTCACGCCGGCAGGGATCTTCACGTTCAGGCTCTTGGTGGTGTTGCTGACATGCCGGCCCGAGGCGTCGTATTGCGGCACCTGGAAGCTGATCTGCTTGGACTCGGTCGACAGCGTCTCCTCGAGGAACACCGACAACTGCATCTCCACGTCCTGGCCTTTACGCCCGGCAGGACGACGCTGGCCGCCTCCGAAGGCATCGCCCCGCGAGCCGAAGATCGAACTGAAGAAGTCCGAGAAGTCGCCCGCGTCCTGGCCGCCACCAAAGCCGCCACGGCTCTGCCAGCCCGGTGGCCCCTGGAATGGCTGGCCATGTTGGCCGTATTTGCGCAGTTCGTCGTATTCCGCGCGCTTATCCGCGCTTTTAAGCGCTTCATAGGCTTCGGACGCGTCCTTGAACTTGGCTTCGGCGTCTTTTTCCTTGCTGACATCCGGGTGGTATTTGCGTGCGAGCTTGCGATAGGCGGCCTTGATTTCCTTGTCATCGGCGCTCGGCTCGACACCCAGAATCTTGTAGTAGTCTTTGAAATCCATCGGCGGTTCACCATCCTTAATCGAGATCGCACAGCCCGGGGCACAACGTGCGCTGTATTGCACCTGTTGAGTGCTGTGGCCTGGGGGTGCGTCAAAGTGTTATCGGCGCTAGCCGTATGCACAAGATGTGGGGGCGAAACGCGCACTTTCAAGCACCATTTAACGGATAGTCGGCCTACGCATTCCTTTGCGACTGGCATACACTGCGCGGCCGTTTTTCAACCGGAACCCGATAGACATGAAAAACCCATCCCCAGCCCGTGCCTGCGGCATCGACTTTGGCACGTCCAACTCCACCGTCGGCTGGATCCGCCCCGGCGAGGAGACGCTTATCGCGCTGGAGGACGACAAGATCACGTTGCCGTCGGTGGTGTTCTTCAACTTCGAGGAGCGCCGCCCGGTCTACGGTCGCCTGGCCCTGCACGAGTACCTGGAAAACTACGAAGGCCGGCTGATGCGCTCGCTCAAGAGCCTGCTGGGTTCCAAGCTGATCAAGCACGACACCAGCGTATTGGGCACGGCCATGCCGTTCACCGACCTGCTGGCGCTGTTTATCGGCCAACTCAAGAACCGTGCCGAAGCCACCGCCGGCCGCGAGTTCGAGGAAGTGGTGCTGGGACGTCCGGTGTTCTTCGTCGATGACGACCCGATGGCCGACCAGGAAGCCGAAAACACTCTGGTGGATGTAGCGCGCAAGATCGGCTTTAAGGACATCTCGTTCCAGTACGAACCGATTGCCGCGGCCTTCGACTACGAGTCGACCATCGAGAAGGAAGAGCTGGTGCTGATCGTCGACATCGGCGGCGGTACCTCCGACTTCTCGCTGGTGCGCCTGTCACCGGACCGCCGTCACAACGACAACCGCCACGACGATATCCTCGCCACCGGCGGTGTGCACATCGGCGGGACCGACTTCGACAAGCAACTGTCGCTGGCCGGCATGATGCCGCTGTTCGGCTACGGCAGCCGCATGAAAAGCGGAGCCTACATGCCCACCAGCCACCACATGAACCTGGCGACCTGGCACACCATCAACTCGGTGTACTCGCAGAAATCCCAACTGGCCCTGGGCAGCATGCGCTACGACATCGAAGACACCGGCGGCATTGACCGCCTGTTCAAGCTGATCGAACAGCGCGCCGGCCACTGGCTGGCGATGGAAGTGGAAGAAACCAAGATCCAGCTGACCCACGAAGACAGCCGCCACGTACTGCTCGACCGGGTTGAACCGGGCTTGAGCGTGGACCTGAGCCGCAGCCTGTTCGAGTCGGCCATCGACGGCCTGCTGGAGCGCGTGCGCAACAGCGTCACGCAATTGCTGGCCGACGCCTCGGTGGACGTTGCCCAAGTGGACACGGTGTTCTTCACCGGCGGTTCCAGCGGCATCCCGGCCCTGCGCCACAGCATCTCGGCAATGCTGCCGAATGCACGGCACGTGGAAGGCAACATCTTCGGCAGCATCGGCAGCGGCCTGGCGATCGAGGCAAGCAAGCGCTACGGCAGCTGAGCGAGACGCTGGCCAGAGGAGGCTTGAGGCAACCAGAGCCTCTTGTGGCCTGCCGGGCTTGATGAGCCAACCAAAGTCTCCTGTGGCCTGCAGGGCTTGATATGGCTGATGAGCTTGTTGTGGCTGCCGGGCTTGTTGTGGCTGCCGGGCTTGATGTAGCTGATGACCTTATTGTGGCTGCCGGGCTTGATGTAGCTGATGACCTTATTGTGGCTGCCGGGCTTCTTGTGGCGAGCGGGCTTGCCCCGCGTTGGGCTGCGAAGCAGCCCCATCAAGGATGAATGCGCTGTTTCAGGTATGCCTGGGATGATGGTTTTGGGGCTGCTGCGCAGCCCAGCGCAGGACAAACCCACCCGCCCTAGCGAAAATAAATCGACCACAGCCCCAGAAACGTCAGGCCCCAGACCACCACCCCCGGCACGATCACCAGGTAGTTCCATGGGCTGAAGCGATCATTGCTCTCGCCGTCAGGATCCCCCGCGGCAAAATTGATCAGGCCTTGGGACTGCTGCAGGATGTAGGCACAGATCGGAATCGCCAGCATCATCAGGTTCTTATACGCAGACCACGCTTCAATCCGCGCAGCCGCCGCGTCGAACATATTGGCGCCCACCGTCAGCACCACGAAAACCGTCGCCCACTGTTCAAAATCGAAGTCGAACTTGCGGCCGCTCTCGACTACGCGCCGGTAGGCCAGGCGATAGAGCTTGTGGATAAAGAAAATAAAAAAGAACGCGCGCGCCACTGGCAACATATCGGCCTGGTTGGCCTGCTTGTACAAGCTCCAGTTTTTATACGCCCATACATAGGTGTAAAGCCCAAAACTGAGCAGGCTCAGGATCAGCAATTTCTTTTTGGAGATGACGTAAAACTCGGCTGACGGCCGCGCCGTGTCGGTCAGCTCCGCCGTTGGCGGAGCATAGAGATTGTCGCTCACTGCTAGTTTCCCCTTAAATCCCTTTAACGTTCTCGTTACTGCATCAAACCATGCCAGCGAGCTTCAACTCGCTCTTCAAATACGCGTAGTAGATCGGCCCCGCCACCACGCCCGGCAAGCCAAACGCGGCTTCAAACACCAGCATCGCCAGGAGCAACTCCCACGATTTGGCACTGATCTGCCCGCCGACGATGCGCGCGTTGAGGAAGTACTCGACCTTGTGGATCACGATCAGGTAGCCCAGCGCCGCCACCGCCACCCAGATCGACAACGACAGCGCGACGATGGTGATCAGCGTGTTGGACATCAGGTTGCCGATCACCGGCAGCAGGCCGAGCAGGAAGGTCAGCACGATCAGGGTCTTGGTCAGCGGCAGGTGAATGCCACACAGCGGCAGCACCACGGCCAGGAAGATCGCGGTAAAGGCCGTGTTCAGCGCGGCGATTTTGATCTGGGCGAAGACGATGTTGCGAAAGGCCTGGACCAGCAAGTGCAGGCGGTCGAACAGCGCAGCGGCGAGCGGTTTGCGCTTGGTAAGGTCGGGCACGCGCTGCAGCGCGATGATCGCGCCGAGCACCATGCCGATCAGCAGGGTGACGAACATGTGCGCGGCATCTTTGCCGACCAACTGCAGTTCGCTCAGGTGTTTGCTCAGCCAATCACCGATGGCCACGCGGAACTCGGCGGCGCTGGCGGGCAAGTAGGCGTCGAGGAAGGGCGGCAGCTGGCCGCGCGCGCGGTCGACCACGCCCATGAACTTGTCGAGGGACGCCCCGGGATTTTCTGCTTCGTGGAGCAGGAAGCTGATGGCGCCGGCGAAGATCAGGGTCAGCACGCTGACGATCAAGGTGCCGAGCAAGGCCACGGCCAACCAGCGCGCGCGCCGGCCTTCGATCAGCCGCTGCAACTGCGGGGTGAGCATGTTGACCAGTTCATACACCAGCAGGCCGGCCAACAGGCTGGGCAGCAGCTTCAGTGGCAGGACCAGCAATAATCCACCGAAAATGATGACGCAACTGACCAGCAACAACACGTGACGCTGAGAAAACGTTGGCATACAGCCTCAAAACGAACGGCGTTAAAGGATGTTGTAGGAGCCGGCTTGCCGGCGAAAAACGCAAGGGCACCGCGTTTAGTCTGGATAAACGCGTGAGCGTTCCCGCTTTTTCGCTGGCAAGCCAGCACCTACAGGGGGCTGTGTGCGAGTGTCGCAGCCTTCTATGGCCTGGGGCTATTATTTCTTCAGGCAGGTGCTCATAAAGGTTTTGCGCGCGTCGCCGGTCAAGGCTTTGGTCTTGGCGTCGGCATTGCAGTCTTTCATCTTCTGCTGCTGGGGCGTCAGGGTCTTGGCGTCGTTGGCAGCGGGAGCGGCCTTGAGGCACGTGCTCATGAATGTTTTGCGCTCGTCGCCGGACTTGCCTTTGGCTTCGGCGTTGCAGGTGGTCATTTTTTGTTGCTGGGCGGTCTGTGCGGCGGTGGCGGCAAACCCTTGGGAACACAGCAGCAGGCCCATCATCAACAGCGGAATACGCAGCATCTTCATGGAGTTTTCTCCCTGTTACCGTGCCGGGGGGCACGGCCTACCGAGGAGTGTAGTCAAAGCCTGTTACATCTTCACCGGCCGCGGATATTTGTCCGCCGGTACTGCTCCGGCGTGCAGCCGGCATGGCGCTGGAACATGGCGATGAAGGCCGAGGCGGTGCTGTAGCCCAGGTCGAAGGCCACGTGTTGCACGCTGCGCTCGCTGTCGAGGGCTTCGATGGCGGCGAGGTAACGCAGGCGCTGGCGCCATTCGCCGAAGCTCATGCCCAACTCACGCACAAATTGCCGCGCCAGGGTGCGCTCGCTGACATGCACCTGCTCGGCCCAGTGCGCCAGGGGACGATTGTCACCGGGGTCGGCCTGCATGCCTTCGAGTACGCCGAGCAGCCCGGAGTGACGCGCGTAGGGCAGGAAGCAATCGTGAATCGGCGCCTGCCTGAGCTGGTCCACCACCACGTCAGCCAGACGGCGGTCGGCGTCGCTCTGAGGGTTATTCACATCACGCTGGGCAAAATCCTTGAGGATCGCCTTGAGAATGTCGCTGATCGCCAAGGTACAGGGGTGCTTCGGTAGTTGTTCGCACAGCTCCGGGGCCAGACCCACCGAGTGGTAGATGATCGCGTGGGCGTTGTAGGAGCTGTGCTCGGTCTGCGGCGGCACCCAGACCGCATACTGCGGCGGCGACATGAAGCGGCTGCCGGCCACTTCCATGCGCATCACCCCACTCGCCGAATAATCCAGCGAACCCCACAAGTGCTGGTGCGGCGTGCACTCGGTATCCGGGGCAAAATCAGAATAGCGAAAGTACACCGGGCTGGGCAGCCGGGCGAAATCGGCGAGGCGGACGATGTGTCTGGGCATATTGTCTGGATACAGGCGCAGGTTGTCTGGATCGCAGTATAGGCTGCGATCCAGACAAGGGGATAATCCTGCCTCATCAACACACCTGGTTTCTTTCGATGCAATACGCGTATCCGCTGCTGGCTATCTTTATCTGGGCCGGCAACACCGTGGTCAACAAGTTGGCCGTGGGCTCGATCTTCCCCGCAGAAATCGGCTTTTATCGCTGGTTGCTCGCAGCGCTGCTGTTTACCCCGTTCATGCTCAAGCCGGTGATTGCCAACTGGTCGATCATCCGCCCGAACCTGGGCAAGGTTTTCATCCTCGGCGTGCTGGGCATGGCCGTGTACCAGAGCCTGGCCTATTACGCCGCCACGCTGACCAGCGCCACCAACATGGGCATCATCCTCTCGCTGATGCCGTTGATGGCTTTGACCGCCGCCATCATCAGCCTCGGCCAGCGCCTGACCTTCGGCGCCCTCACCGGTGCCGTGCTGTCATTTGCCGGCGTGGTCGTGGTGGTCTCGGCCGGCAGCCTCGGCGCGCTGCTGCAGCACGGCGTGAACCTCGGCGACGGCATGATGCTGGTGGCCACCCTGGCCTATGCGGTCTACAGCACCCTGCTGAAAAAATGGCAGCTGCGCCTGCCACCGTTGGTGCTTCTCTATCTGCAGGTGCTGGTGGCGGTGGTGGTGCTGTTTCCGCTGTTCCTGTTTTCGGCGAAAGCGGGCCTGGGCTGGGCAAACATCCCGCTGGTGCTGTACGCGTGCTTGCTGGCGTCGATGCTCGCGCCGTTGGCGTGGATGCATTCGGTCAAGACCCTGGGGCCAAGCCGCACCACATTGTTTTTTAATCTGCTGCCGCTGATCACCGCGCTGATTGCAGCCGTGGTGTTGAAGGAGGAGTTGGCGCTGTATCACCTGGTGGGTGGCTTGCTGACGTTGGGCGGGGTGATCTTGTCGGAGCGTTGGACCACGCCGGTGCGCCGTGAGGCCAGCGCGGCCTGAGCCCTCGCTATCGCGGGGCAAGCCCGCTCCCACAGTGGACCGCGTTGCCGGGTGGGTGCTGGCTTGGCGCGATAAACGATTGCGCGATTGACCGGGCTAAACCCCGTCGGCTTTCAATCGCTGCGCATGCTCGACAAACAAGCGGATCGGCTCCGCGCCCTTGCCCACCAGCCCCATGGACTGGTTGACGATGTCGAAGTGGTCCAACGCATAGTCATCGCCGATCACCCGTCCCAAATGCGAACTGTAGCGCCCGACCATGCCGTCACACTGGCCCTTTTCCCGCACAAAACTGCGCGCGAACAAGCGGCAACTGCGGTTCGTGCCGTCCAGCAGGTTGCGCCCGCGATCGGTCTTGCCCGGCTGCAAAGTGCCGGACCACGAGTAATAGCGCACGCCATTGACCACCTCGGCGCCGTGCCCACCCCAAGTGTCGGGCAACCCCTGGGGATACTGGCGATTGAACAGGGCCACGCCGGCGCTGGTCAGGGAATGGTGCGAGGCCTGCAGATCAGCCTTGAAGCGCGGCCCGCGATAGCCGGTTTCCATCACGCCCATCACCCAGGCAACCAGATGGAACAGCGCGCTCATGATCCGGCCTTTGACACTCTCGGCCGGGTAATGAAGGTGGATATGGTCCGCCAGCTCCGAACCCTGATTGGGCCCGGCCACCGACGTCACCGACGCCACCCAGTCAGGGCGCTTGGCCGCCGCATAGCGGGCGGTAAGCGCGCCCTGGCTATGGCCGATCAGGTTGACCTTGTCGGCACCGGTGTCACGGCGAATCTGTTCGATTTGCGTCAGCAGTTGCTCACCGCGCACCTCGCTGGAATCCAGCGGCGCCACCTGCACGGCAAACACCTGCGCGCCACCGGCCCGCAGCGCCGGGACGATGCCGTACCAGTAAGGGAACAACCCCACGCGCACGAAGCCGAGCATGCCGGGTACCAGCACCAGGGGATAACGCGTGGCGAGCGGTTGGGGCATGACGCTGACATCCTGGTCTTAAGGGTGATTGATCCATCCTAGACCAAATGACATGACCGCCCCATGAACAGGCGATCGTTTCGCGAATGCTCGACGCCCATTGAAATCCGATAAAACTTTTTGCGTCACGCAGGACTCACAACTTGGAGCGATCACGCCGGTAGAGCGTGGCGTAAAACCGGATTAGCACCAGGAGATTGAGATGACTGAAGCAAACTTGACTGACGTTGCGACCCTGCGCAGCCGCGCCCGCCAGAACGTCGAAAACGGTGCCGTGACCGAGGGTTACGACGCCGACCGCGAAGAAATCATTCGCCTGCTCAACGCCTCGTTGGCCACAGAACTGGTGTGCGTGCTTCGCTACAAGCGCCACTACTTCATGGCCAGCGGCGTCAAAGCCCAGATCGCCGCCGAGGAATTCCTCGAGCACGCGACCCAGGAAGCCGAACACGCCGACAAACTCGCCGAGCGCATCGTGCAACTGGGTGGCGAACCGGAGTTCAACCCGGACCTGCTGTCGAAGAACTCCCATGCCCAATACGTGGCGGGTAACAGCTTGAAGGAAATGGTCTACGAAGACCTGGTGGCCGAGCGAATCGCGGTGGACAGCTACCGTGAAATCATCCAGTACATCGGCGACAAGGATCCGACCACTCGCCGTCTGTTTGAAGAGATCCTGGCTCAGGAAGAAGAGCATGCGGACGATATGGCCGACATTCTAGAAAGCCTGTAACCCGAACGATAAAAAGAGGGGGCCGGTTAACCGGCCCCCTCTCTTTTTCACCTGCTATGCCCATCACTCAGTCAGAAACCATGACAGCGCCATTCCAGCGAAGGAAGACACAGTGAGCAGAAAGGGTATGACCATCCACAGTTTGAGCCTTTTCGGCATACGCCTTACATCCTCAGCCAGCACTAGGTGGCGCCATTGAAAAACCTTTGGGATGAGAATAACCATCGCGATAACGAAGAGACGTTTCAGTTTCCCTCCAAATAACCCAAATCGAAATGTGTATTTGACCGTCACTATAAATGTGCTGGATTTTAAATAGTCCTCAGCCTCTTCAAGCTTTGTATAGATGGCATAAATACATATGGGGTAACACAGCATCATAATAATGGCTGACATCATCCCAACGGATTCAAGCGTCATTCGCTACTCCCCTGAAGCTTCATAAAGACTCGTACCAACCTGTTCTCCATACGTATTTCCTAGCGAGCCTCCCGCCGCCCCTAAGATGATACCGCCCACAACTGCACAACCTAGCGCTCCTGCTCCCGCGGTAGGGACGCCGAAGACCACTGCGCAGGCAACCATTCCGACAGCAGCACCAACCTCTGTGCCGAACGCTGCCCCACCAATCCCGAACGCCAGTTTTCCTCCCTCTACAAACTTCGCCCGCTTACATTCCTGCTCTCGGCCGGTGGAACAGGCCTCCGTTATTTCCAACGCGGTCACACCGACATCCAGCGCGATACCAATATACGTGCCTTTTTTCAACATCTCTGACGCCCTGGCTACGCGTTTGACGGTCTCCTCATACCCCCGAATTTCTCCATGGTGCCAATAGCGTTTACTGGAGATGCCCAGCATCTTTTTAATTGAACCCTGGTTTTTCAACCCCGTACCAAAACGCGCCAGACCAGATAGCTGAAGATCCAGCCTCGCAAACAGCGCCCTGCGCTTAGCCAGAAACTCACTCCTTGCCCCCATGGCCCCGTGCCTCAAGTACTGTTTATGTAAAGCATCGATTTCCTTAAGGGTCTTTTCGATTTGTGCCAGATGCTTACTCCAGGCACTGCTGGCACTCCCGATACCGATCGAAGCGTTGGTCATGATGACCTGTAGTAGATCGTAGTTTTTGATCAAAAACTGATCGGCTGCGGAATGCGCCAACAACGCCTGTTTTATGTTCTGCGCAGAGCGCATCAGTTGAGCTTCTTCAGCGGTACACGACGCTGTGCGCGTATCAGGAATGATCACCAACTGCCCCGGCAATACAACCACATTGCGGATATGTTGGTTGACGACGTCGAACTTTGTCTGCGTATGAAAATTAAGAGAAAGACTGAGCTTGAGCAGTGGATAAGGCTGTGGCCGCTCATTGATAAATGCGTAGGCTCCCTGCATGGATTACACCTCCCAGTGACTGTGGCGGCCGACTATAGGAAGGCAATACAGGAGGTGTAAGGGGAATCAGGGGCGGATTTAGCATTTCAGAAATGAACTACACAAGATCAGGATTAGACTTACCGCGCCACAATAAAAAAGGCGACCCGAGGGTCGCCCTTTCTGACATTTTCGACGATCAGCCTTTCACGGTCTTCGGCGCCTTGCCTTCCTTCATCTGCTGCAGCAACGGTGCGCATTGGTTCGGCTCATCGCCGCTGGGTGCGACCAACGCCAGCAACCCGGCAGCCGGGCCGGCGATCACGCCCAGGGCGACCATGCCCGCACCACGCAGCGCCAATGGGATGGCTTTCACCCCGGCATTCGGCTTGATGAACGGGCCGTTGACGTACAGCGGGGAACGCAAGGAGAACAAGCGGAAGCCCTTGGATTCCGGCGTGATCGTGAGGTCGAGCTGCTCGGTGGCCATGTTCGCCGTGCCATCGATGTAGATGATGGCGTTCTCGGTATCGAACACAAACAGCCGCGTAGTCGCCAGGCCAGTCTTGATGCCAAAGTCCGCCGCCGCGCAATTGATCTTCACTTCCTTGTCGCCAAACAGGCGGCCCACCACGTAGTTGCCGACGTTGAGCCCGGCGATTTCCATCAGGCTGCGGCTGATGGCGCCATCGTTGATGAGCATTTTCAGGTCACCGTTGGAGGAGCCCAGCAGCGCCGCCACGGAGTTGCCGCGTCCGGAAATATCCGCGTCGCCGTTGAGTTCACCAAAGCTGGTTTTCATCGGTTCGAAGGTCGGGAACAGCTGCTTGAGCTTGAAGTTGCGCGCAGTGAGCCGGGCACGGCCCTCCATCGGTGTGGTGCGGCCATTCAGACGGATCTGCGCGTCCAGCTTGCCGCCGGCCACGCCGAAACGCAGGGGTTCCAGGCTCAGTTCGCCATCGTTGAGGATCAGGTGGGTGTAGAGGTCGGTGAACGGCAGATCGGCACTGTGCACGATGCGCTTGCCGGTGAATTCCACATCGGCATCCATGTCGCGCCAGCGCTCGGTGCGAAACTCTTCCACCGGCAGTACTTTGGTCGCCGGCTGTTTGCTTTCGCCGCCCCGGGCCTTTTGCTTGGCGTTGGAGTCGGCGCCGATCAGGGGCGCGAGGTCGGTCATCAGCAGTTGATTGGACACCAGCGCGCCGCTGAGCTTGGGCCGTGGCTGGCTGGCGACGTAGCCGAGGTTGCCGTGGATGTCACTGTCACCGATCTTGCCGTTGAAGTTTTCGTACCGGAAAGACGCCCCCGTCGGCTCGTGCAGTTTGGCGATCAAGTGCCCGTCAGTGGCGTAGGCCGGCGAGTCCGGCAGGGTCACGCCCGTCAGCGGGTACAGGTTGCCCAGGCTGGTGCCGGAGAGTTTCAGGCGCAGGTCGAGGGCGCCGAGGTTCAGTGGGTCGGTGAGGGTGCCGGCCAGCGCGATGCTGGTGTCGGCGATCTTGACCTGTGCCTGCAGCGGGAATGGCTTGGCCGCGTCCTGCAGGGCCAGCAGGCCACCGATTTTGCCGCTGCCGTCGAGTTTCTGGCCATGGTACTGGCCTTTGACCTTGAGGCCGAACGCGTAGTCCTGCGGCGCCGAGCCTTTTTCCAGGGCCTTCTTGGCATCGGCGTCGCCGACGATTTCGCCAAACGGAATCGGCTTGCCCAAAGGGTCGATGATCACGTCGAGCTGGGTCTTGAGGGTCTGGTCGTCGAGGGTGACGTGGCCCTTGTCGAAGCCGATGGCACCAATGTCCACCACCCAGTTTGAGGGTTCGGCGTTGGGGTCCTTGGGGTCGAACTTGAATGTCCAGTTGGCGCGGCCGTCGGCCAGGCGCTGCAACTGGGCACTCGGCTCGGTGAGGTCGATGCGCGGGATCACCACGCGCTGCACCAGCAGCGCCAGCGGCGAAATGCGCAGCTCGACCTTCTTCAACGTGACCATTTGCGGCTGTTTCGACCAATCGGGATTGCCCAGGGTCAGGTCTTCGGCAATCACGTGTGGCCATGGCACCCAGGCACGCCAGCCGCCTTCGTCGGGCTCACGCGCCCACACCACGGCCAGGTTGCCATTGATGGCAAACGGGCGATGCAACTCTTCGGAAACCTTGGCATTGAGGGGCGGCTTGATGCGGTTCCAGTCAAAAAACACTAGGACCAGCACCAGGATAGCGATTAACAGAACGAAGCTGGCGCAGCTCCAGGCGACGATTTTACGAGTGCGCGTCATTGCACAGGACTCCTCAACACGAATAGCTGAACTACAGCTCATAAGGCTACGACTGGCAAACCGCGCGGGGGTTTAACTCGATCGCGGATTTAGTCGCAAAAAGCCATTTTCCTGATCGACCGGACAGATTCGATCATCAACGGGCGCACCATTGTTACCCATGTTCGTGTCGAAAATACCCACCTCGGTGCAAAAGCGCGTGCTTGAGAGGCCCGTTCTAGAGCGGCTCTGGCGAACAATCAATTCTGTTGATTATTACCATTGTGTTTATGAACTTTTATATCGACTTATCAAGAGTAGCATTAGCCCTGTACCCACTTTATCGCCCTCCCAAGGAGCAACCCATCATGAAACGCCAAGTACTCGCTACCGTCCTGCTGTCTGTCCTTGCTTCCAGTGCCTTTGCCCTGCCAGCAGCCGAACAGGCAACCCCACAGAACAAAGCCCAAGCCGTTCAATCCAGCCAGACCCTGGCTCGCAGCGGTTCGCAAGAAGAAGAGAATCGTGACTACGCCAAAGGCGGCGTGGCTGAAAACGGTTCGGAACAGGCCAACAAACGCGCCTACACCGAAGGTGTTGCTGAAGGTGGCCGTGATCGCCTGGAACAGAAAGGCCTGGTCGAAGGTGGTTCTGAACAAGCCAACAAACGCGCTTACACTGAAGGCGTTGCCGAAGGCGGCTCGGACCGTCTGCAAGAACTGCATCAAGCACAGAGCTAACCCCGTGGTGGCCCTGAAAAAAGCCCGATCAGCCGATCGGGCTTTTGACTTTTCATAGCACCTGTCACCCCGCCTGCCCCGTCAAGTTCGACGCCAGCGAAGCTGTTTTGCTAGAGTGCAGCGCTGTACTTGTCGACAAAAGCCCGCCCGCCAATGCTGCCCCGCGCCGAACAGAAGCAACAGACCCGCCTCGCCCTGATGGACGCAGCCCGCCATCTGATGGAGTGTGGCCGTGGGTTCGGCAGCCTGAGCCTGCGTGAAGTGGCGAAGACGGCCGGCATCGTGCCGACCGGTTTCTATCGTCATTTTGCCGACATGGACCAGCTCGGACTGGTATTGGTCAGTGAAGTGGGCCAGACCTTTCGCGCCACGATTCGCCTGGTGCGCCACAACGAATTCGTGATGGGCGGCATTATTGATGCCTCCGTGCGGATCTTTCTCGACGTGGTCTCGGCCAACCGTTCGCAATTCCTGTTCCTGGCCCGCGAGCAATACGGCGGCTGCCTTGCCGTGCGCCAGGCCATCGGCGCCTTGCGCGAAGACATCACCCGCGACCTGGCGGCTGACCTGACACTGATGCCCAAGCTGCAACACCTGGATGCCGAAGGCCTGCACGTGATGGCCGACCTGATCGTCAAAAGTGTGTTCGCCACCCTCCCCGACATCATCGACCCGCCCGCCCAGGCGCTGCCTGCCCACCTCACGCCCCAGGCGAAAATCACCCAGCAATTGCGCTTTATCTTTATCGGCCTGAAGCATTGGCAGGGCCTGGGCAGCACCGAATAAGCGCCTTACCCCGCCGGGTGAAAACGCTTCGCGGTGGTGTAGTGCTTGTTCCAGTACGAATTGCTCAGCGAATCGATACGCACGTTTTTGCCGGCGCGCGGCGAATGAATGAACTTGCCATCACCAATGTACAGCCCCACATGGCTGACCTGACCGCGCCCATTACCTTTGAAAAACACCGCGTCGCCAGGCTTGAGCGCATGGCGCTTGATGGTCGCCGCCGTTGATCGATGCATTGCCAGCGTGGTGCGCGGAATCTGGATATTGGCTTCGGTCTTGAACAGGTACACCAGGAAGCTGCTGCAATCGAAGCCCTGCTCCGCCGAGGCACCGCCCCATTTGTAAGGCGTGCCGAGCAATTGGTGGGCACGGTCAACCACATCCTCAATGGACGCTTCTTTAAAGGACTCCTTGAACAAAGGGCGCGGCTGTAGATTGGCCGACGCAGACGAAATGGCGAGAGACAGACTGACAATTACTAAACAAAAAAATGACTTGAACATGATGAACGTCGCAATGGGATAAACACGGCGCACAGCCTAAAGAAACGGCGCGTAACGTTTTGAACGCCAAATCCGTGTCGCTTGTAGGAATAGTCCTAAAACGCCCATGACAGGTGCGCCCTACCGCCACGCGCACCAATTTGGTTCACCACTAGAAACTTCCTACGCCCTGTTTAGTAGCACTACTACACTGCCTACAAGCAATTCCTACCCTGCACCGGGGTTGGCAAGCCCCTTGCTCTAGCACTCTCATCGCTCATTGCTGGAAGCTTCCTGATGCTGGTGATCCACCGCCGAATCGCCCCCCAAGCCCTCTGGGCCGCCGAGTTGCTGCTGAATTTCGAAGCACGCAGCAAAAGCCGCCTGCGCTGTTTCAGTGCCGACGGTGAAGACGTCGGCCTGTTCCTGGAGCGTGGCCAGCCGCCGCTGCACGATGGCGAATGCCTGCAGGCCGAAGACGGACGCGTCGTACGCGTCGTTGCACGACCTGAACAACTGCTTCATGTCACCTGCAGCAGCGCCTTTGAACTGACCCGCGCCGCCTATCACCTGGGCAACCGGCATGTGGCGTTGCAAGTGGGGGACGGTTGGTTGCGCCTGCTCGATGACTACGTGCTCAAGGCCATGCTGGAGCAACTGGGCGCCCACACCGAGACCATCGAGGCACCCTTCCAACCGGAGCACGGTGCTTACGGCGGCGGCCACCACCATTCGCGGCATGGCGATGAAGATTTCAACTACCCGCCCAAGTTGCACCAGTTCGGCGTGCGTCCATGAACCCAGCCTGGGCGCTGCTGCGTCTGGCCAGTCCGCAATTGCCGATTGGGGGCTACAGCTATTCCCAGGGCCTGGAAATGGCCGTGGAGAACGGTCTCGTCAACGACGCGGCCAGTGCGCGGCGCTGGATCAGCGACCAACTGCTGCTCAACCTGGCACGCTTTGAAGCGCCCCTCTTGCTCGCCCATTGCCGCGCCGCTGCCGAACTCGATTGGCCGCGCCTGACCCAATTGTGCGAAGAGCACCGCGCCAGCCGAGAAACACGCGAGCTGTATCAGGAGAGCCGGCAGATGGGCTACTCCCTGCAACAACTGCTCAATGGCCTGCCGGAGCTCGACCAGGCCGCCGAGGATTTCCTCGCCCGCCAGCCAGAGCCGCACCTGGCCCTGGGCTGGGCGCTGGCGGCGCGGGCCTGGACTATCAGCCCTGACGATGCCCTCGCTGCCTGGCTCTGGAGCTGGCTGGAAAATCAGTTGGCCGTATTGATGAAAACCCTGCCGCTCGGCCAGCAAGCCGCGCAGCGCTTGACCAGCAAACTGCTGCCGCTGCTGCAACAGGCCCAGCAGGACGCCAGCCATATCGCCCCCAACCATTTCGGCAGCGCCGCGTTCGGCCTGTCCCTGGCGTGCATGGCCCATGAGCGCCAGTACAGCCGACTGTTCCGTTCCTGAGGCCTTTTACTGTGGAGAAGCACATGAACACACAACCCCTGCGCGTCGGTATCGGCGGCCCGGTGGGCTCCGGCAAAACGGCCCTGACCCTGGCCCTGTGCCTCGCGCTGCGCGACCGCTACAACCTGGCCGTCGTCACCAACGACATCTACACCCGCGAAGACGCCGACTTCCTGGTGCGCAACCAGGCGCTCGCGCCGGAGCGCATCATCGGCGTGGAAACCGGTGGCTGCCCGCACACGGCGATCCGTGAAGACGCCTCGATCAACCTGGAGGCGGTGGACCAGCTCAACCGCCGCTTCCCCGGCCTGGACCTGATCCTGGTGGAGTCCGGTGGCGACAACCTCTCGGCCACCTTCAGCCCGGAACTGTCGGACCTGACCATCTACGTGATCGATGTGTCCGCCGGCGACAAGCTGCCGCGCAAAGGCGGGCCTGGCATTTGCAAATCCGACCTGCTGGTGATCAACAAGATCGACCTCGCGCCGATGGTCGGCGCCTCGCTGGAGCTGATGAACAGCGACACCCAGCGCATGCGCAACGGTAAACCCTTTGTGTTCAGCAACCAGAAAACCGGCGTCGGCCTGGCCGACATCGTCGCCTTCATCGAACGCCAGGGCCTGCTGACCGCCGCCTGATCAACCCACAAGGAACCTGTCCATGAGCCTCAACAAACTCCTCGCAGCTGCCGCCCTGCTGCTCGCCCCTGCCCTGGCCTTCGCTCACCCGGGCCACGGCGACAACGGCCTGGTGGCCGGTATCAGCCATCCGCTCAGCGGCATCGACCACTTGCTGGCGATGGTTGCGGTCGGGCTGTGGGCGGCCCAACAAAAAGGCGCCGCGCGCTGGGCCCTGCCGTGCACCTTTGTCGGCACCATGCTGATCGGCGGCGTGCTGGGCTTTGAAGGGCTGGAACTGCCGGCCCTGGAAAGCGGGATTGCCGCTTCGGTGCTGGCCCTGGGCCTGGCGGTGGCGCTGGCGGTGCGTCCGCCGCTGTTCGTGGCCGTGGCTGCCACGGCGTTGTTTGCGCTGTTCCACGGCGTGGCCCACGGCCTGGAGTTGCCGGACATGTCCAGCCCTTGGGCTTATGCCGCGGGCTTTGTCGGCGCAACGGCGGTGTTGCACGCGGCCGGGTATGCGGTAGTGCGCTTCCTGCCGGCAGCGGCGGCGCCGTTGGTGCGGATTGCCGGCGCGGCTTCGGCGGCGACTGGGGTGTGGTTGTTGGCGGGCTGAGTGTCGTCGCGTCGATAAGGGCCACATCGCAGGCAAGCCAGCCGCCCACATTTGACCGGTTTCACACACCCAAATGGGGGAGCGGGCTTGCCCGCGATAGCGCCAGCTCAAACACCATAGATCCCAAGCCTGCTACCATGCGCGGCAAACACCCCTGCCGTGACGACGCCAGCCAATGCCCAGCGCTTCCCACCCCTCCTTGAACACCGTGCTCACGCACTTCCACAGCCTGATCGTGCCGCTCTGGCAAGGCCCTGGCTGGAACGCCGAGTTGGCATTGCCCTATGAGGCGCTGGACGCCGATCACCGCCCCTTGCCCCCGCAACGCTACCGCGCCATGGCCTGCGCCCGGCAGCTGTACCTGTTTGCCAGCCTGATCGGCGAGCCCGGCGCGGCCTTCGCCGAAGAGCGCGCAGCAGCGTTGTTCCGTTCCCTGCAACGGCATTTCCACGACGCCGAGCACGGCGGCTGGTTCTACAGCATCGACCCCGCCGGCCAGCCGCTGGACAAGCGCAAAGACCTCTACACCCACGCGTTCATCATCTTTGCCTGTGCGCACTACTGGGCCAAGGTGCGTGAGCCACTGGTGGAGTCGGTGCTCGACGCAGCCCTGGAAGTGGTCGCCAGTCGGTTCGCCAGCGGCGACGGCCTCTACGAAGCCGTGCTGGAGCGCAACTGGTCATCCCTCAAGTCCGGCCCACTGCAAAACCCGCTGATGCACCTTGCCGAAGGCTTTCTCGCCACGCTGGCCGTGCGTGAAGACCCGATCACGCAAGACGCCCTGCTGGACTTGGCCAACGCGATGCAGAAGCGCTTCATTGCCCCCGAGCACGGCGTGATGCTGGAAAAACCGCTGGGTGCTGTGGATAACTGGTTTGAACCCGGCCACCAGTTCGAATGGTTCTTTTTGCTGGAGTCATCGCCAGTGCTGCGCGGCACGCCGCTGCATGCGTCGTTGACGCGCGCATTCGCCTACGCCGAGCAGAAGGGTGTGGATAACAGCAGTGGCGCGGTCAGCGGCATGCTGGCCCTGGACGGTAGCGTGCGTGATGGCACCCAGCGTATCTGGGCACAGGCCGAATACCTGCGGGCACTGACCTTGCGACCGGACAGTGAAGCCGTGCTGCAGCGTCAATTGCTGGCGCTGCAGCAAAGATTCCTGCATGCCAAGGGCTGGAACGAATGCCTGGATGCCCACGGTGACGTCAGTCGGCGGGATATGCCGTCTACCACGCCTTATCATCTGGCGACCTGCTATCAGGGGTTGGTCCAGCATTTGGGCTGACCTCATGGGCCCTTTCGCGAGCAAGCCCGCTCCCACATTTAACCGCCTCCTACCTTTGGAATGCGATCAAATGTGGGAGCGGGCTTGCTCGCGAAGGCCTAACCTCGGTCTACCTGACTATCACGCAATCCACTTGCGATCCCCGGTAAAACTGATCGTCAGCCAACGCGCCGCATCCGGCTTGCCCAGCCCTGTGGATATCTCTTCACGCAGCGCATCCAGCGTGGCGACGTTGTCCACCGGGTAATCCACCGGCAACACCACATGAATCTCGATAAACCGTGCGCGTCCGTGCTTTTGCACGTAGGACACGTAGTCGTCGAAACCATGCCGGGCCTGGGCCGCGTCCATCACTTCACGCACTTTGTCGTCCAGATGATCCGGCGCAATGCCCAGCACCTCGCGCAATGCCGGGCGCAAAATCTTCAGCGCCGGCGCCAGCATGCTCAGGGCCAGCAGGATCAGGATCAACGGGTCGACATACACCGCCCATTCGCCATAGCCCTGGGACTTGAGCAGCAGTGCAGCCAGGAAGCTGATCAGCAAACCCACCGACAGCATCGCGTCCACCAGCCAACTGATGTTGTCGAACTGGATCAGTGACGATTTGAGCGTACGGTTGCGGTAGCGCACGTAGAAGAAATAAGCGAACTCGACAACGGTAAACACCGCTGCGTAGATGATCACCAGGCCCAACTCGATCTCGCGCCCGCCATTGATGATGCCGAACACACCGTTTAGAAACGCGTAGATGGCGATCAGCAACAGGAAACTGCCTTCGATCAGCAGCACCATGGGTTCCAGGTGCCAATAGCCGAACTGGAAGCGTTCGTTGCTTTTCTTGGCGATCAGCTTGGCCGTGATCAGCATCAACACCTTGATGGCGGTGGCGATCAGCGAGAAAAAGCCGTCGAATAGAATGGATTGGGCGCCAGATACCACACCCGTGACAATCCCGGCGATCGCCACGGCGAACATCAGGATGGTCGATTGTTTGAGCAGTGCCTGCTCACCTCGGTTACTCACATTTCCTCCTGTCAAAACCTATAAACCGCACACTGCGGAGGGGTTTTCAGGGGTGGAGTGTACCTTATGTCGTGTTTTGGCCGATTTGCCGCCATCGCCGGCAAACCGGCGCCTACATATGACCACCTGCAGGAGCCGGTTTGCCGGCGCTGCCGGCGATTCGAACCAATGCCTTACTTGGCCCCTCGCTCGATGGCAAACCCAGCCCAGGTCTGGCTCACCGGCATCAGCTCCAGGCGGTTGATGTTGACGTGCGCAGGCGTGTTCAGCACCCAGAAGATGGTGTCGGCAATGTCCTGCGGCTGGATCGGCTCGGCACCGGCGTAGGTGGCGTCATAGCGCGCCTGGTCGCCGCCGAAGCGCACCAGCGAGAACTCGCTTTCGCACAGGCCTGGCTCGATGTTGGTCACACGCACGCCGGTACCTTGCAGGTCGCAACGCAGGTTCAGCGAGAACTGCTTCACGAACGCCTTGGAGCCGCCATACACGTGGCTGCCCGGGTACGGGTAGCTGCCGGCGATGGAGCCCAGGTTGATGATCCCGGCGCCACGGCCATGGGCGATCAGGCGCGGCAGCAGCAGACTGGTGGTGGTCAGCAGGCCCTTGATGTTGGTGTCGACCATGGTTTCCCAATCGTCGAGGCTGCACTTGGGTGCAGGATCGGTGCCCACGGCCAGGCCGGCGTTGTTGATCAGTCCCCGCAAGGTGGCGAACGACGCTGGCAGATTGGCGATCGCGTCTTCCATGCCCTTGCGGTCACGGACGTCCACCACCAGGCCATGCACTTCGGTCTGCTTGGAAAGCTCTTCGACCAACGCATTCAAACGGTCGGCACGACGACCGGTGAGCACCAGTTTCCAGCCGGCTTCGGCAAAACGACGGGCACAGGCCTCGCCAAAACCTGAGGTTGCGCCAGTAATAAACAGCGTGTTGGACATGGTGTTCTCCTTGCGGTGATCGGGGAAAAAAGTTGCCAGCAGAATGCCCGTACGCCGCGGTGGCGGCAACCGCTATGCACACACCTTCATGTACAGCTGATCATTTTTTGATCATTGCGAGCAACGCCATATAAACCGTGGCCTGCAGCCATATGCGCGCAGGTTATCCACAACTGCGCCCACAGTCTTTGGGGGCAAGTACAAAACACCCGAAGCCGCTGTGTACAAGGCCTGCAGGCGGTTTTAGAAAGTTTTTTGCTTGACCTTGGCCGGGGCGTATGTAGGCCCATGACTACGCAGAAAATCCAGACGATGGCTCCAGGCCAGTCATTCCGGCCTCTGCGGCAGTCTTTCCAGAGTTTAGTCACAGACTTATCCACAGGCCGGAGGGACATATTTCGGTCATATACCTGTGTCTTTAAACAGGTTGACAAAGGGCTCGTCCGGTCAGCAAAAAGCCGCTGGTCAAAAAACAACCGCCATGCTGCAAGCCACGTAAATAAAGGCCTGCAGCGAGCTACACCCACGTTACCCACAGCCGGTTCCACAGCGGATGGGGACAAGTCAAAACTGTGACAAAACAGGGATTTGCGGCGGCTATATGTCGCGCTTTCAGAGGAGGCCAGATTTGTTTTCCACAATTTGGCGGGGAGCCTGTGGACACCCCAAAAACAAATGTGGGAACCGGCTTTATGTGGGAGCCGGGCTTGCCCGCGATAGCTTCACCTCGATTTGCCTGACAGACCGAGGTGTTCGCATCGCAGGCAAGCCAGCTCCCACATAAAGCCGGTTCCCACATGGGTTATTGCATCAAGCTTTTAGATCAGTGCCCACCCAGGTAGGCGTTGCGCACCTCTTCATTCACCAGCAATTCCTTACCGGTGCCAGTCAGGCGAATCTCGCCGTTGACCATCACATACGCACGGTCCGACAGGCGCAACGCATGGTTGGCGTTCTGCTCCACCAGGAAGATGGTCATCCCGGTGGAAGCCAGCTCACGCAGCGTGGCGAAGATCTGCTTCACCACGATCGGCGCCAGGCCCAGGCTCGGTTCGTCCAGCAGCAACAGCTTGGGCCGGCTCATCAGCGCGCGGGCGATGGCGAGCATTTGCTGCTCACCACCGGACATGGTCATCGCGCGCTGGTTGCGCCGCTCCTTGAGCCGTGGGAACAGCTCGAACATGCGCTGCATGTCCTCCGTGGCAAACTTGTCGCCAATCGGGATGGTGCCCATCAGCAGGTTTTCCTCGACGGTCATGTCAGGGAACACCCGCCGCCCTTCCGGCGACTGCGCAATGCCATTGGAAGCGATGTAGTGGGACGACTTGTGGGTAATGTCGACGCCGTTGTAGATGATCTGCCCCGACTCGGCCCGAGGCTGGCCGAAGATCGACATCAGCAGCGTGGATTTACCCGCGCCGTTGGAGCCGATCAGGCTGACGGTTTCGCCTTCATTGATGTGCAGCGAGACTTTTTTCAGGGCCTGGATCGGGCCGTAGAACACGTCCAGGTCCTTCATTTCGAGGATAGGTGTACTCATACCAGCTCTTCTTCGTCTGCGCCCAGGTAGGCGGCAATCACTTTCGGGTCGTTGCGGATCGCGTCCGGCCCACCCTCGGCAATCACGTTGCCGTGGTCCAGCACCACGATGTGGTCGGAAATACTCATCACCATGCCCATGTCGTGTTCGATCAGCACCACCGTGAGGTCGTGTTCGTCGCGCAGCAGGCGAATCATCGCGCTGAGGGCTTCGGTTTCCTGCGGGTTGAGCCCCGCTGCCGGTTCGTCCAGGCAGATGATCTGCGGCCGGGTGCACATGGCACGGGCGATTTCCAGGCGGCGCTGCTGGCCGTAGGAAAGCTCGCCAGCCAGGCGGTTGGCGCAGTCCACCAGGTCGACCACCTCGAGCCAGTAGAAGGCATGGTCGAGCGCATCGCTCTCGGCCTTGCGATAGCCCTTGGTGTTGAGGATGCCCGCGAGCATGTTGCGGTTGACCCACATGTGCTGGGCGACCAGCAGGTTTTCCAGCACCGACATTTCCTTGAACAGGCGAATGTTCTGGAAGGTACGGGCCAGGCCGGCACGGTTGACCAGGTGGGTGCCGCCGAACATCTTGTAGAACACCCGGCTGAAGAAGCTTTTCGGCGACACGAAGTCGACCGCCTTGAAACGCTCACCCAGCAACTGGATCACGTTGGTCTGCTTGCCGCGAATGTTCAGTTCGATCTTGCCGCCGCTGGCTTTGTAGAAGCCGGTGAGGCAGTTGAACACGGTGGTCTTGCCCGCGCCGTTGGGGCCGATCAGGGCGAAGATCGAGTTGCGTTCGACCTTGAGGCTCACGTCGCTCAAGGCCTTGATGCCACCGAAGTGCATCATCAGGTGTTCCACGGATAGGACGACTTCCTTGCTCATGGCGCTACCCCCTTGCGTGGCGTCACACCAGTGCGGCTGATCCGGATCAGGCCGCGCGGTCGCCAGATCATCATCACCACCATCAACACGCCAAACAGCAGCACGCGGTATTCGCTGAAGCTGCGCAGCAGTTCAGGCGCGACGGTCAAGACGAACGCCGCAATCACCACGCCGACCGTCGAGCCCATGCCGCCCAACACCACGATGGCGAGGATCAGCGCCGACTCGAAGAAGGTGAACGAGGACGGGTTGACGAAGCCCTGGTAACTGGCAAAGAACACCCCGGCCAGACCGGCGGTGGAAGCGCCGATGGTGAACGCCGAGAGTTTGACCAGCACGTGGTTCAAGCCCATGGAGCGGCAGGCGATCTCATCTTCGCGCAAGGCTTCCCAGGCGCGACCGACCGGCATGCGGGTCAGGCGATGCTTGATGTACAACACGGCCAGCACCACCAGGAACAGCACGATGTAGATGAACAGGAATTTGATATTGGGGTTGTAGTCGATGCCGAAGAATTCGTGGAATGGAATCCCACCGTCCTTCGCCTTGCGCCCGAACTCCAGGCCCAGGAAGGTCGGCGACGGCACCGGCATACCGTTCGGACCACCGGTGAACGACAACCAGTTGTTGAGCACCAGGCGGATGATTTCACCGAAGCCCAGGGTCACGATGGCGAGATAATCGCCGTGCATTCGCAACACCGGGAACCCGAGTATGCACCCCGCCAGCGCCGCACAGATGGCCGCCAGCGGCAGCACCGTCCAGAAACCCAGGCCGAGGTATTGATAACCCAGCGCCAGGCCGTACGCGCCGATGGCGTAGAACGCCACGTAACCGAGGTCGAGCAGGCCGGCCAGGCCGACCACGATGTTCAGGCCCAGGCCGAGCAGCACGTAGATCAGGCCGAGGATCACCACGGTCAGCAGGTACTTGTTGGCGAAGATCGGGAACACGATGGCGATCACGATCAGCACCGGGATGATCCAGCGCAGCCGCGATTTGTAGTCCGGTGGCAGCACGTGCACGCCGGAGCCACTGCTTTCGAAGCCCTGCAGGATCTTCAGGCCCTTGGGGGTTTGCAGGAACAGGCTCATGGCAAAGCGGCCGACCATCACGATGGCGACCAGCAGGGCCACGCGGGCCGGTTCCAGGTTGAAGCTGTAGCCGTCGAGGACCACGCCGACGATCGGACCGAACACGATCAACGAAATCAGCCCGGCAAGGACCGTATCGACCACACTTTTCTTGATATCGATGGGTTTGGCAGCAGACATGTTTACACCTTCGCCACGAGTGGGCGACCAAGCAGGCCCTGGGGACGGAAAATCAGAATCACCACCAGCAGGGAGAAACTGAACACGTCTTTGTAGTCAGAGTTGATCAACCCCGAGAACAGCGACTCGGAAATACCCAGGATGATCCCGCCCAGCATCGCCCCAGGCAGGGAGCCGATGCCGCCGAGTACCGCTGCGGTAAACGCCTTGATGCCGATGATGAAGCCGGCATAGAAGTCGAACGTGCCGTAGTTGAGGGTGATCAGCACACCGGCCAGGGCCGCCATGGCGGCACCGATGACAAACACGTAGGAGATCACGCGGTCGGTGTTGATGCCCAGGATCGAGGCCATCTTGCGGTCTTGCTGGGTGGCGCGGCACATGCGGCCGAGCTTGGTGTACTTGATGATGTAGGTGAGCAGCGCCATGCCGGCAAACGCCGCCACGAGGATGAAGACCTTGGTGTACGTGAGCTGGACGAACCCGCTGCCGATGTCGACACGCCAGGCCCCGGCCAGCAGGGTGGGAATACCTTGTTGCTTGGCACCCTGGGCGATCTGCGCGTAGTTCTGCAGGATCAGGGAGATCCCGATGGCGCTGATCAGCGGAGCCAGTCGGGTGGAGTTGCGCAGCGGTTTGTAGGCGACACGCTCGATGACCCAACCGTACACGCCGGTGACGACCACGGTGAAGATCAAGGTGCCGAGAATGAGCAGCGGGAAGGATTCGATGCCGAAGTAAGCCAGCAGTGCCAGACTGATCGCCGCGAGGTAAGCGGAAATCATATAAACCTCGCCATGGGCGAAGTTGATCATGCCAATGATGCCATAGACCATTGTGTAGCCGATGGCGATCAGGCCATAGACCGACCCGAGGGTCAGGCCGTTGACCAGTTGCTGCAGGAAAATACCATCCATAACGCAATCTCACGCGGTGAGCACCTGCACACGGGTGGGTGTGCGGCGCTTCTGGAGGAAAAGACAGACTTGTTGCCTTACACGAAGGGGCGAGCAACCACGCCCCCTGTGGGAGCCGGGCTTGCCCGCGAAGACGGACTGACAACCAACACCTGTGTTGAATGTGAAACCGCTATCGCAGGCAAGCCAGCTCCCACAGGGGATCGAGGCGCTTAAACGATCGTGTTTATTCTTACTTCTGTTTTTCCAGCTGATGGTATTTACCGTCTTTGTCCCACTGGTAGACCACGTAGTCGGAGACTTTCAGGTCACCCTTCGCGTCCCAGGCTTTTTCACCCATCACGGTTTTCACCGGGTGCGCCTTGAGCCACTTGGCGGCGTCTTCGCCCTTGTTGGACTTGGCGCCATTGAAACCAGCGGCCAGGGCCTGGATCGAGGCATAGGCGTACAGGGTGTAGCCTTCTGGCTCGGTGCCGTTTTTGCGGAACTCTTCAACCACGGCCTTGCTGTCCGGCAGCAGGCGCGGGTCGGCGCCGAAGGTCATGTAGACGCCATCCACGTACTGCTTGCCACCAGCGGTCGCGACCAGTTCGTCGGTAACCACGCCGTCATCGGACATGAACTTCACGTCCTTGAGGCCGGCTTCACGGATCTGGCGAACCAGAGGACCGGCTTCCGGGTGCAGGCCGCCGAAGTACACGACGTCAGCACCGGTGGAGCGGATCTTGGTGACCAGGGCGCTGAAGTCTTTCTCGCCACGGGTCAGGCCTTCTTCCAGCACCGGCTTGACGCCGCGCTTGGTCAGCTGCGCCGCAGTGGCGTCGGCCAGGCCTTTGCCGTAGGTGTCCTTGTCGTTGATGACCGCGACTTTCTTGCCCTTGAGCACGTCGACGATGTAGTCGCCGGCGACGATGCCTTGCTGGTCGTCACGCCCGCACATACGGAACATGGCGCTCAGGCCGCGTTCGGTCACTTGTGGGTTGGTGGAGCCTGGGGTGATCGCGATGATGCCCGCTTCGTCATACACCTCGGACGCCGGGATGGTGTTGGACGAGCAGAAGTGCCCGACCACGCCGATGACTTTGTCCTGGTCTGCCAGGCGGTTGGCCACGGCTACGGCTTGCTTGGGTTCGCAGGCGTCGTCGCCGGCGACCAGCACGATTTTCTCGCCGTTGATACCACCGGCCTTGTTGACCACATCGGCTGCCGCCTGGGCACCCTTCATGTACTGCTCACCGAAAGCGGCGTTGGCGCCCGTCATCGGCCCCGCCACGCCAATCTTCACATCAGCTTGAACAAACGTAGAAACACCCAGTGCCGCTGCAACGGCGAGGGCCAGAAAACCTTTCTTGTAAAACGTCTGGGACATGAGTGGTGCTCCGATATTTTTGATTTTTGGCACGACAACTTGCATTCAAACCTTTCACTGAAAGCCCAGAGCAAGGCGCGTGCCATTACGTTTTTATTCTTCAAAAAGACACGGTGTCATTGGGATTGCTGGCGTTTCGACTCCTTTTGCCAGGACGTGCAACCCTCTAGCGTCAAGAGGTGCAACCGGTGGATCGAAAAAGTACAACCTTGGCAGGTCGCACCTGCAACCAGACGTATAAACGACAGTTCCTGCACCTGTAACAACGTGCGTAACGGAACTGCACATTTACAGTGCGTGATTGCTACGACTTGCACCAATACAGATTAGTAGCCTGCTAAGAAAATGCAGGCTTCTGAGCAGTATTTCGCTGATCAGATCACGATCCTCAGGCATTGTCCGGCGTGATACAGCGAGAATCCGGCTTCATACAGGCAACTGCGCAGGCCCACTCCCGCCAGCGGTTGCATGGGCGCGAACGGAATCGGCAAGGCCTGGGGATTCTGGTGACACAGGTAATCGGCAAACGCCTTGCCGACCACACTGCCGGTGGTCACGCCGCGCCCGTTATAGCCCGTTACTGCCACGAGGCCAGGGGCCGGTTCGAACAGGCGCATCAGGTGATCCGGGGTGAAGGCGATGCAGCCGGTCCAGGTGTACTCCCACTGCACCGATTTGAGGTACGGGAAGTAATGCTGCTGCACCCGATCGGCCCACGCCTTGAGGAACCAGGCCGGTTTCTGGTTCCCGTTGCCCAGGCTGCCGAGCAACAGGCGGCCATCGGCATCGCGGCGGATGCTGCTCAATACCTGGCGCGTGTCCCAGGAACCCTGGCCGCCGGGCAGGATTTGCTGGGCGGCGTCGTCGGTGAGGGGCGCCGAGGCCACCTGGTAGTAATAGCCGGGGAAAAAGTTGCGGCGCAGTTCGGTCCATTCGCCTTCGGTGTAGGCGTTGGAAGCGATCACCACCTGTGCAGCCTGCACCGCACCGTTGGCGGTCTGCACCGACCAGTGCGCGCCTTGGCGCTCCAGTTGGGTGACGGGGGAATGGTCGAACAGTTGTCCGCCCAACCCCGCCGCCGCAGTGGCCAGGCCACTGGTGTAGGCCATCGGGTTGAGGGTGCCGGCGCGTCTATCCAGCAGGGCGGCGGCGATCTTCTGGGTGCCGGTGGCTTGCTCGCAGGCCTGGCCGGTGAGTAATTCGACCGGCGCCCCACGGCGCTTCCACTGCTCTTCGCGACTGCGCAGATCCGCCTCGCCCCGGGCGTTGTGCGCCATGTGCAAGGTGCCCTCGCGGCGCAATTGGCAATCGATGTTGTATTTGTCGATCAGGCTGAACACCAGCGACGGCGCGGCGCCCAACATGCGGTTGAGCTGGCTGCCCACCGCCTCGCCGAAACCGGCTTCGATCTCGTCCGGTGGAATCCACATGCCGGCATTCACCAGCCCGACGTTGCGCCCCGAACCGCCGTGGCCGGTGCGATGGGCCTCGAGCACGGCGACGCTTTTGCCTTGTTCCAACAAGTGAATGGCGGCCGACAAACCGGTGATCCCGGCGCCGATCACGCACACATCCACCTTGACCTCGCCCGCCAGCGCCGCACGCTCCGGCCGGCCGGGGGTGAGGTGTTCCCACAAACATGTTTCGCGCAATGCCATTGCCAGACTCCGATGAGACCTAACAAACCACTATTGTTGCTGTGCGAACCCGATCAAATGTGGGAGCTGGCTTGCCTGCGATGCAGGCACCTCGGTGCATCAGTTACGCCGGGGTGATGCTATCGCAGGCAAGCCAGCTCCCACATTGACCTCATTTCAAGCAGGTATTTAGTCGAAAGTAATGCCTTGGGCCAGCGGCAATTCCAACGAGTAGTTCACGGTATTGGTCTGGCGACGCATATACCCGCGCCACGCATCCGAACCCGACTCACGTCCGCCGCCAGTCTCTTTCTCACCGCCAAACGCGCCGCCGATTTCCGCACCACTCGGGCCGATGTTGACGTTGGCGATCCCGCAGTCACTGCCGACCGCCGACATGAACTGCTCGGCTTCACGCACGTCGGTGGTGAAGATGCACGACGACAAGCCTTGCGGCACGGCGTTGTTCAGGCGCAGGGCTTCGGCGAAGTCGGTGTAGCCGATCACGTACAGAATCGGCGCGAAGGTCTCGGTGCACACCACGTCGCTTTGCTCGGGCATTTCCACAATCGCCGGCGATACGTAGTAGGCGTTGGGGAAGGTGTCTTCCAGTTGGCGCGTGCCGCCGAATACCTTGCCGCCTTCGCTCAGGGCTTGTTCCAGGGCGTCCTGCATGTTGTCGAAGCCGTGCTTGTCGATCAACGGGCCGATCAGGTTGCCTTCCAGCGGATGGCCGATGCGCACCTTGGAATAGGCGGCCTTGAGACGGGTGACAATTTCTGCCTTGACCGATTCATGGGCGATCAGGCGGCGCAGTGTCGTGCAACGCTGGCCGGCGGTGCCCACCGCACTGAACAGGATGGCGCGTACGGCCATGTCCAGGTCGGCGCTCGGGCCGAGGATCATTGCGTTGTTGCCGCCCAGTTCGAGGATGCTGCGCGCGAAACGCGCGGCGACTTTCGGGGCGACTTCACGGCCCATGCGCGTGCTGCCGGTGGCGCTGATCAGGGCCACGCGCGGATCTTCCACCAGCGCGGCGCCAGCGTCGCGGCCGCCGATGATGACTTGGCTGAGGTATTGCGGGGCGTCAGTGAATTTTTTCAGCACACGCTCGAACAGCGCCTGGCAGGCCAGGGCGGTGAGCGGGGTCTTTTCCGAAGGTTTCCAGATCACCGCGTTGCCGCACACCAGCGCCAGGGTGGTGTTCCACGCCCACACCGCCACCGGGAAGTTGAAGGCGCTGATCACGCCGACCACGCCCAGCGGGTGCCAGGTCTCACGCATGTGATGGCCGGGGCGCTCGGAGGCGATGGTCAAGCCATACAGCTGGCGGGACAGGCCGACGGCGAAGTCGCAGATGTCGATCATTTCCTGCACTTCGCCCAGGCCTTCCTGGGTGATCTTGCCGGCTTCCCACGAGACGAGTTCGCCAAGGTCGGCCTTGTATTCGCGCAGCACGTCGCCGAACTGGCGCACCAGCTCACCACGACGCGGTGCCGGCACTTTGCGCCAGGCCTCGAATGCATGCTCGGCGCGACTGACCTGCTGCTCCACCTCGGCGGCGCCCTCCCAGTGCACACTGCCGATACGGCTGCCATCAATCGGCGAATGCACGGGTTGTTTACCCGCCTGGTACAGCGCCGGGTTTACCCCGAGACGATCAAGCAATGCAGCAACCATGGGTCACTCCTTCAATCTGCAGACAGAAAAATTGCGCCGCGGCCCACACGGCGATCCTGGGCTTATTTGTAGCTGGCCCAAGACTTGCCAACAAACGACGATTAGGCGAGATATCATTCCGTTTATTCATGCAAAGAATAAAAAGAGGCGTGCCGTGCTGAACAAAAGACATTTGCCCTCGATCACCGCCCTGCAGTGTTTCGAAGCCGCCACCCGTCACCTGAGCTTCACCCGTGCCGCCGAGGAACTGAACCTCACGCAAAGCGCGGTGAGCAAACAAGTGGCGCAGCTCGAAGAACTGCTGCAGCACCTGCTGTTTCGCCGCGTGCGCCGCCGCTTGCAGATGACCCCGGCGGGCGACCTGTACCTGGTGGAAGTGCGCAAGATCCTCACGCAGGTGGAGATGTCCACGCACTACCTGCGCTCCTACGGCGGCGAGACCGAAGTGCTGCGCGTGTCCACGCCGTACACCTTCGGCGCCCGCTGGCTGGTGCCGCGCCTCAAGGGCTGGCGCCTGCGTCACCCGCAGATCCACCTGGACCTGTGCAACGAACAGGAGCCGGACGAGTTGCTGCAAGGCAAGGCCGACATGGCCTTCTACTTCGGCCAGGGCTCACGCCCTGGCACCGAGAGCCTGAAGCTGTTCAGCGAAGAACTGGTACCGGTGTGCGCGCCGGAGAGCCTGCCCTCGCAGCCGTTCACCGACCCGACCCAACTCAGCGAGCTGGTGTTGCTGCAGAACGCCTCGCGGCCCCAGGGCTGGCATGACTGGTTCGCGAGCCAAGGTTTCCACACCGAGCACAGCTACCACGGGCCGCGTTTCGACACGTTCTATATGTGCATCCGCGCTGCGCAGGTGGGCTGTGGCGTGGCGTTGCTGCCGCGGTTTCTGGTGGAGGAGGAGTTGGCCGAGGGCAAGCTGGTGATCCCTTGGCAACATGCGCTGCCCAGCCAGGATGCGTATTACCTGGCCTATCCGGAGCATTCGGCGGAGGTGCCCAAGGTGCGTGAGTTTGTGAAATGGATGATGGAGCAAGTGATTTAGTGCCTGGAATAACGCCATCGCAGGCAAGCCAGCTCCCACATTTGGAATGCATTTCACCTGTGGGAGCCGGGCTTGCCCGCGATGGCGTCTGCAGCCATTCCAAAAAAATCACTGGCAAACCACCCCTCGCCTATGCGCCACTAGCCCCCTTCCTTAATTGTGCGTAAAGGTCGGCGCCCATCGCCGACCCGTCTGGAGATTCCCGTTATGAGCGAGAGTGTGTTTGCCGATCGCATCGTGCAGAACCTGCTCGACACCGACTTCTACAAGCTGACCATGATGCAGGCGGTGCTGCACAACTACCCGAACGTGGAAGTTGAATGGGAATTTCGTTGCCGTAACAGCGAAGACTTGCGCCCGTACCTGGCGGAGATCCGCTACCAGATCGAGCGCCTTGCCGAGTTGAGCTTGAGCCCGGATCAACTGGGCTTCCTGGAGCGCATCAGCTTCATGAAGCCGGATTTCCTGCGCTTCCTCGGGCTGTTCCGCTTCAACCTGCGCTACGTGCAGACCGGTATCGAGAATGGCGAGCTGTTTATCCGCCTGCGCGGCCCGTGGCTGCATGTGATCCTGTTTGAAGTGCCGATGCTGGCCATCGTCAGCGAAGTGCGCAACCGCTACCGCTACCAGACCGTGATCCTCGAACAGGCCCGCGAGCAGCTGTACCGCAAGTTCGACTGGCTGACCGCCAACGCCAGCAGCGACGAGCTGTCTGAGCTGCAAGTGGCCGACTTCGGCACGCGCCGGCGCTTTTCGTACCGGGTCCAGGAAGAAGTGGTCAGCGTGCTCAAGCATGACTTCCCCGGGCGTTTTGTCGGCACCAGCAATGTGCACCTGGCCCGCGAGTTCGACATGAAGCCGCTTGGCACCATGGCCCATGAATGGATCATGGCCCACCAGCAACTGGGCCCGCGCCTGATCGACAGCCAGATCGCCGCCCTCGACTGCTGGGTCCGCGAATACCGTGGCCTGCTGGGCATCGCCTTGACCGATTGCATCACCACCGACGCGTTCCTCGGCGACTTCGACTTGTACTTCGCCAAGCTCTTCGACGGCCTGCGCCACGATTCCGGTGACCCGGTGCAGTGGGCAGAAAAAGCCATCGCCCACTACCACAAGCTCGGCATCGAGCCGATGAGCAAGACCCTGGTGTTCTCCGACAGCCTGTCGTTGCCCAAGGCGCTGGAGATTTTCCGTGCGCTGCGCGGTCGGATCAATGTGAGCTTCGGCATCGGCACTAACCTGACCTGTGACATTCCAGGGGTGGAACCGATGAGCATCGTGCTTAAAATGACCGCCTGCAATGGCCAGCCCGTCGCGAAAATCTCCGATGAAGCGGGCAAGACCCACTGCACCGATCCGAATTTCGTCGCCTATTTGCGTCACGTTTTCAAAGTACCTGCCCTTTCCAGCAAGGAGTGAATCATGCAAGCCGTACAGCGTGAGATTGCGCAGCAGCTCAAGGTCCAAGCACCGTTCAAAGACCAGGCGGCCCTTGAAGCCGAAGTTGCGAGGCGTGTGGCATTTATCCAGGACTGCCTGCGCAATTCCGGGCTCAAGACATTGGTGCTGGGCATCAGCGGCGGCGTCGACTCCCTGACCGCCGGCCTGTTGGCCCAACGCGCGATGCAGGAACTGCGCACCCGCACCGGGGATGAAGCCTACCGGTTTATCGCGGTGCGCCTGCCCTACGAAACCCAGTTCGATGAAATCGACGCCCAGGCATCGGTGGACTTTATCGAGCCGGACGAGCGCCATACCGTCAACATCGGCCCGGCGGTGAAATCGCTGGCCAATGAAGTCGCGGCATTCGAAGGCAAGGCCGCGGTGTCCCGCGATTTCGTGCTGGGCAACACCAAGGCGCGCATGCGCATGGTGGCGCAGTACACCATCGCCGGCGCGGCCGGTGGCCTGGTGATCGGCACCGACCATGCGGCGGAAGCGGTGATGGGCTTTTTCACCAAGTTTGGTGACGGCGCCTGCGACCTCGCCCCCCTGAGTGGCCTGGTGAAGAATCAGGTCCGCGCGATTGCGCGGCACTTTGGTGCGCCGGAGTCGCTGGTCGAGAAAATCCCGACTGCCGACCTCGAAGACCTGTCCCCAGGCAAGCCTGACGAAGCCTCCCATGGGGTGACCTACGCCGAGATCGATGCGTTCCTGCACGGCGAGCCGGTGCGTGAGGAAGCGTTCAAGATCATCTGCGACACCTACCGCAAGACCGAGCACAAGCGGGTCATGCCGTTCGCGCCGTGAACACTGTGGTGAATGGGCCGCTGTGGCGAGCGGGCTTGCCCCGCGTTGGGCCGCGCAGCGGCCCCAGTGAGTTGAACGCGGTCATTCACACAAGCCATGTGGCAGTTTTTGGGGCCGCTTCGCAGCCCAACGCGGGGCAAGCCCGCTCGCCACAGGTTTTCGCCGCCCACAAAAAAAGCGCCTGAAAAGGCGCTTTTTTTCGACCGGAGTCGGCTTATTTCACGACAACAGTGCCTTTCATCATCGAGATGTGGCCTGGGAACGAGCAGAAGAACGCGTAATCCGTACCGGCGGCCAGTTTCGACACATCGAAGGTCACGGAATCTTTCTCGCCAGCACCGATGATCTTGGTGTGGGCGATGATGCGGGTGTCGCCGTCTTTCAGGTAGTTCTTGTCGATGCCGGCAGCCATGCCGTCGCTGGCGACGCCAGGCATATCGGCGGCGGAGCTCAGCACCCAGTTGTGGCCCATGACGTTTTTCGGCAGGTTGCCGGAGTGAGTCAGCTCGACGGTGAATGTCTTGCAGCTTTTGTCGATTTCAATGGCCTTGGTGTTGAAGGACATTTGATCAGTGGAGTCGACGGTGACCTTGCACTCTGCAGCAAGCAACTGGCCGCTCGCCAGAGTCAGCAGGGAAACAGCAACGAGTTTGGCAAACATGTGAATCTCCAAGGCAGGGTTAAAAAACGCGTATTGCGACAAGGGTGCCTCATGCAGGCGTAAATTCTTATGATCTGAATCAACAGATTGTATACAACTTTAGGCTATCAGACTTATCAACACAATCTACCAGCTAAAGTAGCGACACCTGCCTATGATCGGCCCATCACCCTTTGGAGTCCGAACCATGCGCCTCAATCACCTGTTCAACGGCCTGCTGGCCGCGTACGCCTGCGGTAAGTGAAGGCCAAGCGCCCCTTGAAGCTGCTACCATGACGGCCCAAGGCAGCTGCGCGCCGCCCACCCTCACCTTCGACCCTAGAGGATCGCCCATGGCCAAACCTAATTACTCCTTCGCCAAACGTCAGAGAGACTTGGCCAAGGAGCAGAAGAAAGAGGAAAAGCTGCAACGCAAGAAAGCCGCTGCAGATGAAGAAGCCGGCGCACTGAACCCTGATGCCGAAGGCGAAGTAGCGACTGACGACACCGAGACACCGAAAGACCCGGCTGAATAATTGATCTTTTGCGCCAGGTCGCAAGCGGGCTTGTCGTGGCTATCGAACTTGCCGTGGCAAGCGGGCTTGTTGTGGCGAGCGGGCTTGCCCCGCGTTGGGCTGCGAAGCGGCCCCAATATATCCCCCGTCAGATCAGATAGACCGCAGTTTCAGGCTTCAGGGCTGCTGCGCAGCCCAACGCGGGGCAAGCCCGCTCGCCACCAATAAGAAGTCCGATCCTCACTCCAGCGGCATCACCGTCACCCGCACTTCCGGGTCATGGCTGCCTCCCCCCAGGATCACCCCGCGCAACGGCGATACATCGGAAAAGTCCCGGCCCCAGGCCAGGGTGATGTGTTCCAGTGCCGGCTGTACATTGTTCGTCGGATCAAAATCCACCCACCCCGCAACCGGGCAATACACCGAAACCCACGCATGTGACGCATCGGCGCCGATCAGCCGTGGCTGGCCGGGCGGTGGCTGGGTCAACAGGTAGCCGCTGATGTACCGCGCCGCCAGGCCCCGCGAGCGCAGGCACGCGAGCATCAGGTGGGCGAAGTCCTGGCACACGCCGCGCCGGCGCTCCAGTACTTCCACCAGCGGCGTGGCGACCTGGGTGGCTTCGGCATCGAAGGTGAATTCGCTGAAGATCTTTTCCATCAAGGCCTGCACGCCCAACAGCAACGGCTTGCCGGGAGGGAAACAGCTTTCGGAAAACTCGACGAAGGTTTTCTTCAGGTGCACATAGGGCGATTCGAAGCGATAGCGGCACGCTTCGACCAGCTGTGGCGACAGCGGCTGGCTGCTGTAGGTCAGGCTGTCACGGGTCTGATCCCAAGGCGGTGACTGCTGGAAATCCAGCGTCGGGCGCGCCAGCACTTCGACGGTGAGCCCGGCATTCACCAGCAATTCATCATGGGGCCGCTCGAACGCCAGCCGTGTGATCGGGTTGCCGAACACGTCCAGTTCATCGCGACGCGAAGACGGCGGCGGGCTGATCTCCAGCTGCTGCGCGCTGCAGCGCTGCCAGGCGCAGGGGCGCGGCCACAGGTGCGCCAGCTGCTGGGCCAGGGACACCGGGCTGTCGTAGTGGTAGTGGGTATCGTGGAAAATCTGGTAGCGCGCACTCATCACACCGACACCGTTTGCTGACTGACATCATCCACATGGGCAAAGTGACGCAACGCCAGGCGGTCCGACACTTGCCCGCTTTCATCGGCGACCGCCTGCAACAGGTCGGCCAGCCCCTCCAGCGCGGCGCGCACGCTGGACTCACCAAACAGCGGGTTTTCCAGGCAGCCCAGGTCGAAACGCGCGAGGCGCTCGACCAACGGCGCCAGGCCGGTTTCGCGCGGCACACCGAAGTCGTCGTTGAGGCGACGCAAAGTGCGGCTCACCAGTTTCAGCTGGAACAGCACGGCGTGGGGGTTCTGCTCATCCAGCAGCAACAAGTCCAGCACCGGGATCAGTTGCGGCACCGCCAGGTAGCGCGAGCGATAGGTGATGCTGCTGTTGCCCAACTCCAGCAACCACTCCAGCCCCGCCTGGTCGAACACCGCCACGCCGCGCAGGAATGCCGCCAGGCTGCTGCTGAGAAATTGCAGGCGCTCGATGCGCCGGCCCATCATCAAAAAGCGCCAGCCTTCATCGCGGGTCATGTCGTCCAGCGCAAAGCCGGACAGCGCCGCCAGGGACATCACCAGGCGGTTGAGAAAATCCAGCAACTCGCCAAAATCCGGGCTTTCGCTTTCCAGCTCCAAGGCTTCGCGCTGCAGCTCGACCAAGGCCTGCCAGTTCTCGCGGGACAACTTGCCGCGCACCTGCGACGCCGCCCACTGCAGGCGCTGCAGGTTGGCACGCAGGCTCGACGGCCAGTCATCGCCGAGCAACGCCGCGAGCAGGCGCTCGGGCAACTCGCCTTCCTCCGGCAACAAACGCAGGTTCTCACCCAGCTCGACCGCGGCCTGCAGCGCCAACGGATCGTCGCCATCGACGTAGCGCGCGAGCACAATGCGCAGCCAGCGCGCACTGTCATCGCAGCGCTCGCAATAACGCCCGAACCAGAACAGGTTTTCCACCACCCGTGACGGTAGATACGGGTCGCGGCGCACCAGATCATGCGCGCCAATCGCCCGTTGCGCGCGCCAGTGCTCGCCACCGGCAGCTCGCTCACCGAGGACCCAGGTGTCCTTGCTGGCGCCACCGCGTTGCATCGACACCACCTCGGCATCGGCTTCGGCCGCCACGCGGGTCAGGCCGCCGGGCAGCACGCGGTAGCCATCCTCGCTGGCCACTGCATACACACGCATGCCAATGGCGCGGTGTTGCAGGTGATCATCCACGGTGTGCCACACCGGCGCCTGGGACAGCTGCGCCAACTCTTGGGCGACATACGCGTAAGGCCGCGCGCGCATGCGTTCGGCGAGGGCCTGGCGCTGCTCGTCATTCAAGTCGCGGCCAAATACCGGGGTGAAGCTTTGCGACGGAAACGCCGGCTTGATCAGCAGCTCCGGCAATTTTTCCAGGGCTTCGGCCAGCACCGGCGCTTCACCGCACCACCAGGTGGCGATGGACGGCAGGATCAGCTCTTCGCCAAACAGGAACTGGTTGATCTTCGGCAGGAAACCGAGCAACCCCGGCGACTCCAGCACGCCGCTGCCCAGGGCATTGGCCACCAGCACATTGCCCTGGCGCACGGCGTCGAGCAGGCCGGGCACGCCGAGCGCCGAGTCGGTACGCAGCTCCAGCGGGTCGCAGAAGTCGTCATCCAGGCGCCGCATGATGGCGTGCACCCGGCGCAGGCCGCTGAGGGTCTTCAGGAAGACGGTGCTGTCGCGCACGGTGAGGTCGCCGCCCTCCACCAGCGGGTAGCCGAGCTGGCGCGCGAGGTAGAGGTGTTCGAAATAGCTCTCGTTGAAACGCCCGGGTGTGAGCAGCACGATCAACGGCGGCTGGTCATCGCCGGGCGCCTGGCGGGCCAGGGTTTCCTGGAGCGTACGGAAGAAACCGGTGAGGTGCTGCACCTGCAGGTCGCGGTACAGGTCCGGAAACGCCCGCGACACGATGGTACGGTTTTCCAGGGCATAACCCGCACCCGACGGCGCTTGCGTGCGGTCGGCCGTCACCCACCAACGGCCATCCGGGGTGCGCGCCAGATCCACCGCATACAGGTGCAGGAACGCGCCGTCCGGCGGCTGGATACCCTGGCACGGCCACAGGAAGTTGTTGTGCCCGAACACCAGCTCGGCGGGCAGCAAGCCCTCGGTGATCAAGCGTTGCGGCCCGTACAGGTCAGCCAGCACCGCATTGAGCAGGCGCGCCCGCTGGGCGATACCCGCTGCCAGCTGCTGCCACTCATCGGCAGCCAGTACGTGCGGCAACAGGTCCAATTCCCACGGACGGTCGGCGCCCTTGGGGTCGGCGTAGACGTTGTAGGTCACGCCGTTTTCCTGGATCTGCCGGGTCAGTAGCGCCTGGCGCTGGGCCAGTTGCGCGGGAGTGCTGCGCTGCAGGTGATCGAGCAGGCGCCGCCAATGGGCACGCACCGCGCCGCTGTCGTCGAGCAGTTCGTGATAAGTGCCCGCAGTCAGCGGGTAACGGTCGAGCAAGTCGGGCATGGAACGCTCGGCAGAGGCAAGGGAAGTCAGATTAACTCAAATTTACTGCGATCCAATGTGGGAGCTGGCTTACCTGCGACAGCGGTTTTCCGGTCATCTTATTGGCTGGCTGATACACCGCTATCGCAGGCAAGCCAGCTCCCACATTTTCGAACCGCGTTCAGTCATTTTTATTGGGGAAACGCCGTAAATCCAGGGTCATCGGTAGCTCATCGTTGATGATCATCGTCGGTACCTGCAGCTTCCCAGGCGTATGCCCCAACCTGAAAAACCGCGCCATCCGCCGGCTCTCGGCTTCATTGGCATTCACCGGCAAGCTGTCGTAGTTGCGCCCGCCCGGATGGGCCACGTGGTACTGGCAGCCGCCCAGGGAGCGCTGCATCCAGGTGTCGAGCAGATCGAATACCAACGGCGCATGCACCGCGATGGTCGGTTGCAGACAGTTGGCCGGTTGCCAGGCGCGGTAACGCACGCCGGCAACGAACTCGCCGACGCGCCCGGTGGGTTGCAGCGGCACCGGGATGCCATTGCACGTCAGCAGATAACGCTGCGGCGGCAAGCCGCTCAACTTCACCTGCAAGCGCTCCAGCGATGAATCGACATAACGCACCGTGCCGCCCACCGCGCCCTCTTCACCGAGTACATGCCAGGGCTCCAGGGCCTGGCGCAGTTCCAGTTCGATGCCGCTGACTGCGTAGTCGCCGACCTTGGGAAAACGGAATTCCAGGTGCGCGGCAAACCATTCGGCGCGCAGTGGGTAACCGGCGGCATTGAGTTCGACGATCACATCGGCAAAGTCCTGCTCGATAACGTGCGGAAGCAGGAAACGGTCGTGCAGTTCGGTGCCCCAGCGCGCCAGTTTTGGCGGTGCATAGGGCTCACGCCAGAAGCGCGCGACCAACGCGCGCAGCAACAGCTGCTGGGTCAAGCTCATGCGCGCGTGGGGCGGCATTTCAAAGGCGCGCAATTCCAGCAGGCCCAGGCGGCCGGTGGCGCCATCCGGTGAGTAGAGTTTGTCGATGCAGAACTCGGCGCGGTGGGTGCTGCCGGTTACGTCGATCAGCAAGTTGCGCAGCAAGCGGTCCACCAACCACGGAGGGCATTCCTCGCCCGGTTCGGGCATTTGCGCGAAGGCGATTTCCAGCTCGTACAGCGCATCGTTGCGTGCTTCGTCGACCCGTGGCGCCTGGGAAGTCGGGCCGATGAACAGCCCGGAAAACAGGTACGACAGCGAAGGATGGTTATGCCAGTAGCTGATCAAACTGCGCAGCAAATCCGGCCTGCGCAGGAACGGCGAATCCTTGGGCGTCGCGCCGCCGAGCACAAAGTGGTTACCGCCGCCGGTGCCGGTGTGACGGCCGTCGATCATGAATTTCTCAGTGGTCAACCGGGTTTGGCGAGCCTCTTCGTAGAGGAATTCGGTGCGCTCCACCAACTCGTCCCAGGTGGCGGACGGCTGCACGTTGACCTCGATCACACCGGGGTCCGGCGTGACGCGGAAGTTGCTCAGGCGCGTATCCGCCGGCGGCTCGTAGCCTTCGAGCAGCACCGGGCAATGCAGCTCTTCGGCGGTGGCTTCGATGGCGGCCACCAGCTCCAGGTAATCCTCGACGCGCTCCAGCGGCGGCATAAACAGGTACAGGCGCCCTTCCCTGGCCTCGGCGCACAGGGCGGTACGGGTCAGCCAGTCGGCTGACTCGTCTACCTTCGGCACGCGCTCGTCGCTCGCCGCAGGTTCACCGTGGCTCTGCAGTTGCGCGGTTGTCGGCAGCCCCGGCTGATCCTGGTTCGGGTCGGTGGGATGCACAAAGGGATATTCCGCCGCCGTCACCCACGGTTGCGAGGCCAAGGGCAGGCGATAGCCCAGCGGCGAATCCCCCGGTACCAGCCGGCAGTGGTTATCGCGCAGGTACCAGCGCCCGCTCTGCCAGCGATCATTGGCGGCGGTGCGCGCCAGCGGCAGCACCTGGCCGATGACTTTATCCAGGCCCTGGCTGAACACTTTGCGCAGGCGTTCGCGCTCAAGGTCATCACTCAGGCGCGGGTCTTGGGCGGTGACGTTTTGCGGCAGCGCGCCTTCGCGCCACAGGTAATAGAAATTGTCTTCGAAGGCCGGGAATACGAAACGCGCCGGCAGCTTCAGACGCTCGGCGACGCTGGCCAGAAAACGCCCGGCCAGCGCGCCATCGGCACCGTAGTCCTGTTGTTCATCGGCGATCAGCGCGCTGTTGTGCCAGATCGGCACGCCGTCGCGGCGCCAGTAACAATTGAGCGACCAACGCGGCAGTTGCTCGCCGGGGTACCACTTGCCCTGGCCGAAGTGCACCAGGCCTTTGGGCGCGTAGTGCTTGCGCATGCGCTGGAACAGCTCGGCAGACAGCCGTCGCTTGTCCGGCCCGAGGGCGGCGGTGTTCCACTCGGCGCCGTCGGGGTCGTCGATGGACACAAAGGTCGGCTCGCCGCCCATGGTCAGGCGCACGTCATCCTTGAGCAGGTCGCCGTCAATCTGCCGGCCCAAGGCCTGGATCGCCAGCCATTGCTCTTCGGTGTAGGGCTTGGTGACGCGTGGCGCTTCCCAAATGCGCTCAACCGACATCTCGTGGGTAAATTCGCACTCGCAGGGTTCCACCAACCCACTGATTGGCGCGGCAGATGATGGATCGGGACTACAAGCGAGCGGGATATGCCCTTCACCGGCGAACAGTCCGGAGGTGGCATCCAGACCAATCCAGCCGGCACCGGGCAGATACACCTCACACCAGGCGTGCAGGTCGGTGAAGTCCACCTCCGTGCCGGACGGGCCGTCGAGGGCTTTGACGTCGGCGGTGAGCTGGATCAGATAGCCGGACACAAACCGCGCCGCCAAACCCAGGTTGCGCAACAATTGCACCAGCAGCCAGGCCGAATCGCGGCAGGAACCGGAGGCGTTTTCCAGGGTAAATTCCGGGGTCTGCACGCCCGGCTCCATGCGGATCAGGTAACCGATATCGGCCGCCAGGCGCTGGTTGAGGCCGACCAGGAAATCCACGGCCGGCAGCGGCGTACGGTCGATGCCGGCAAGGTAGGCGGCAAATCTCGGCGTCAGCGGCAGGGTTTCCAGGTACGGCGCCAGCTCGCGCTGCTCATCGGCGGCGTAGGTGAACGGGATTTTTTCGGCGTAGGGCTCGAGGAAAAAGTCGAATGGGTTGAACACCGCCATCTCGGCGACCAGGTCGACTTCGATGCGCAACTCGTCGGTCTTTTCCGGAAACACCAGGCGCGCTAGGTAATTGCCCTGGGGGTCCTGCTGCCAATTGATGAAGTGCTGCTCGGGCAGCACTTTCAGCGCGTAGGACAAAATCCGCGTGCGGCTATGGGCCGCCGGGCGCAAACGCACGATCTGTGGGCCGAGTTCGACAGCGCGGTCATAGCGGTAATGCGTAACGTGGTGCAACGCGACATGAATCGACACGGCGGCCTCCTGCGAGCCAGGGCATGGACACAACGCGCGCAAGACTTATGCCAGAGCGGCGGTCATTGCGCTTTATCGTGGGACCCGGTGCAGTACAGCACCAAAACGGCGCCGTGGCTGCGGTAATGGTGCGAGGGTTGCACATTTATGTGGCGGTCATGTGAGCGGGGGTGGTGAATCTACCCAGTCAGCGAGCTTTTTGGCGGGCGCTGATGGCTTCGCGCAGGAGGCGAACTTCGACCAGTTTCTGGCGCATTTCACGGTGACGCTTGCTGTTGAACAGCAATAGCCCAAGCAATGGGAACAACAGGCTCAGGGCATACATCAGCGCATTCGGTTGATCATTGAGGGTTGGCAATACACTCAGAAAGCACACCCCCAAAAGCACCACGACCGGCCACGTCCATTGGGGATGCCCGCGGGCGATCATGAAATTGCAGTGCACGATGATTAGCGTGAGCGCGATACCCACCACGAAGGCGTACTTGGCGTTATCTGCCATGGACAGGCTGGGCATATAGCTGTCGAAGAACACCGGAACCGTAAACACGAGGGTGAAAATCGAGGCAAATATCGCCCCCATGAAGACCGGGAAATACGTCGACAGAAAACTGCGAATGCTGGGCAGTTCGTTCATTGCTCGGCCTCCTCATACAGCCCTACGGCAATTGTGCGCACGTTCCCCGACACCGCGCTGCCGGTAAAACCAATGACGGCGCCCAAGGCATCCTTGATCTGCGTGACCGTTGCATGTTTGACCTCGGTGGGCGTGAACCGCTTAGGCAACTCGCCCGACAACTGCTTCAGCTTGATCATCTTGGACGTCAGGCGTGGATCGTTGATGCTCAACAGCTCTTTGGTCAACTTGGCGCGCTCCTGTCGGTTCAGGCCCCTGAGCACCTCCCTCACACTTTTTCCGGTGGCGGCCTTATTCAGCCGCACCAGCTTGACCGTTGCCAGCGCCGATGAACCGACCCCGACCAACGACGCCGCATCCAGGGCAATCATGGTGTATTGGTACCACTCCTCACTGTCGAGCTGATCATTGCGCGCGGGGTTACGGATCTCATTGACCGTGCGATAGCCGCTGGCAAAACACTGCACGGAACTGGCCGCCGCAGCCGTGTAGCCGAGCGCCACGACCACCGAACTGGCGCCTGCCGAAAACGGGACCGCGACGGAACCACTGAGCACCACAATCCAACCGATGACCGCGCCGGCACACGACAGCGTGGTATTGACCGCTTCGCCCACCAGCCGGGACTCTCGCGGGTTGTCTTGCACCTGTTGGGCGAATTGCGTTGGCGCGATGTACTTCTGCGCCTCACGCAGGATCAACCGCTTGGGTGCGATGCTGCAGATAGGCTGGAATTCGCGCAGAGTGACGACGTTGAACTCGGCATCGATATACACAACACCGGCACCAACAATGGCGGGATCGGCATCGATGGCAGCGAACAGGCGCGGCAGGTTGATCTGGCTTTCGATGCGCTGGCGCGCCATGAATTGGGAGCGGTTGGAGTCCATGCCAATGTTGAGCAGGGGGTTGCTCATGGGTGTTCTTCCTTGAAATGAAGGGTGCCTGAACTGACGCCTTCGCGAGCAAGCCCGCTCCCACATTCGAGCGCATTCTCATGCTGGAACTCGGACAAATGTGGGAGCGGGCTTGCTCGCGAAGGCGATTCAATGGGCGCCACCTTAACAAACAGGCACGCCAGCGAATAGAAAGCAAAACGCCAGCACGAGGCTGGCGTTTTGCATATTCAGGTTGCGATCAGCGCGGCACGACCGGCTTACGCGCAGGCTTGCCGCCCTTGCCCTTGGCCGCATCCGCGCGTTCCTTGGCTGCCTGCTTGTTGCGCGCCTGGGCGGCGGCCTTGGCTTGCTCGCGCTTGTCCCACGGGTTGCTGCCGTCGCTGCCACGCGGTGGCAGGCCGGTGTGCTGGGTGAGGATCCGGGTGGTGGTTTCCTTGGCGACCTTGTGGCTGCCGGCCGGCGTCGAGTTCTTGCGACGCGCGCTCTGGTAGCTGTCGGTGCTCGGCTGATGCAGCGGGATCAGTTGGTCTTTGCCCGGGCCGATCAAATCGGCACGGCCCATGCGGGTCAGCGCTTCACGCAGCATCGGCCAGCCTTTCGGGTCGTGGTAGCGCAAGAAGGCCTTGTGCAGGCGGCGCTGCTCTTCGCTCTTGACGATGGTTACCGCGTCGCTCTTGTAGGTGACCTTGCGCAGCGGGTTCTTGCCCGAATGGTACATCGCGGTGGCGGTGGCCATCGGCGACGGGTAGAACGCCTGCACCTGGTCGGCGCGGAAGCCGTTGCCCTTGAGCCACAAGGCCAGGTTCATCATGTCTTCATCGGTGGTGCCCGGGTGGGCGGCGATGAAGTACGGGATCAGGTACTGCTCCTTGCCCGCTTCCTTGGTGTACTTCTCGAACATGCGCTTGAACTTGTCATAGCTGCCAATGCCCGGCTTCATCATCTGGTTGAGTGGACCTTCCTCGGTGTGTTCCGGGGCGATCTTGAGGTAACCACCGACGTGGTGGGTGACCAGCTCCTTGACGTACTCCGGCGACTCGACCGCGAGGTCGTAGCGCAGGCCGGAAGCGATCAAAATCTTCTTGACCCCCGGCAACGCACGGGCGCTGCGGTACAGCTGGATCAAGGAGGAGTGGTCGGTGTTCAGGTTCGGGCAGATACCCGGGAACACGCACGACGGCTTGCGGCACGCGGATTCGATTTCCGGGCTCTTGCAGGCGATGCGGTACATGTTCGCGGTCGGGCCGCCGAGGTCGGAGATCACGCCGGTGAAACCCGGCACTTTGTCGCGGATCTCTTCGATTTCGCGGATGATCGACTCTTCGGAACGGTTCTGGATGATGCGACCTTCGTGCTCGGTGATCGAGCAGAAGGTGCAGCCGCCGAAGCAGCCACGCATGATGTTCACCGAGAAACGGATCATGTCGTAGGCCGGGATCTTTTCCTTGCCGTACACCGGGTGCGGAACGCGGGCGTAAGGCATGCCAAACACGTAGTCCATTTCTTCGGTGGTCATCGGAATCGGCGGCGGATTGAACCACACGTCCACTTCACCGTGCTTCTGCACCAGCGCGCGGGCGTTGCCCGGGTTGGTTTCCAAGTGCAGCACGCGGTTGGCGTGTGCATACAGCACCGCGTCGCCACGGACCTTTTCCACCGATGGCAGGCGGATCACGGTCTTGTCGCGGGTCATCTTCGGGCTGGCCAGGATCTGCACGACCTTGGCTTCTTCCGGATCGTCCTGCGGGCCTTTTTCCTGCTCGATGGCGCAGGCCTGGGTGTCCTGGGTGTTCACGTACGGGTTGATGATCTTGTCGATCTTGCCCGGACGGTCGATCCGCGTGGAGTCCACTTCGTACCAGCCTGCCGGCGTATCACGACGAATGAACGCGGTGCCGCGCACGTCGGTGATGTCTTCGATCTTGTGACCCCACGACAGGCGCTGGGCCACTTCGACGATGGCGCGCTCGGCGTTGCCGTACAGCAGGATATCGGCGGTGGCGTCGATCAGGATCGAGTTGCGCACACGGTCCTGCCAGTAGTCGTAGTGGGCGATGCGGCGCAGGGAGGCCTCGATACCACCGAGCACGATCGGCACGTTCTTGTAGGCTTCCTTGCACCGCTGGCTGTACACCAGGCTCGCGCGGTCCGGGCGTTTGCCGGCCATGCCGCCAGGGGTGTAGGCGTCGTCGGAACGAATTTTCTTGTCGGCGGTGTAGCGGTTGATCATCGAGTCCATGTTGCCGGCCGCGACGCCGAAGAACAGGTTCGGCTCGCCAAGCTTCATGAAGTCGTCTTTGGACTGCCAGTTCGGCTGGGCAATGATCCCGACGCGAAAGCCCTGGGACTCCAGCAGCCGGCCGATGATGGCCATGCCGAACGATGGGTGGTCCACGTACGCATCACCGGTGACGATGATGATGTCGCAGGAATCCCAGCCAAGCTGATCCATCTCCTCCCTGCTCATTGGCAGGAATGGCGCAGGACCGAAACATTCGGCCCAGTACTTGGGATAGTCAAATAACGGCTTGGCTGTTTGCATGACGGTGACCGGTGTTGAGATGAAAAATCGCGGGCGCGGAATATAGCACAAATTTTGACCAATTCCGACGGCAATAGTCGGAATTGTGCTGACGCCATCGCGGGCAAGCCCGCTCCCACACTGAATAGTGAATACATCCAGATGTGGCCGCTGGCGTGCCGGCGATGAGGCCCTTGAAGGCGCTGGGGCTTACTCGTCGTCGTCGAAGTTGTAACTGCCCGGAGCCAGGTTCTCGAAACGCGTGTACTTGCCGATGAACGCCAGGCGGATAAAGCCGATCGGCCCGTTCCGCTGCTTGCCGATGATGATCTCGGCAATGCCCTTGTGCTCGGTTTCGGGGTGGTACACCTCGTCGCGGTACACGAACATGATGACGTCGGCGTCCTGCTCGATCGCTCCGGATTCACGCAAGTCGGAGTTCACCGGGCGCTTGTTGGGACGTTGTTCCAGGGAACGGTTGAGCTGGGACAGCGCCACCACCGGGCAGTTGAATTCCTTGGCCAGGGCCTTCAGGGACCGCGAGATTTCGGAAATCTCGTTGGTCCGGTTGTCGCCGCTGGAGCCCGGGATCTGCATCAACTGCAGGTAGTCGATCATGATCAGGGCGATGTCGCCGTGCTCGCGCACCAGGCGGCGGGTACGTGCCCGCATCTCGGACGGGCTGATACCGGCAGTGTCATCGATGAACAACTTGCGGTCGTTGAGCAGGTTGACCGCCGAGGTCAGGCGCGGCCAATCGTCGTCTTCCAGGCGACCGGCACGCACCTTGGTCTGGTCGATACGGCCGAGCGAGGAAAGCATACGCATGACCAGCGATTCGCCTGGCATCTCGAGGGAGTACACCAGTACCGTCTTATCGCTGCGCAACACCGCGTTTTCCACCAGGTTCATCGCAAAGGTGGTTTTACCCATGGATGGACGGCCGGCGACGATGATCAAGTCAGCCGGCTGCAGGCCACTGGTTTTCTCGTCGAGGTCGGTGTAGCCGGTGGAAATACCGGTGATCGCGTTGTCGGTGTTGAACAACGTGTCGATACGGTCGATGGCCTTGGTCAACAGCTCGTTGACGCCTACCGGGCCGCCGGTCTTGGGACGCGCTTCGGCGATCTGGAAGATCTGGCGCTCGGCTTCGTCGAGAATCTCGGCGGCGGTACGGCCTTCGGGGTTGAAGGCACTGTCGGCGATCTCGGTGCTGATGCCGATCAGTTGGCGCAGCGTCGCGCGCTCGCGAACGATCTGCGCATACGCCTTGATGTTGGCGACGGACGGCGTGTTTTTCGCCAGCTCGCCGAGATAACCCAGGCCGCCGACCTGGGAGGTCTGGCCTTCCTTGTCCAGCTGTTCGGCCAGGGTCACCACGTCGATCGGCGAGTTCTGGTCGGCCAGCTTGGCAATGGCACGGAAGATCAGGCGATGGTCATGCCGATAGAAATCACCGTCCGAGACTTGATCCAGCACGCGTTCCCAGGCGTTGTTGTCCAGCATCAGGCCACCGAGCACGGCCTGTTCGGCCTCGATGGAATGCGGCGGCACCTTCAGGGCAGCGGTTTGCAGATCGTATTGCTCAGGAGCTGAAATATCGTTCATGGCCACTTGGAATTAGGGGTTTGTAGAAAAACAAAAGGCACGACCTGTAAACAGGATCGTGCCCGATGTTAACCGCCTGGCACGCGAGGTGCCAGTCAGTTAGGTGCTGCTTAAGCTGCTACCACGACAACGCGTACGGTGGCTTCAACTTCAGCGTGCAGGTGCACGGCTACGTCGAATTCGCCTACGTTGCGGATGGTGCCGTTCGGCAGACGAACTTCGCTCTTCTGCACTTCAACGCCGGAGGCGGTCAGTGCATCAGCGATGTCGTGGGTGCCGATCGAACCGAACAGCTTGCCTTCGTCACCGGCGGTGGCAGTGATAGTCACTTCCAGCTCAGCCAGTTGGGCAGCGCGAGTTTCGGCCGATGCTTTTTTGTCTGCTGCGGCTTTTTCCAGCTCAGCACGACGCTCTTCAAACGCAGCCAGGTTGGCAGCGGTTGCAGCGGTGGCTTTGCCGTATGGCAGCAGGTAGTTACGACCGTAGCCGGCCTTAACGTTCACTTTGTCGCCCAGGTTGCCCAGGTTGGCGACTTTTTCCAGAAGGATCAGTTGCATGTGAAAATCCTCTAACTTTTAACCTTCACCGTTCGCGTTATCGGCGTCTTTCGACGCGAGACGACCGCGAAAATCAATCAGGCCGTCGACAATGGCCAAGACCACGAGTAACGGATAGATCAGCTGCATGAACAGCAACAGCGTGACGTACAACCCCACCAGCCAGAACTTGGCCAGGCGCTTTCGCGCAACCAGCCCGTGAATCAGGGCCAGTCCGGCAAACACCAGCGGTACGCTGCAAATCGGCGCCAGCAAGGCCATCTGTGGACCGAAGTTCGGTCCGACAACCATGCACGCCAGCAGCAACATCGCCGGCCCCGCTGGGATTCTGATACTGCGAAATTCGCGACCAAAACCACCCGGGTTGTACAACAACGCCTGCCAATAACGCCCAAGAATCAGGCTCAGCACGCTGACGATCTGCAACAGTGCCGCTATCAGGCCGGTCAGGACCGGTGCAATCAGTGCCGCAAGGCGCGCTCGCTCATCTACCGTCAACTGCTGGTAGAGATCCCCGAGGGCCAGCGGCAAGATCTTGACGATCTCCTGCGCCAGCGCCTCGATATGCGGGCGGAAAGCCGCGCCAAGCATTACTGAGTACACCAACCCCAATGCCACGCTGACCAGCAGCGTGCGGACCCAGGACTCGCTTGCGCGTAAAACCAACGCAAGGCTCGATGACCCCAGCAGTACCAGAAGCACGCGTGGATCGTCGAATTGCAGCCACCAGACCAAGGCCGGCAGCAGTCCCAGGGCAAGAACGCCAAGGGCGTCCTTCAAACCGCGCCGCAGGAGCACAAGGCAACCTGCGGCAGCACCCAACCAATAAAGCAACGGCAATGCCGCACATCCAGCCACTACCAGAGTGGCCTGCACACGACCGCGCATGATGAACTCAGCTAAGGCGCGCATGCATTCAATCCCTTACTACTTGTCGACTGCCCGGTCTCAGCGGCCGTGGCTGTCGGTGTAGGCCAGCAGGGCCAGGAAGCGGGCGCGCTTGATAGCGGTGGCCAGCTGACGCTGATAACGTGCTTTGGTACCGGTGATACGGCTTGGAACGATTTTGCCGGTCTCGGATACGTAGGCTTTCAGAGTGTTGAGATCTTTGTAATCGATCTCTTTCACGTCTTCAGCGGTGAAGCGGCAGAATTTACGACGACGGAAGAAACGTGCCATTTGATAGGCTCCTTAAAAGGTCCGTGGATTACTCGTCAGCGTTATCGCTGTTGTCGCTGTCATCACTGTCAGCGCTATCAGCGCCTTCGTGCTCAGGACGGTCGCGACGCTCACGGCGCTCACTGCGGTTTTCTTCAGCCTTGAGCATCTCGGATTGGCCGGTAACGGCTTCTTCGCGACGGATGACCAGGTTACGGATCACTGCATCGTTGTAGCGGAAGTTGTCTTCCAGCTCGGCCAGGGCCTTGCCAGTGCACTCAACGTTCAGCATCACGTAGTGAGCCTTGTGAACATTGTTGATTGCGTAGGCCAGTTGACGACGGCCCCAATCTTCCAGACGGTGGATTTTGCCGCCGTCTTCTTCGATCAGCTTGGTGTAACGCTCAACCATGCCGCCGACTTGCTCGCTTTGATCCGGGTGGACCAAAAAGATGATTTCGTAATGACGCATGAATGCTCCTTACGGGTTGTAGCCTGCCGCTCAAAAACGGTCAGACAAGGAGTGAATGACACTTATGGATCTTGCCGCAGGGAGGCACATCGGTGCCTGCCAGGAAGGCAAGGGGCGCAATTGTAGAGAAGGGGGAGAAAGGGTGCAAGGTGATTGGTGATTATTTGAACAGCGCCCATACACCACAAAAACAATGTGGGAGGGGGCTTGCTCCCGAAAGCGGTGTGCCAGTCACCCAATGCACTGGCTGATACACCGTATTCGGGAGCAAGCCCCCTCCCACATTTTGACCTGCGCCAGACTTGGTTACTTCTTGGCTTTAGCCTTGGCGCCGCGCTGGCGCTGGGCTTCGAACAGGCAGACGCCCGTTGCGACCGATACGTTGAGACTGCTGACGCTGCCGGCCATCGGCAGGTGCACCAGGTAATCACAATGCTCACGGGTCAGGCGACGCATGCCTTTGCCTTCGGCGCCCATGATCAGGATGGTCGGGCCGGTGAGGTCCTGGTCATAGATGCTGACCTCGGCCTCTCCCGCCGTGCCCACGACCCACAGGCCGCGCTGCTGGAGTTTCTCCAGGGTACGCGCCAGGTTGGTCACGGCCACCAGCGGAATCACTTCCGCCGCGCCACAGGCGACTTTACGTACAACCGGCGTCAAGGTCGCCGACTTGTCCTTGGGCACGATCACTGCCAGCGCGCCGGCGGCATCCGCCGAACGCAGGCAGGCACCGAGGTTGTGCGGGTCGGTCACGCCGTCCAGCACCAACAGCAGCGGCGCACCTTCGGTACGGTCGAGCAGCTCGTCAAGCATGGCTTCGCCCCAGACCTGGCTCGGGCTCACGTCCGCGACCACGCCCTGGTGGACACCTTCCACCCACACATCCATTTCACGCCGCTCGGCCTGGCCGATCGCGACTTTGTTGGCGGTGGCCAGCTCGACCAGCGCTTGCACGCGCGGCTCGCTGCGACCTTCGGCCAACCAGACTTGCTTGACGCGCTTGGGATGGTGACGCAGCAATGCTTCTACGGCGTGTACGCCGTAGATTTTTTCCAGACTCATGACTTGGCCTTAGGTTTGCGCGACCCGCCGCTTTTCGCGGGGGCCGAACCCGCTTTTGGCGGGCCTTTACGGTGTTTACTCGGCTTGCTCGACGGCTTTTCCGCCCCGTGGGACTTTCCCCCAGACGCCGCTTTACCACCGCTTTTGGCTTCGTTGAGCAACTGCTGCTTCAACTCACGGCTCTTGCGCAGTTCGGCGTTTTTCGCCGCTGCGTCACTTGGGCGATAGGCTTCGGGGGCCTTGTCCTTGACAGACGAACGACGACCCGCCTTGGCCGGCGCAGGCTCGGTGGCCGCCGCTTTCGCAGGAGCCCCCTTGCCCTTGGCGGCCGGGGCTGCGGTGTCGCTGCCACGTTTTTTCCGGCCAGTCGGTTCGGCCGGTTTGTCAGGCATGCCGAAGTCGATCTTGCGCTCGTCGAGATCGACGCGCATGACCTGCACTTCCACCGTATCGCCCAAGCGGAAGCTGCGACCGGTGCGCTCGCCCGCCAGGCGGTGATGCACAGGATCGAAGTGGTAGTAGTCGCCCGGCAAGGCGGTGACGTGCACCAGGCCCTCGACGTAGATGTCGGTCAGCTCGACGAACAGGCCAAAGCCGGTCACGGCAGTGATCACACCCGGGAACGACTCGCCCACGCGGTCTTTCATGAACTCGCACTTGAGCCAGTTCACCACGTCGCGGGTGGCTTCGTCGGCGCGGCGCTCGCTCATGGAGCACTGCTCGCCCAACTGTTCCAGGGCCGCTTCGTCGTACGGATAGATCCGCGCCTTCGGAATGGTCATGGCACCGGCGCGCTTGACGTGCGGGGTGTTCTGCTTGGAGTGGATCACGCTGCGGATCGCCCGGTGCGTGAGCAAGTCCGGGTAACGACGGATCGGCGAAGTGAAGTGGGTGTACGCCTCGTAATTCAGGCCGAAGTGGCCCTGATTGTCGGCGCTGTACACCGCCTGGCTCAGGGAGCGCAGCATCACGGTCTGGATCACGTGGTAATCCGGACGGTCCTTGATGCTCGCGAGCAGAGCCTGGTAGTCCTTCGGCGTCGGGCCGTCCTTGCCTTTGTGCAGGGACAGGCCGAGCTCGCCGAGGAACGCGCGCAGTTTTTCCAGGCGCTCCGGCGGCGGGCCGTCGTGCACACGGTACAACGCAGGGATTTCGTGCTTTTTCAGGAATTCAGCAGTGGCCACGTTGGCCGCCAGCATGCATTCCTCGATCAGCTTGTGCGCGTCGTTGCGGGTGGTCGGGGTGATCGCGGCGATCTTGCGCTCGGAACCGAAGACAATCCGGGTTTCCTGGGTTTCAAAATCGATCGCGCCACGGACGTGACGTGCGCCCAGCAACACCTTGTACAACGCATACAGCTGCTTGAGGTGCGGCACGACGCCGGCGTATTCAGTACGCAGGGCCTTGGCTTCGCTGGTCTTCGGCGTTTCCAGGATGGTGCTGACCTTGTTGTAGGTCAGGCGTGCCTGGGAATGGATCACCGCTTCGTAGAACTGGTAATCGGTCATTTCGCCGGTTTTCGAGATAGTCATCTCGCATACCATGGCCAAACGGTCGACTTTCGGGTTCAGCGAGCACAGGCCGTTGGACAATTCTTCCGGCAGCATCGGGATCACGCGCTCGGGGAAGTACACCGAGTTGCCGCGCACCTGGGCTTCGTTGTCCAGTGCCGAGCCGATTTTCACGTAGCTGGAAACGTCGGCAATCGCCACGTACAACTTCCAGCCGCCGGAGAACAGGCGCAACTTGCCAGGCTTGGCTTCACAGTAGACCGCGTCGTCGAAGTCGCGGGCGTCTTCGCCGTCGATGGTGACGAACGGCAGATGGCGCAAGTCGATGCGCTTCTCTTTGTCCTTCTCTTCCACTTCGGGCTTGAGCTTGCGGGCTTCTTTCACGACGGCTTCAGGCCATACGTGAGGGATATCGTAGGTGCGCAGCGCGACATCGATTTCCATGCCCGGCGCCATGTAGTTGCCGACTACTTCGATCACGTCGCCCTGCGGCTGGAAGCGCGGGGTTGGCCAGTGGGTGATCTTCACCTCGACGAACTGGCCGATCTTGGCATTGGCGTTGCGGCCCGGGGTGATCAGCACTTCCTGCTGCACCTTGGGGTTATCCGGCACCACAAAGCCGATGCCGCCTTCTTCGAAGTAACGGCCGACGATGGTCTCGTGACCACGGGACACCACTTCGACGATCACGCCTTCACGGCGGCCGCGACGGTCGAGGCCGGAAACGCGTGCCAGGGCACGGTCGCCATCGAACACCAGGCGCATCTGCGCCGGGCTCATGAACAGGTCGTCACTGCCGTCATCCGGGATCAGGAAGCCGAAGCCGTCACGGTGGCCGGCAATGCGGCCAAGGATCAGGTCGAGCTTGTCCACGGGTGCATAGGTGCCACGGCGGGTGTAGATCAGTTGAGCGTCGCGCTCCATGGCGCGCAGGCGGCGGCGCAGGGCTTCGAGCTGGTCTTCGGTGGTCAGACCGAATTCTTCGACCAACTGCTCGCGGCTAGCAGGCGAACCCCGATCGGCGAGATGCGCCAGGATCAGTTCGCGGCTAGGAATAGGGTTTTCATATTTTTCCGCTTCACGAGCGGCCTCGGGATCGAGGGACTGCCAATCGGCCATTAGAGAGTTTTCACCTTGTCTATATGCGGGTTAGTTTGGCATACGCGTATTGAAACGGGAAATTTCAGGCATCAACAAGCGTTTTAAAGGCCTTTGCAGCCCTCGGAACGCACCTTGCACGACCACTGGCGAAATTTTCCAGGTTTTTTTGATAGCAGGGCTTTACAGCCAAAATAGCGCTGCGTATAGTGCGCGCCATCGACGACGGCAACGTTGTCAGATAATGCCCAGGTGGTGAAATTGGTAGACACGCCAGCTTCAGGTGCTGGTGATCGCAAGGTCGTGGAAGTTCGAGTCTTCTCCTGGGCACCAAATTCAGATCAAACCCGCGAAAGCGGGTTTTTTCGTTTCAGGCCTTTGATTTTTAACGTGAATCCCGATTTATATTTTTGATATCAGGGGTTTACAGATCAAAAAGCCCTCCGTATAGTTCGCTCCATCAACGGCGCAAGCGTTGTTGATAATGCCCAGGTGGTGAAATTGGTAGACACGCCAGCTTCAGGTGCTGGTGATCGCAAGGTCGTGGAAGTTCGAGTCTTCTCCTGGGCACCAAATTCAGATCAACCCGCGAAAGCGGGTTTTTTCGTTTCCGGGGCTTGAAAACATCAGCCTGGAAACTTTCCCGCCCGATTTACCCTCCCGTCCGCACCTGAGAAACTTTATCGTTTATCCTTGCAATGATTTGTTGCACTCAAGTGAGGAAAACCCCGGATGATGATCCGCGATACCCGTCTCAAGACATCCCTTCTGCGTGGCCTGACCATCACTCTGCTCGGCCTGACCCTGCTCTCGCCCAGCGCCTATTCCGCCGACAAGGTTTCCCTGACCTTGTACAACGGCCAACACAAAGAAGTCGGCGATGAACTCGCCAAGGCCTTCGAAGCCAAGACCGGCATCCACGTCAATGTGCGCAAAGGCAGCAGCAACCAGCTGGCCAGCCAGGTCGTGGAAGAAGGCGAGCGCTCCCCTGCCGACGTGATCTACACCGAAGAGTCACCGCCCCTGAACAAGCTCGGCGAGCAAGGCCTGCTGGCGAAGATCGATGCCAGCACGCTCGCGGTGTTGCCCAAGGACTACGTCGGCAGCAACGGCGACTGGATGGGCGTGACCGCGCGTACCCGCGTCGTGGCGTTCAACCCCAAACTGATCGCCGAAAAAGACCTGCCCAAGTCGGTACTGGATTTCGCCGGTCCCGAGTGGCAAGGCAAGGTCGGCTTCGTGCCCACCAGCGGCGCGTTCCAGGAACAGGCCGTGGCGATCATCAAGCTGCACGGCCGCGAAGCCGCCGAAGAATGGCTGACCGGCCTGCGCGCCTTCGGCAAGGTGTACAGCAACAACATGGTCGCCCTCAAAGCCGTGGAAAATGGCGAAGTGGCTACCGTGCTGGTAAACAACTACTACTGGTTTGCCCTGAAGAAGGAAAAAACCAACCTGGATTCCCAGCTGCATTACTTCACCAATGGCGATGCCGGCGGCCTGATCACCGTGTCTTCGGCAGCGGCACTGAAATCCAGCAAACACCCCCAGGAAGCACAGCAGCTGCTGGCGTTCATGGCCAGTGAAGAAGGCCAGCGCGTGATCACCAACACCTCAGCCGAATACCCGCTGCGCAAGGGCATGGAATCCAACCGTGGCCTCAAGCCCTTCAGCGAGCTGCAACCGCCGAAAGTCACGCCTGCCGACCTGGGTAACGCCGAAGAGGCCCTGGACCTGGAACGTGACGTTGGCTTGAACTGATGAACCCATCGCTACCCGCCCCCGCCCTGCGCGGGGGTTTCACCCCGCGACGCAAGCGTCCCTCGATCTGGTTGTTGCTTCCCGTCCTGCTCCTGGTGGGCCTGAGCCTGCTGCCGCTGGTGTATGTCGGGCTGAAGGCCTGGCAGGCGGGCTGGGCGGAGGCGGTCCACTTGCTGTGGCGGCCTTACGTGTTTGGACTGCTGCGCAACACCCTGGCGCTGATGATCGGGGTGACGGTCGCGTGCGCCGTGATCGGCCTGTCCCTGGCGTGGCTGCTGGAGCGCAGCAACCTGCCGGGACGGCGCATCTGGGGCGTGATCCTGTGCCTGCCGTTTGCGGTGCCGGCGTTTGTCAGCAGCTTTACCTGGGTGTCGCTGAGCGCCCAATTCGAAGGGCTCGGCGGGGCGATCCTGGTGATGAGCCTGTCCAAATACCCGCTGGTGTTCTTGCCGGTGGCGGCGACCCTGCGCAATCTTGACCCCTCGCTGGAAGAGTCGGCACGCACCCTGGGACTCAACCGCTGGGGCATATTCTTTCGGGTGACATTGCCGCTGCTGTGGCCATCGTTGCTGGCCGGGGCCCTGTTGATTGCCCTGCACATGCTGGTGGAATTCGGTGCGCTGTCGATCATCGGATTGCAGACCTTCACCACCGCGATCTACCAACAGTTCGAACTGGAATTCAGCAATGCGAATGCCGCGATGCTCTCGGCGGTGCTGCTGGTGATATGCCTGACGCTCCTGTGGCTGGAGTTGCGCGTGCGCGGCAAGGGCCGGCACGTGCGGATCGGCCAGGGCGCGGCGCGGCACGCGGAGCAGGTCCGACTGGGTAAATGGGCGCCACTGGGCCAAGTGTATTGCTTGCTGCTGGCGATCATCGGCAGCGGCATTCCCCTGGGCATGCTCGGGTATTGGCTGGCAGTTGGTTCGTCGGCGGCGTTTCCAGCGGCCGAGATTGGCGAGGCGCTGCTGTCTTCCCTGGCACTCTCGCTGGGCGGCGCCGCGCTGTGCCTGGTACTGGCAGTGCCGGTGGGGCTGCTGGTGGTGCGCTACAAAGGCCAACTGGCGCTCTGGGCCGAACGCCTGCCGTACCTGCTGCACGCCCTGCCCGGCCTGGTGATTGCGCTGACGCTGGTGTATTTCGCCCTGCATTACGTGCCGGCGCTGTACCAGACCTCGGCATTGCTGTTGATTGCTTACGCGCTGCTATTTCTGCCGCTGGCACAGGCGCCGATCCGTACCGCCCTGAACAAGGCGGCGCCGCAGCTGGAAGAGGCCGCACGTACGCTGGGCGCGTCGTCGTTCAGCGCGTTTTGCCGAGTGACCTTGCCGATTATTTTCCCGGCATTGGGCGCGGCGTTTGCGCTGGTGTTCCTGGATGCGATGAAGGAATTGACGGCGACGCTGCTGCTCAGCCCGACCGGGCTGAACACCTTGGCCACGGCGGTGTGGGCGCATACCTCGAATGTGGAATTCGCGGCGGCGGCGCCCTATGCGGCATTGTTGATTTTGGTGTCGGGACTGCCGGTGTATTTGCTTACGACGCGGATGTACTTGAGCCGCTGAAGCCGCCATCGCAGGCAAGCCAGCTCCCACACTTGACCGTATTCCAATGTTGTAACGCGGTCGAGTGTGGGAGCTGGCTTGCCTGCGATGAGGCCGAAACAGGCGACATCAAGCCCGGAACTGCCCCAGGCTCGCCTTCAACTGTGCAGCCAACCCATCCAGTACCTTGCCACTGGCCGTGGTCTCCACCACCGCCTGCGCCGCGCGCTCGGCCTGGGCATGGATCACCTCGACCCGCCCACGCACCGCATGCGCGCCCTGCGCCTGATGCTCGGCCGCGCGCGTGGCGAGGCCGATGGCCGCGTGCACTTGCTCCACCGAAGCCTGCACCGTTTGCTGCAAGCGCACGCTATCGCGCAGCACCAATAAGCCTTCGTTGGCCTGGCGTCCGGCCTTGCCGATGGTTTCCACCGCCTCGCGCGCGCCCTGCTGCAGGGCCGCGATATGCGCCTGAATGTCGCCAGTAGAGCTTTGGGTCTTGCTGGCCAGCGCACGCACTTCGTCCGCCACTACTGCAAAACCACGCCCGGTCTCGCCGGCGCGCGCCGCTTCAATGGCCGCGTTAAGCGCCAACAGGTTGGTCTGTTCGGCAATACCATGGATCACCGTCAACACCACTTCGATCTGCTCGCTTTGCTGCGCCAGGCGCTCAATCACCTGCGAACCGGCTTGCACCTGCCCAGCCAGCGCTTCGATCAGGCTGCCGACTTCGGCCGAGGTGCGCGAGTTCTCATCGGTCGCCTGGCGAATATCCACCACCTGCTGCAACGCGGCCTGCATGGCATGACTTTCGGCCTGGGCTTCGTCGGCCATTTGCGACAGCGCGCGCAGGCTTTCGGCGACTTCATCACGCTGCAGGCCGGCGGCGGCATCGGCACCCGCATTGCGCAAGGTCATAGCGCCGATTTCCACACCGGTACGCTGCGCCACATCACCGGCCTCACGCACGATGGGCTGCAACTTATCCACAAAGCGATTGACCGCCGAGGCCATGTCGCCGATTTCGTCCTTGCTGCTGATCTGCACACGCTTGGTGAGGTCGCCCTCGCCCGCCGCCAGGTCATCCATGGCCGCAATCAACAGCTTCAGGCGATTGACCACGCGCCGCCCAAGCACGATCGCGATCAGCAGCAACACGCCAAAGCCAACCAACGCGAGCCCCATGCCGATGCGCCAGCGCAAGGTGCCGGCAGCCTCCTGGACAGCGTTGGAGGTGTTGGCCGTCATCTGGGTCGCAGTGGCTTGCGCCGACTGCAACCGCGCGCCCATGGCGGCCGCGCTATCGGCGGCAGCGCCCTTGAGGCTGTCGCCGACCAGTTGGTCGCCGCTGGCGATCAATGCAGCAAAACGCTTATCCAGGGCTTGCAGGTCCGCTTCTACCGAAGCGGTCGAAACGCCCATGATGACTTTGCCGATCTCGACGCCATTAGGGCTGATGGACGCCTCGACGTAATACACCGACGGATCGGTCTTGGCCGCATTCAACACTTTGTCCAACGCGCGTTCGCCCTGGCCCTTTTCCAGCAGCGCCTGGTTGATCGGGTTTTCTCGATTCAGGTAGCGCGTGAGGTGCTCACCCGCCGCATCGTCGTACACCACAAACAACACGTTGGGATTGCGCTGGGCACGGCGGGCAAACTCCGACAGCGTCGGTACGTCGCTGTCCCACATGGCGCGCGGCGCCACCGAGGCCAGCAGTTGAGCCATATCGTTAGCGGAGTCCTGCAGGTCTTTTTCCAGGGTCGCACGCAGTTGCTTCTGCTCTTCCTGCAGACGCGTGGACAACCCGGCGGTAAGGCGCTGGCGAGTACTGGACGACAAGCTGTCGAGGCTGGAAGTCACCTCTTTGCCAGCCTGGGCCAATTCGCCGGAGAGTTTCTGGCTGTCGATACCCAGGCGATTGCCCAAATCGGCTTCCAGCGCCGTGACTGTGCTCCGGGTCAGAGCGACCGCCACCAGCACTTGCACCAAAAGAGCGATACCTAGGGTAACGAACACCGGCCGCAACAGACGGCTTTGTAACAATGAGAGAACGGCAGACATCTGGGAATCCCTCCACCACGGGTGCCATTAATTTGATAGCACCGCGAAAGAGAGAACCAAAGCAAGGGTCGTGCCGTTTGCCCGGCAGAAACGACAAAGGGCTCCCGAAGGAGCCCTTTGCTTTTTACATCAACAGCTTATTACGCGAACGGGTGACGCAGAACGATGGTTTCGTTGCGGTCCGGGCCCGTCGAAATAATGTCGATCGGAGCACCGATCAGCGTTTCAACGCGCTTGATGTACGCGCGCGCATTGGCTGGCAGCTCTTCCAGGGTCTTGGCGCCCACGGTCGATTCGGTCCAGCCCGGCACTTCTTCGTACACAGGCTGCAGGCCCACGTAGCTGTCCGCGTCAGTCGGGGCAACGTCGTTGCCTTCCGCATCTTTGTAACCGATGCAGATGTTGATGGTTTCCAGACCGTCGAGTACGTCCAGCTTGGTCAGGCAGATGCCCGAGATGCTGTTCACATCGATAGCGCGACGCAGGATAACGGCGTCGAACCAACCACAACGACGGGCACGACCGGTAGTTGCGCCGAACTCGTGACCCTGCTTGGCCAGGTGTGCACCGACTTCGTCGAACAGTTCAGTCGGGAATGGACCCGAACCTACGCGCGTGGTGTAAGCCTTGGTGATGCCCAGGATGTAGTCCAGGAACATCGGGCCAACGCCCGAACCGGTCGCAACGCCACCCGCGGTGGTGTTGGAACTGGTCACGTACGGGTAGGTACCGTGGTCGATGTCGAGCAACGAACCTTGGGCGCCTTCGAACATGATGTCTTTGCCAGCGCGACGCAGGTCGTGCAGCTCGGCAGTCACATCCAGCATCAGCGGCTTGAGCAGCTCGGCGTATTCCTTGCACTCAGCCAGGGTCTTTTCAAATTCGATGGCTGGCTCTTTGTAGTAACCGACCAGCATGAAGTTGTGGTAGTCCACCAACTCACGCAGCTTGTCTTCAAAGCGCGGCATGTTGAGCAGGTCGCCCACACGCAGGCCACGACGTGCAACCTTGTCTTCGTACGCCGGGCCGATGCCGCGACCGGTAGTACCGATCTTCAGCTCGCCACGGGCCTTTTCACGGGCCTGGTCCAGCGCAACGTGGAAGGACAGGATCAGCGGGCAGGACGGGCTGATACGCAGGCGCTCGCGCACCGGTACGCCTTTCTCTTCCAGCTTGGTGATCTCGCGCAGCAGGGCGTCAGGTGCGACCACCACGCCGTTGCCGATCAGGCACTGCACGCCTTCGCGCAGTACACCCGACGGGATCAGGTGCAAGACGGTTTTTTCGCCATCGATGACCAGGGTGTGGCCAGCGTTGTGGCCACCTTGGTAGCGCACTACGGCGGCAGCATGTTCGGTCAGCAGATCAACGATCTTGCCTTTGCCCTCATCACCCCATTGGGTGCCCAGGACTACGACATTCTTACCCATAACACTTGTCCTCATTCGCGCAAACTTGGTGCCGGCGATGGCCGGCAGGAAAACTCAAGAAGCCAGTGGCGATACTTGCCAAAGCCCGTTCTGCAGAATCAATTGCCGGTCGCAGTCCGCTTCACGGGCGGCGGCCAATGGCTGCCCAGGCAAGGCCTGGACAACACGCTGACCCTCACTGCGCAACTGGCAAACCTGCTGCCAGAGTGCTGCGTCCGTACTGTCGGGCATCCAGATGCCACCAGACGGCAGCTCGACCTCAGCACGCCCCAGGGTCACCAGGGTTTTCAAATCGGTGGAAAAGCCGGTGGCCGGACGCGCACGACCGAAGTCGGCGCCGATATCGTCGTAACGACCACCCTGGGCGATGGCTTGGCCAACACCCGGTACAAACACCGCGAACACCACGCCCGTGTGGTAGTGGTAGCCACGCAACTCACCCAGGTCGAAATACAGCGGCAAGTCGGGGAAGCGCGCCGACAACTGCTCGGCGATCGCAAACACATCATCCAGGGCAGCCAATACCGGCGCCGGCGCATTGGCCAGGCGCTCACGCGCCGCCGCCAGCACTTCACGGCCGCCGCACAGGTTGACCAGCGCGCGCAGCATGCCGGCCAAATCCGCAGGCACGCCTTCGGTCAGGGCGATGACTTCATCGATGGCCTTGCGTTGCAGGGCATCGAACAACTGTTGTTCCACTTCTCCGGACAGACCGGCCGCACGGGCCAGGCCACGGTAGATACCGACGTGGCCGAGATCCATGTGGACATCCGGCACATCGGCCAGTTGCAGCATGGCCAGCATCAGGCTGATCACTTCGACGTCGCTGCTCGGGCTGGCATCGCCGTACAACTCGGCGCCCAACTGGATCGGGCTGCGCGAAGACGACAAGGCGCGCGGTTGAGCATGCAGCACGCTACCGGCGTAGCACAGGCGACTCGGGCCTTCGCGACGCAGGGTGTGCGCATCGATGCGCGCCACTTGCGGCGTGATGTCGGCACGGAAACCCATTTGCCGACCCGACTGCGGGTCGATGACCTTGAAGGTGCGCAGATCCAGGTCCTGGCCCGCGCCGGTCAGCAGGGATTCCAGGTACTCGATATGGGGGGTCACGACGAACTCGTAACCCCAGCTCTGGAACAGATCCAACACCTGGCGACGCGCTACTTCAATGCGCGCAGCTTCTGGTGGCAGTACTTCTTCGATGCCATCTGGCAGCAGCCAGCGGTCTACCGTTGCCATTACGCCATTCCCCTATGATCCGGGCGGCCAGCCCTCGGCCGAGCCTTGAGTGAAGCAGAAAATACCCGGCCCCTGCATAAACAACGCGCAAGAACGACGTGACGAACGGCCTGCAAACGGCCTCGTCGGGCACTTTCCTCGAAAAACTGTGGCGTCTGCGCGGCCAAACAACAATCAAACATGCAGACGCAAAAAAGCCGGGAATTTCCCGGCTGCCGCATCATACACCCGTTTTCTGAAAGGATCACCCCGCCAGGCGTTTTAGCCGCCCGACGGAGTCACCCCTACAGAATCACCGGCTGGTTACTTGGACTTTTCCAGGTAGCGGAAGAAGTCGCTGCTTGGGTCCAGCACCATGACGTCGGTTTTGTTCGCGAAGCTTTCACGGTAGGCGCGCAGGCTACGATAGAACGCGTAGAACTCCTGGTCCTGGCCGTAGGCCTTGGCGTAGATCGCCGCGGCTTGAGCATCACCATCACCACGCGCCTCTTCAGACTCGCGGTAGGCTTCGGCCAGCAGTACACGGCGCTGACGGTCGGCATCCGCACGGATACCCTCAGCCAGCTCGTTACCTTTGGCGCGATGCTCACGCGCTTCACGCTCACGCTCGGTGCTCATACGCTCGAACACGCTGCGGTTCACTTCCTTCGGCAGGTCGATGGCCTTGACCCGCACATCGATCACTTCGATGCCCAGCTCTTTTTCCGCCATCGCGTTCAACGAACGCGTGATGTCAGCCATCAGCGCATCACGTTCACCGGATACCACCTCGTGCAGGGTGCGCTTACCAAACTGGTCACGCAGGCCCGACTCCAGACGACGCGACAAACGCTCGTCGGCAATCTGCTTGAGGCCGGAGGTCGCGGTGTAGAAGCGCTCGGCATCCTTGACGCGCCACTTGGCGTAGGCGTCAACCATCACAGCTTTCTTTTCCAGGGTCAGGAAGCGTTGTGTCGGTGCATCCAGGGTCATCAGGCGGCCGTCGAACTTGCGCACCTGGTTGACGTAGGGGACTTTCACATGCAGGCCCGGCTGGACATCCGCCTGGACCACGCGACCGAATTGCAGCAACACCGCGCGCTCGGTCTGAGACACGATATAGAAGCAGTTCCAGGCAGCGATGACCACGACGACGCCCACAATCAGGGCGGTCAGCGATTTATTGCTCATCAACGACTCTCCCTGGTACGTGTTTGCTGTTGCAGCAAGTCAGCGGCCGCACGGGCGCTCGCTTCGTTGGCAGCGGCATTGGAACCGGTGGATGGTGCGCTGGTGCTGCTACGACCACCTTCGATCATCTTGTCCAGCGGCAGGTACAGCAGGTTGTTCTGCCCACCTTTGCTGCCGGTCACGAGCACCTTGCTGGTGTTGCTGAAGACTTCCTGCATGGTGTCAAGGTACAGACGCTCGCGGGTCACTTCGGGGGCCTTGCGATACTCGGCGACCAGCTTGGTAAAGCGATCCGCCTCACCCTTGGCACGCGAGACCACTTCGTCGCGGTAACCGTTGGCATCCTCGAGGATGCGCTGGGCCTGACCACGGGCTTCCGGCACGACGCCGTTGGCGTAGGTTTCAGCCTGGTTGCGCGAACGCTGCTCGTCTTCACGGGCGCGGATCACGTCGTCGAAGGCTTCCTGCACTTCACGCGGTGCTGCTGCGCTCTGTACGTTCACCTGGGTGACAGTGATACCGGTGCGATACGTGTCGAGGAAGCGTTGCAGGCGTTCCTTGATTTCGCTGGCCATCAATTCACGACCTTCGGTCAGCACCTGGTCCATTGCGGTGGAACCCACCACGTGGCGCAGGGCGCTTTCGGTCGCGTGCTGCAGGCTGATTTCCGGCTGATCAACGTTCAGCACGAAGTCCTGCAGGTTGCTGATCTTGTACTGCACGGTCAGCGGCACTTCGACGATGTTCTCGTCTTCGGTCAGCATCTGGCCCTGCTTGGTATAGGCACGCTCACGCGTGACGTTCTCCATGTACTTCTTGTCGATCGGCGGGAAGTAGATGTTCAGGCCAGGGCCGACTGTCTCGTAGTACTTGCCGAAGCGCAGCACCACGGCCTGCTCCTGCTCGTCCACCACGTACACGGCGCTGTACAGCCATACGGCCGCCAGCACGACAAGACCCAGGCCCAGCAGGCCATAGCCACCGCCCTTGCTTGTGCGACCGCCGTCGTCACCACCACGTTTTTTTCCACCACCGAACAACCCATTCAGGCTTTCCTGCAGCTTTCGGAAGGCCTCGTCGAGATCTGGTGGCCCCTTGCGGTCGCCATTATTGCGGCGCTTACCACCCCAAGGATCCTGATTATTCGAGTTGCCACCCGGCTCATTCCAAGCCATAGCGCTCTCCATCTGATAAAGCAAAGACGCACCCACGGCGCGCCGACCAATGCTACAGAATGCCTGCTACTGCGGCACAACCGCTTTCGGAGGCTTTTATTGCAAAGTGTGTTGTTCGATGAACTCTGTCGGTACAACACCTTCCCGACTGACCAGCCGGTTCAGCTCCGAGCGCGGCAATCGAACGGCCAGCAAGCTGACACCTTCTTCGTCGTGTTCTTCTTTCTGTACCGCGCCCAACTCGAAAAACTGTGCACGCAGTCGAGCAAAACGCTGAGGCAAGCGCAAGGTGCCGACGAACAAATCGCTGCCGAGCAGTTCGGCAATCGCTTGTTCAAGCAGCTCCAGCCCCGTGCCATCTCGCGCCGACAGCCAGACCCGCTGGGGTTTGCCGTTCTCGTCGCGCTGGATTTGTGGCTCTACGCCTTCAAGCAAATCGAGTTTGTTATAGACCTCAAGGATCGGCAAGTCCTGGGCACCAATCTCGCCCAGCACCACCATCACCTGTTCAATCTGCAGCATGCGATCCGGTTCAGCCGCATCGATCACGTGCAACAACAGGTCGGAATTGCTCGACTCTTCGAGCGTAGACCGAAATGCCTCGACCAGCTTGTGGGGCAAGTGACGAATGAACCCCACGGTGTCGGCCAGGACAATCGGCCCCAGGTCATCCAGATCCAGACGGCGCAAGGTCGGGTCGAGGGTGGCGAACAGTTGGTCAGCGGCGTACACGTCCGACTTGGTCACGTTGTTGAACAGCGTGGATTTGCCGGCGTTGGTATAGCCCACCAGGGACACGGTGGGGATATCCGCGCGCGAACGGCCACGACGCGATTGCTCGCGCTGGCTACGAACTTTCTCGAGACGCCCCTTGATCTGGCGCAGGCGTACCCGCAACAGGCGTCGGTCGGTTTCCAACTGGGTTTCACCCGGGCCACGCATGCCGATACCACCCCCTTGACGCTCAAGGTGAGTCCAGCCACGCACCAGGCGGGTGCTCATGTGGTCAAGCTGGGCCAGTTCGACCTGGAGCTTGCCTTCATGGGTACGGGCGCGTTGGGCGAAAATATCGAGAATCAGACCGGTGCGGTCGATCACGCGACACTCGAAGACACGTTCGAGGTTACGTTCCTGACTGGGCGTGAGGGTGTGATTGAAGATCACCAGATCGGCTTCTTCGGCGTGAACCAGGTCGCGCAACTCCTCGACCTTGCCGCTGCCAATCAGGAATTTGGCGGTTGGCCGATGACGCGGTACGTTAAAAAACGCAACGGTCTCGGCGCCGGCCGAATTTGCCAACTCCTGAAACTCCTGCGGATCTTCGCGCGCCTCAGGGTCCTGTCCATCCAAGTGAACGAGGATTACCCGTTCACCACCACCGTGGCGCTCAAAGAACAAAGGAGACTCCTATCAGGCGTTACCTGGCTCAGCGTCACCCTGTTCGTCACCCGCTGCGCTAGGCAGGCGGATCGGACGTACTGGCACTACTGTCGAGATAGCGTGTTTGTAAACCATCTGGCTGACGGTGTTCTTCAGCAGGATCACGAACTGGTCGAACGACTCGATCGTGCCTTGCAGCTTGATACCGTTGACCAGGTAGATGGAAACCCCCACTTTCTCTTTACGTAAAGTATTCAAGTAAGGGTCTTGTAGCGAATGCCCTTTTGACATGTGCCGCACTCCTTTAAGGATCAATAATAAAAATCGGAAAATAGATAGCTCATGGCCGTCACACCCCCAAGGATAGACGGCAATTGCAAGGACTCAGCTCAATATGGAGACCGTTCCCAAGTATTTCAAGGCGCGTGACAGATTGTCGCTGTCCAGGCTGTCCAACCAGTGCAAATCGCTCCAGCTGCGCAGCCAGGTGAACTGGCGCTTCGCCAATTGCCGCGTGGCAATGATGCCGCGCTCCTGCATTTCGGCTGACGTCAGCTTTCCATCCAGATGATCCCAGACTTGGCGGTAGCCTACAGCACGTATCGAAGGTAACCCCGGATGCAGGTCACCTCTGGAACGCAGTGCTACGACCTCCTCTACAAACCCCTGTTCCAACATAATTGTGAATCTTTGTGCAATTCGTTCATGCAGCACCTGGCGATTTGCCGGAGCGATGGCCAGATTCGCCACAGTATAGGGCAATTGTGACTGACCAGATGCGCCTGCATCAGCACTTTGCGCAGTTTGTTTCAGCCGATGTTCAGTCATGGTCTGGCCGCTGACCCTCCAGACTTCCAGCGCGCGAGTGAGCCGCTGGGGGTCATTCGGATGAATGCGCGCCGCCGACACCGGATCCACCGCCGCCAATTGGTCGTGCAGGGCTTGCCAGCCGTGGCGTGCAGCCTCGTCTTCAAGCTCGGCGCGGACCTGGGCGTCGGCGGGCGGCATATCGGCCAGGCCTTCCTGCAAAGCCTTGTAGTAGAGCATCGTACCGCCCACCAGCAGCGGAATATTGCCCCGCGCGGTGATCTCGGCCATGGCCGCCAGCGCGTCGGTACGGAAATCCGCCGCCGAATAGCTCATCGCCGGGTCAATAATGTCGATCAACCGATGCGGATACTGTGCCAACAGCGCCTTTGAAGGTTTGGCCGTACCAATGTCCATGTCCCGGTAAACCAGGGCAGAGTCGACACTGATCAGCTCGCACGGCAGCACCTTGGTCAGCTCGATGGCCAGGTCGGTCTTGCCGGCTGCAGTAGGACCCATCAGGAAGATGGCGGGAGGCAAGGCACTCATCAACGGCCGCGCAAGAACAGTTTGTCCAGGTCGTCCAGGCCCATTTGGGTCCAGGTCGGCCGGCCATGGTTGCATTGCCCGCTGCGCTCGGTGTTTTCCATGTCGCGCAGCAAACCGTTCATTTCCGGCAGGGCCAGGCGGCGATTGGCGCGAATGGCACCGTGGCAGGCCATGGTGCCGAGCAACTCGTTGATGTGTGCCTGGATGCGGTCGCTGGTGCCGTACTCCATCAGGTCAGCGAGTACATCGGCAACCAGGCGATTGGCCTCGGCCTGCTTGAGCAGTGCGGGAATCTGGCGGATCGCCAGGGTTTCCGGGCCCAGGCGTTGCAGTTCGAAGCCCAGCTTCTGGAACACCGCGTGGTGCTCTTCGGCGCAATCGGCCTCGCGCTGGCTCACGGCCAGGGATTCCGGCACCAGCAACGGCTGGCCGCTGAGGCCTTCGCTGGCCATGGCGATCTTCAGGCGTTCGTACATGATCCGCTCGTGAGCGGCGTGCATGTCCACCAGCACCAGGCCATGGGCGTTTTCCGCGAGGATGTAGATACCCTTGAGCTGTGCCAATGCGTAGCCCAGCGGCGGGATATCCCCTCCCCCTTCCGGCAGGGTAACGGCGCCTGGCTCGGCACCCGGCAGCGGCGCGAAAAATTCGCGATAGGCCGCCTGTGCCTCGGCCACCGGCACCGCGGATTGCGGACGCGGCGTGTATTGATACTGATAACCCGACCCCGCGCCCGGCGCGGTGTAGCTCGGCTGCGGTTGCGACGATTGCAGCAGGTTGCCGGCCAGGCTCATCTCGCCCTGAGGGCCGAATTCCCCGGCTTCAGGTCCGCTTGGCCGTACTAAAGCGGTCACAATTGGCGCGGACAGCTGGTCGTCCGGGCGTACATCGCCCAAGGCGCGGTGCAGGGTGCCGTAGAGGAAGTCATGCACCATGCGCCCATCGCGAAAACGCACTTCGTGCTTGGTCGGGTGCACATTGACGTCGACCACCGACGGGTCGACCTCGAAAAACAGCACAAACGTCGGATGACGACCGTTGAACAACACATCGCGATACGCCTGGCGCACCGCGTGTGCCACCAGTTTGTCGCGTACCGCGCGGCCGTTCACAAAGAAGTACTGCAAGTCCGCCTGGCTGCGGGAGAAGGTCGGCAGACCGACCCAGCCCCACAGGCGCAAGCCATTGCGCTCGACTTCGATCGGCAGCGCCTGCTCCAGGAACCCGCCACCACACACCGCCGACACCCGCCGAGCGCGTGCGGCGTCGTCATTGGCTTCGTGCAGGCTGAGGATGGTCTTGCCGTTGTGGCGCAAGTGGAACGCCACATCAAAACGCGCTAAAGCCAAGCGCTTGATGACTTCTTGCAGGTGATCGAATTCGGTTTTCTCGGCCTTGAGGAATTTGCGCCGCGCCGGGGTGTTGAAGAAAAGGTCACGCACTTCTACCGAAGTGCCCACCGGGTGCGCAGCCGGCTGGACCCGCGGCGCCATGTCGCGGCCTTCGGTTTCAACCTGCCAGGCCTGCTCGGCGCCGCGCGTGCGTGAGGTCAGGGTCAGGCGGGCCACCGAGCTGATGGAAGCCAGGGCCTCACCCCGAAACCCCAGGCTCATGACTCGTTCGAGGTCTTCCAGGTCGCGGATCTTGCTGGTGGCGTGACGGGCCAGGGCCAGCGGCAGGTCATCCGAGGAGATGCCGCTGCCATCGTCACGCACGCGCAGCAGCTTGACGCCGCCCTGTTCCACGTCGACATCAATGCGCTTGGCGCCGGAGTCGATACTGTTTTCCAGCAACTCCTTGATCACCGAGGCCGGGCGCTCAACCACCTCGCCCGCCGCAATCTGGTTGGCAAGGCGCGGGCTGAGCAGCTCGATGCGCGAACCACTGTTCAAGACTGATTCGCTCATTACTGTGCCGCCAGTTCAGTGCCGGGGATGGTCAACACCTGGCCGACTTTCAGCTCGTCGGTCTTCAGGTTGTTGGCGCTGCGCAAGGTCGCTGCCGACACCTGGAAGCGCACGGCCAGCATGGCCAGCGTGTCGCCAGGCTGCACGCGATGATCACGCGGACCCTGGGCGATTTTCCCGGAGTCGCGCAGCCAGGCGATATACGTGCCCGGCGGCGGGTTCTGCTGGAAGAATTGGCGCACGCCGGCGCTGATCGAACGCGCCAGTGCCTGCTGGTGGCTGGCACTGGCCAGCTTCGACGCCTCGTTGGAGTTGGAGATAAACCCGGTTTCCACCAGGATCGACGGGATATCCGGCGACTTCAACACCATGAACCCGGCCTGTTCCACGCGCTGTTTGTGCAACGAGGTCACCCGGCCGATATTGCTCAAGACCTTCTGCCCGACGTTCAGGCTGGAGGTCAGCGAGGCGGTCATCGACAGGTCGAGCAGCACGCCAGCGAGCATCTTGTCCTTGTCGTCGAGAGACACGTTGCCGGCCCCGCCGATCAAGTCGGAACGGTTTTCGCTGTCGGCCAGCCAACGCGCGGTCTCGGACGTAGCGCCGCGATCCGACAAGGCAAACACCGACGCGCCGAAGGCCGCCGCTGAAGGGGCGGCGTCGGCGTGGATCGAGACGAACAGGTCGGCGCCCTTCTTGCGTGCGATTTCAGTACGGCCGCGCAACGGGATGAAGTAGTCGCCGGTACGGGTCAATTCAGCGCGATAGCCTTTCATGCCGTTGATCTGGCGCTGCAGCTCACGGGCGATGGCGAGTACCACGTCTTTTTCATGCTGGCCGCGCGAGCCGGAAGCGCCCGGGTCTTCGCCGCCGTGGCCGGCGTCGATCACCACGATAATGTCACGCTTGCCAGCCGGGGCTGGCGGCGGTGGTGGCAGCTTGACCTGCGGTTGCGACGGATTTACCGGCACCGCCGGCACCGTGGCCACGCTTGGCGTCGGCGCCGGTGGAGGCGCAGCATCGGCGGCGTTGTCGAACAGGTCGACCACCAGTCGGTTGCCGTACTGGGCATTCGGGGCCAGGGAGAAACTCTTAGGCGTCACGACTTTTTTCAGGTCGATGACCACGCGCAGGTCGGTCGGCGTGCGTTGAGCCGAGCGCATGGCGGTAATCGGGGTATTGGCGGTGGAGACTTTCAGCGGCGCGGCCAGGGTCGCTCCGTTGATATCGATCACCAGGCGATCAGGCGACGTCAGGGTAAAGACACTGTGCTGGACCGGGCCAGACAGGTCGAACACCAGTCGCGTGTTATCCGGCGCTCGCCACAGGCGCACACTTTTCACCTGTGAAGCCGCCAGAGCATTGACAGTCATTGCCGCAAGCAACACCCCTACGACACTAACCAACGCGCGAAAGCGCATACCTAACCCCATCAATTATTTGAATTCCAATGCCAAAGCGGCGCACCACGACTGGCCGCGCGCGCTCTGGGGCAACAACTTCAGCTGACGTCCATGCTCATGCGGCGTAATGGTAATGGTCAGGTCCGGCTTTGGCAAAAAGCCTGTGCCTTTATCTGGCCACTCGATCAGGCACAACGCATCTTCATCGAAGTAATCACGGATACCCATGTACTCCAGCTCTTCGGGGTCCACCAGGCGATAGAGATCGAAGTGGAACGCGCGAATCGCGCCGATCTCGTAAGGCTCGACCAGGGTGAATGTCGGGCTCTTGACCGCGCCCGTGTGGCCCAGGCCACGAATAATCCCACGCGACAAGGTAGTCTTGCCCGCCCCCAGGTCGCCTTCGAGAAAGATCAACCCGGCCCCGGCCGTGACCTGGGCTATGCGCTGACCGAAAGCAACCATGGCCTCTTCATCGGCCAGGAAAAGGATTACTTCAGACACGGCGACTGTTCCTCCAGCAATTGACGAATGGCAGGGATCAGGTCACTGGCAGCCAGCCCCCGACCAAAGGTGCCCTGGCGATCCCCCGCCGTGGCGTGCAGCCACACGGCCAGGCAGCTGGCTTCATAAGCCGGCATGCCTTGGGCCAGCAGAGCGCCGACCAGGCCGGCGAGCACATCCCCCAGGCCCGCCGTCGCCATGGCCGGGTGACCTTGATCGCAGCGCGACACACGCCCGTCCGGACTGGCGATCAAACTGCCAGCCCCCTTGAGGATAGCCACTGCATTGAATTTCTGGCTCAACGCGCGCGCCACCTTAAGACGATCGGCCTGAACCTCGGCTGTCGAAATCCCCATCAAGCGGGCCGCTTCGCCAGGGTGTGGAGTGATCACGCAGTTGACCGGCAGGCTGACGCTGCCGGTGGCCAGCTGATTGAGCGCATCGGCGTCCCAGACCTGCGGCAGCCGGGCATTCGCCGCGACTGACAACAGGCTTTTGCCCCAGGACCCTTCGCCCAGCCCCGGCCCAATGACGATCACCGAGATTTTTTCCAGCAAGCCCATCAATTGGTTGGCCGAACTGACGCCGACGGTCATGACTTCCGGCAAGCGGGCCAGTGCGGCGGGCACGTGCTCCAGGCGAGTCGCCAGGGACACCATGCCCGCGCCGCTGCGCAGGGCACTTTCGGCGCTCAGCAAGGCAGCGCCGCCAAAACCGCGGTCGCCACCGATCATCAGCAGGTGACCGAACTGGCCTTTATGGGCGTCAGGGGAACGTGCAGCCAGTTGCGGCAATTGGCCGTGCAACAGCGGCTGAACGTCGGTTATTTCGTGTTTTGTCTGCGGCATGCGTCTTCAAGCTCCGATGTCTGGCAGAATTATACCCATCTAACCCGTGGTTTCCCGTGTCTCATGCCTGCTATTACCTCCGATCTGCCCGCCCTCGCCCAATCGATCAAAGACTGGGGCCGCGAGCTGGGCTTTCAACAAGTCGGCATCAGCGGCCTGGACCTGGCCGAGCATGAGCAGCACCTGCAACGCTGGCTCGACGCGGGCTATCACGGCGAGATGGAGTACATGGCCGCCCATGGCAGCAAACGCTCCCACCCCGATGAACTGGTGCCCGGCACCTTGCGCGTGGTGTCGCTGCGCATGGATTACCTGCCCGGCGACACCCAGATGGCGCAACTGTTGGCCAAGCCGGAAAAAGCCTACATCTCGCGCTACGCCCTGGGCCGCGACTACCACAAGCTGATCCGCAAACGCGTGCAGCAACTGGCCGACCGCATTCAGGCGCAGATCGGCCCGTTCGGCTTTCGCGCTTTTGTCGACAGCGCGCCGGTGCTGGAAAAAGCCATCGCCGAGAAGGCCGGCCTCGGCTGGATCGGTAAGAACACCCTGGTACTCAACCGCAAGGCCGGCAGCTATTTCTTCCTGAGCGAACTGTTTGTCGATCTGCCGCTCCCCGTGGACCCGCCGCACAGCACCGAACACTGCGGGCGCTGCACGGCGTGCCTGGACATCTGCCCCACCAATGCCTTCGTCGGGCCCTATGTGCTGGACGCCCGGCGGTGCATTTCCTACCTGACCATCGAACTCAAGAGCGCGATCCCTGAGGACCTGCGCCCGCTGATCGGCAACCGGGTATTCGGCTGCGATGACTGTCAGATCGTTTGCCCATGGAATCGTTTCGCCCGCTCCACCGCCGAAAGTGATTTCAAGCCACGGCACAACCTGGACAACGCCGAGCTGGCCGAGCTGTTTATGTGGGATGAAGATAAATTCCTCAGCAGCACCGAAGGCTCGCCGCTACGCCGCGCCGGTTACGAACGCTGGCTGCGCAACCTGGCCGTCGGCCTGGGCAACGCACCGTCGAGCATTCCGGTACTGGAAGCCCTGAAGGCGCGCCGTGACTACCCCTCGGACCTGGTGCGCGAACACGTGGAATGGGCGCTCAAGCAGCACGCCGAGCGCTAGTGCACGTCGTCGTTGTAGACGAACTTGGGCATTTCCCAATGAAAACGGATCGCCAGCAGGCGCAATAGAAAGCCGCTGAACAGGGTCAGCAGAATCGCCTGCTCGCTCGGCAGCTCCAGGTAGAGGCAGAGCATGTAGAACCAGGCGGCGAGGAACGACACGCTGGCGTACAGCTCCCGGCGGAAGATCAGCGGGATGTCGTTGCAGAAGATATCCCGCAGGATGCCGCCGAACACGCCGGTGATCACCCCGCTGACCGACGCCACTAGCATGCCGTGGCCCATTTCCAGGGCGGTCATGCAGCCAATCAGGGTAAAGGCCACCAGGCCGACGGCATCCAGCGCCAGGAACAGCGAGCGCAGGTGGCGCATCAGCGGCGCGATAAAGATCGTCACCAGTGCGGCGACGGAGGTCAGCACCAGGTATTCGGGATGCTTGACCCAGGTCAGCGGGTAGTGGCCGAGCAGCACATCGCGCACCGAGCCGCCGCCCAACGCCGTCACGCATGCGATCAACACCACGCCAAACCAGTCCATGCCGCGCCGACCGGCAGACAGCGCACCGGTCATGGCTTCAGCGGTGATGGCGATGAGGTAGAGCATCAGCAGCATGATGGCGATCCTTGCAGAGAGGCCGGCAGTCTAATCATTTGCTGATGGCACCAAAAGAGGGCGCGTGGCGAAAGACCGCGTCGCGCCCTTCGCGAGCAAGCCCGCTCCCACATTTAACCGAGTTCCACCTTTGGAATGCAGTCGAATGTGGGAGCGGGCTTGCTCGCGAAGGCGCCGGGCCAGGCGCCACAGATTCAGGCCTTGATGAAGTGCTTGCGGTAATGCTGCAGCTCGGCGATCGACTCGCGGATATCGTCCAGCGCCAGGTGCGTGCTGCCTTTGTGGAAGCTGTCTTTGACTTCCGGCGCCCAGCGTGCGGCCAACTCTTTCAGGGTCGACACGTCCAGGTTGCGGTAGTGGAAGTAGCTTTCCAGCGCCTTCATGTGGGTATACAGGAAGCGACGATCCTGGCAGATGCTGTTACCGCAGATCGGCGACTTGCCCTTGGGCACCCATTTTTCCAGGAAGGCGATGGTTTCGGCCTCGGCCTCGGCCATGCTGATGCGGCTGTCGCGCACGCGCTGGGTCAGGCCGGAGTTGCCGTGGGTGCGGGTGTTCCATTCATCCATGGTGGCGAGCACGGCATCGCTGTGGTGGATGGCGATCACCGGACCCTCGGCCAAGGTGTTGAGGTTGCTGTCGGTGACAATGGTGGCCATCTCGATGATGACGTCGGTGTCGGGGTTCAGACCGGTCATTTCCAGATCGATCCAAATCAGGTTCTGTGGGTTTTGCATGGCTTGATTCTCTTGGCACCTTGGCGTAGCTGCGCAGTTTAGCAGGCAGGGGCGTGCTAGACTCGCGACCGTTTTACCCAACCTTTGCATTATCGACACGGAACACCAATGGCCAAACGCCAGCTCAATCGTCGCCAAAACTGGCGCATCGAAAAGATTCAAGGCGAACGCGCCGCCCGCGCCGCCAAACGTGAATCCTCCGCCGTGGAAGCGCTCGAGGGCGGCGACCTGGGCCCCGAACAGACAGGCCTGGTGATCGCGCACTTTGGCGTGCAGGTCGAAGTCGAGGCGCTGGAAGGCGAACTCGCCGGCCAGGTGTTCCGTTGCCACTTGCGCGCCAACCTGCCTGCGCTGGTGACCGGCGACCAGGTCGTGTGGCGTGCCGGCAACCAGGGCATCGGCGTGATCGTCGCCCAGTTGCCGCGTACCACCGAGCTACGTCGCCCTGACAGCCGTGGCCAGCTCAAGCCGGTGGCGGCCAACGTCGACATGATCGTCATCGTGTTCGCGCCGCTGCCCGAGCCCCATGCCAACCTGATCGACCGTTATCTGGTCGCCGCCGAACACGCCGGCATTCGCCCGCTGTTGCTGTTGAACAAGTTCGACCTGATCGACGAGCAGAACGCGCCTGCGCTCAATGCGCTGCTGGCGGTCTACCGCACCCTGGGTTATCCGGTGCTGGAAGTGTCGGCGCATCACGGCAATGGCATGGAACAGCTGCAACAGCAGCTGGACGGCCGCATCAGCGTGTTCGTCGGCCAGTCGGGCGTGGGCAAATCGTCGCTGGTCAACAGCCTGCTGCCGGAAGTCGACACCCGCGTCGGCCCACTGTCGGAGCTTTCCGGCCAAGGCACCCACACCACCACCACCGCGCGATTGTTCCACTTCCCCGGCGGCGGCGAACTGATCGACTCCCCCGGCATCCGTGAATTCGGCCTCGGCCACGTCAGCCGCAGCGATGTGGAAGCGGGCTTTATTGAATTCAACGACCTGATCGGCACTTGCCGCTTCCGCGATTGCAAGCACGACCGCGAGCCGGGTTGCGCCCTGCTCAAGGCCCTGGAAGATGGGCGTGTGCAGCAGCAACGAATGAACAGCTATCGGTCGATTATTGCGAGCCTGCCCGAGAGCAGTTATTGAGGGGCCATTTCTTGATACCTATAAATGGCAACACCAAGCACCCTGGCCCATTGATTTAAAGGGTGCTGGCATCAAGAATCCGTGCAACTGGGTGGCCAATCGATGCAAGCCAGCTTGAATTCGAAATTCCTGATACCCATGATCGCTCCGTCACCAGCGCAAGCTGACAGGAGTCTGGATCCTTTTCGGGGTTGATCCAGCGGCGCAGAAGGGGCGAAGCAAGCTCCACTGCGCGTCGAATGAAGCCGCCTTCGGGCGGCTTTGCTTTTTGTGGGGCATTTATATCACCCCAAACAAGGCGACGTTCTTCTTTGCGATTTCACACGAGGCTTCGTTGCCCCTGAAATGCTACAAAGAGCTGTGGGTGAAGTGCGACATGATTTACGCCATCAGCTTCGAGCGCCTGGATAAGCTCCACAGAAAGACTCGGGCAAAAGGTCGAGAATATTTCGCGCCCCGGCTGGACACCAACGACATGCGAGGTGTTATCAGTGGAGTCAAAGCCTATCTGCCTCTTTGATGAGAAATGAAAAACGCCCCGATCAACCGGGGCGTTTTCATTGTTGAGGTGGGCTGCTTGCAGCTTATGAGCCCGTTGCAGGCGCCGTAGGATCCTTCACCCCGCCATCATCGAACAGGTTCAACTTCTGGCGCAGCTCATGCGCCGGCAATGGCTCCTGGCCGGGCGGGATGGCGCTCGGGTCGGCCGGCACTTCGCCGGGCGCACCGTCGCCTGGGGTCGGAACCGGTGGCGCGGCGTGCTGGTCGCCTTCGATAGCACGCTGGGCCTTCTTGGTCAGCACGACGATGTCGATGCGGCGATTGATCGGGTTGAACGGGTCCTTGGGATCAAACAGCTGCGAGGAGGCAAACCCCACGACGCGCGCCACTTGCGGGTCCGGATAGCTGCCGGCGACCAGGGCGCGCCGCGCCGCGTTGGCACGGTTGGCCGAGAGTTCCCAGTTGCCGAAGTCACCCTGGCCCGCGTACGGCTTGGCGTCGGTATGACCGCTGATGCTGATCTTGTTCGGTACCGCCTTGATGGTGTCGGCCATCGCCAGCAGGATGTCTTCAAAGTACGGCTTCAACCGCGCGCTGCCCGAGTCGAACATCGGCCGATTGGCCGCGTCGGTGATCTGGATGCGCAAACCGTCCGGCGTGATCTCGAACGAAATCTGATCCTTGAATTTGAGCAGCTGCGGGTTTTCCTCGACCTTGGTCTGCAGTTCTTGCAGCAACAGCTCAAGGCGCTCCTGCTCGACTTGCTCAGCCATGGCCTCGACGGTATCGCGCTCGATCGGGATTTTTTCCTGAGGCGATTCGGTCTTGATTTCCGGGTTGATGGTGCGCTCCGGCGCCAACTGCGGCGAACCGCCCAGGTCGATCACGAAGGGCGTACCGCTTTCCGAGAAACCAATGGGGTCCTTGAAGTAGCCGGCGATGGCGATCTTCTGTTCGGGCGTGGCGGTGGACATCAGCCACAGCACCAGGAAGAACGCCATCATCGCCGTCGCGAAGTCGGCGAAGGCGATTTTCCAGGCGCCGCCATGGTGCCCCGCAGCGAAGCGCTTGACGCGCTTGATGATTATCGGCTGGTTGTTTTCCATGGCTTAGCGACCGCGAACCGCTTGTTCCAGCTCGGCGAAACTTGGGCGATGTTTCGGGTACAGCACCTTGCGACCGAACTCCACCGCCAACGATGGCGGCATGCCCGACGCCGAAGCCACCAGGCACGCCTTGATCGCTTCGTAGAGGTTCACCTCTTCCTTGGCATCGTGGGCCAGGGAGGTAGCCAGCGGGCCGAAGAAACCGTAGGCCGCGAGAATACCGAAGAAGGTACCGACCAGGGCCGCACCCACGTGCATGCCGATGGCCTTCTGGTCGCCTTCGCCGAGGGACGCCATGGTCACCACGATACCGAGTACCGCCGCGACAATACCGAAACCGGGCATGCCGTCGGCGATGCCGGTCACGGCGTGGGACGGATGCTCCAGCTCTTCCTTGAGGCTGAACAGCTCCATGTCGAACAGGCCTTCCAGCTCGTGGGGTGCCATGTTGCCGGAGGACATGATGCGCAGGTAATCGCAGATGTAGGCGGTCATGCGCTCGTCTTTGAGCACGGCCGGGTACTTGGCGAAAATCGGGCTGGCCGCAGCGTCTTCGATGTCGGCTTCGATGGCCATCATGCCTTCGCGGCGGCTCTTGTTGAGGATCTCGTAGACCAGGCCCAGCACGTCCAGATAGAAAGAGTGGGTGAAGCGCGAGCCGAACATGCCCAGCGACTTCTTGATCACGTGCAGCGTCATATAGCCGGGGTTGGCCTGCAGGAAGGCGCCAAACGCTGCACCGCCGATAATCAGCACTTCGAAAGGCTGGATCAGCGCGGCAATTTTACCGTGGGAGAGGACGTACCCGCCGAGCACACTTGCGATGACGACGATGATGCCGATAATTTTAGCCATAGGAGATGAGTACTTGCGCCGTCAGGTTCATGGACATATTTGGAGGAACTGAAAAACTCTTGTTCTACTTATCGGCAAAACTGCGCCAGACTATAGCCCGTTAAGGCGAAAAGCCAGTTCGGCCCGTTCCGGGCGTGTTGACCGCAAGTGATGATCGCGCCCCAATCATGGCTAATGAAACGACAGTCCCAACTGCAAAACCCAACTCCCTCGCTGCTTGGATCAAGCGCCTGGACGACGTGCTGCTGCCTGTTCCCCAGGCCAGCCACGAACGCGTGTGCAAAGCCATCCGCGATAGCCGCAGTTCGTTGCGAGATATTGCCGAACTGATGCAGAACAGCCCGGCCCTCGTGCTCAGCGTGATGCGCGAGGCCAATAGCCACACGCATGGCAGCATGACGGCACCGGCGGAAAACCTTGAAGTGGCGCTCAATCGCCTGGGCCTCAAGCGCGCCGAAGAGTTGCTGGCACGCCTGCCCTCGGTCCCCGCCCAAGAGATTCCGGTGGCCTTGCGCCAATTGCTGCTGGTCAGCCAGCATGCCTCGCAGCAAGCCAACGGCATGTTCGGCAGCCGCCTGGCGCGGTTGTGGCAAGACATTCACTGGGGCAGCCTGCTATTCCTGTCGCCACTGTGGCCGATGGCGGTGGCCTACCCCAAGCTCCTCGAAGAGTGGGAACTGCGGGTTATCCACAAAGGCCAATCGGCGCGTGCAGTCGAGCAGGAATTGTTCGGCGTGCGCCTGCTGGACCTGTGCCTCGGCCTGACCGAAACGTGGCACCTGCCGATCTGGGTATCTCAAGGCTATACGCTGCTGCGGAACGAACAACGCCTGCTGGTCAAGGCGCTGCATATCGCCCGCGAAGATGACCCGTTGCGCCACCAGCAATTGCTGGATGCCGACCCCAACCTGCGGCGCTGGCTGAATCAGCCGGCCAACACGGTATTGCTGGCCAACGGCCTGGCGATGTCGGCCCAGGAGTCCTGGACCTGTCCGCACACCCAGCGCTGGCAATACCTGACCGCGCTGTACCTGCAACAGCCTTTGGGCGATGTGCAGCAACAGGTGCACCAGCAAGCCGTCACCAGTGCGCGCACCACCTTGATGCCGGACCTCTGGCACCCGGCGCTGTCGCTGATCTGGCCATGGCATGTGCAGAAGATCCACCGCGGCCTGCTGCCTGCCCCGCCGCCCACCGCCGAGGCCCTGGCGGTGTGGCGCAAACGCTGCACCGAATTGCTGGTGGAGCCGAGCCGCTTCGCTAACGCCATGCACCTGACCACCTGCGCCAAGGAGGCCCTGTCGGCCAGCGGCATGCAGCGGGTCATGCTGCTGATGACCGACCGCGCCCAGAGCACCTTGCGTGTACACCAGGTCGACGGCCTGCCCAAGGACGCCGCCAACCTGAGCCTGGATGTGGTCCACAGCACGCTGCTGCAGCGCTTGCTGGAAAAGTCCGCGCAGGTGCGCCTCACGCCTGACAACCACGCGCAATTCTCGGCGCTGCTGCCGCCGATCCTGCGACGCCTGTTCACCGGCGAGCACCTGCTGCTGCGCTCCCTGAGCTGCAACGGCAAGGTCGTGATGCTGATGGTCGCCGACCAGGGCGGCGGGCCGTTCTCGGAAACCACCGTGCAGGCCTTCGGCAAAACCGCCCAATGCATCGAGAAAGCGCTGCACAGCTTTACCAACCGCAGCGCCTGATGCTTGCGCTACAATCGCCTTCTTTTATCGCCAACATTTGTGCCCAGGAGACCTCACATGCCTGACTTCTCTGGCTTGCCGCTGGTGATCGAGTCCAGCGACCTGCTCGGTCGACTGAATGCCGAACAGCTGATTCTGGTGGACCTCACCAGTGCCGCCCGCCACGCCGAAGGGCACATCCCCGGCGCGCATTTCGTTGACCCCAAGCGCACCCAACTGGGCCAGCCGCCGGCGCCCGGCCTGCTGCCCCACAAGGCCGACCTGGAAAAACTCTTCGGCGAACTGGGCCACACCCCGGACGCCACCTACGTGGTCTATGACGACGAAGGCGGCGGTTGGGCCGGACGCTTTATCTGGATGCTCGACGTGATCGGCCATCAGAAATACCACTATCTGGACGGCGGCCTGCTGGCGTGGCTGGCGGGACAACACCCGCTGTCGACCGAGGTCCCGCCACCGGTCGGCGGCCCGGTCAGCCTCACGCTGCACGAGGGCCCCACCGCCACCCGCGAATACCTGCAAAGCCGCCTCGGTGCGGCCGACCTGGGGATCTGGGATGCGCGCGGCCCGCTGGAGTACTCTGGTGAAAAAGTGCTCGCGGCCAAAGGCGGGCACATCCCCGGCGCGGTGAATTTCGAATGGACGGCCGGCATGGACAAGGCGCGCAACCTGCGTATCCGCCGCGACATGCCGCAGATCCTCGAAGACCTCGGGCTGACCAGAGATAAAGAGATCATCACCCATTGCCAGACTCACCACCGCTCTGGCTTCACCTACCTGGTGGCCAAGGCGCTCGGTTATCCGCGAGTCAAAGGTTATGCCGGTTCCTGGGGCGAATGGGGCAACCACCCCGACACCCCCGTCGAGATTTAAGAGTTAAGGACAGTTAATGAAAAAGCAGTTGTTTATCCTCAGCCAGTACCTGCTGCCGCACCACCTGCTGTCGCGGTTGGCCGGTTGCATCGCCGAATGCCGCGTGCGCTGGTTCAAGAATGCCTTCACCCGTTGGTTCGCCAAGCGCTATCAAGTGGACATGTCCCAGGCCCTGGTGGAAGACGTGACTGCTTATGAGCATTTCAACGCCTTCTTCACCCGCGCCTTGAAAGACGGCGCGCGCCCGCTGGATCAAACCCCAGGCGCAGTGCTGAGCCCTGCCGATGGCGCGGTCAGCCAGCTGGGTCCGATTGAGCACGGTCGAGTGTTCCAGGCCAAGGGCCACAGCTTCAGCGTGCTGGAACTGCTGGGCGGCGATGCCGCCGTGGCGGCGCCGTTCATGGGCGGTGATTTCGCCACCATCTACCTCTCGCCGAAAGACTACCACCGCGTGCACATGCCACTGGCCGGCACCCTGCGGGAGATGGTCTACGTGCCGGGGCGGATTTTCTCGGTCAACCAGACCACCGCCGAAAACGTGCCGGAGCTGTTTGCGCGCAACGAGCGCGTTGTCTGCCTGTTCGATACCGAGCGTGGCCCGATGGCCGTGGTACTGGTGGGCGCGATGATCGTGGCATCGATTGAAACTGTGTGGGCCGGCCTGGTCACGCCGCCGAAGCGCGAGCTGAAAACCTTCCGCTACGACGAAGCCGCACGGGCGCCGATCCACCTGGAAAAAGGTGCGGAATTGGGTCGCTTCAAGCTGGGTTCCACCGCGATCGTGCTGTTCGGGCCGGATCAGGTGAAGTGGGCAGAAGAACTGGTGGCAGGTTCGCCGGTGCAAATGGGCCAGGGCATCGCACTGCCGAAAGCCTGATCTGAAGCTGACGAAAATCAATATGCAGGAGCCGGGCTTGCCCGCGATGGCGGTGTTTCAGTCAACCCATCTGTGACTGAAGTACTGCCATCGCGGGCAAGCCCGGCTCCCACAGTGACTGCATTCCTGCAGTTGAATCAGCTTATAGCTGACCGTCGCGATCACGGAAACCCAACAGGTACAGCACCCCGTCCAGCCCCAGCGTCGAGATCGCCTGCTTGGCCGATTGCTTGACCAACGGCTTGGCCCGGAACGCCACACCCAGGCCAGCAATTGCCAGCATCGGCAAGTCATTGGCGCCGTCGCCGACCGCAATGGTCTGCTCCAGGCGCAAACCTTCCTTGTGGGCCAATTCCTTCAGCAGATCGGCCTTGCGCTGCGCGTCGACAATCGGCTCCACCGCCACGCCAGTCACCTTGCCATCCACCACTTCCAGCTCGTTGGCGAACACATAGTCGATGCCCAGCTTGGCCTGCAATTGCTTGGCGAAGTAGGTGAAGCCGCCGGACAGGATCGCGGTTTTGTAGCCCAGGCGCTTGAGCTCGGCGAACAGGGTTTCGGCGCCTTCAGTCAGGCGCAGCGATGCACCGATGGCGTCCAGCACGCTCACATCCAGGCCCTTGAGCAGCGCCAGGCGCTCCTTGAAGCTGGCACGAAAATCCAGCTCGCCGGCCATGGCGCGCTCGGTGATCGCGGATACTTGCTCGCCGACGCCGGCCGCCTTGGCCAGTTCGTCGATGACTTCAGCTTCGATCAGCGTGGAATCCATGTCGAACACCGCCAGGCGACGGTTGCGCCGGAACAGCGAGTCTTCCTGGAAGGCGATATCGACATTCAGCTCCTGGGCGACGCTGAGAAATTCGGCGCGCAGGGCCTGCGTATCGGCCGGCTCACCGCGCACGGAGAACTCGATGCAGCCCTTGCCCTGGTCGGCCGGGGTGTCCAATGGCATGCGACCCGACAGACGGTCGATATGGTCGATATTCAAGCCGTACTGCGCGGTGATGGAGCTGACACGCTGCAATTGCTCGGCCGTGACCTTGCGGGTCAGCAGGGTAACGATGTGGCGTTTCTTGCCCTGGCCGGCCACCCAGTGCTGGTAATCGGCTTCGGACACCGGGGTAAAACGCACCTGCTGATCGAGCTTATAGGCCGTAAACAGGATGTCCTTGAGCACCGAGGACGCCTGTTCATTGCTCGGGATCTCCACCAGGATGCCGAACGACAAAGTGTCGTGGATCACCGCCTGGCCGATGTCGAGAATGTTTACACCACCCTGGGCCAGAACACCGGTAATGGCTGCGGTGAGACCCGGTCGGTCTTCACCGGTGATGTTTATCAGGACAATTTCGCGCAAGGCGCACCCCCAGGCTGGAAAAAAACCGCATTCTACCCACTTTCAGTGACCATCGGGCACAGCCAGCGCTTTGCCGGTCTTGGGCCTGTCGCTATACTGCGCGTCAACTTCACGGACCAAGAGCCGAGCTCAAGTGAACCGGCCCACGCCAGTAAAAACCGACAACTTCTTCCTGCTGATCTTCCGGGCACTGCGCCACCGCCGTGTACCGATCGCATTACGCATCGCCAGCCATAACGTGATCCTGGTCGCTCTGGCCCTGGTGATCTACGCCTGCGTGATGGGTTTGCAGTTCAAGCAGGCCATGCACGAGCAAGCCGACGCCCTGGGCGAAAGCTTGACCACCCAGACCGCCACCTCGGCGACTGAGCTGCTGGTGTCCAACGACATCCTCAGCCTCAACGTGCTGCTCAACAACCTGACCAAGAACCCGCTGGTGGCCCACGCCGCCATCTACAGCGTGGACAACCGGATCATGGCCGAAGCCGGGCAACGCCCGAAGAACGGCCTGCTGGGTGAAGCGGAAGGCTTGTACCAGAGCAATATTACCTTTCAAGATGTGAAGGCCGGCCAACTGCGCATCAGCCTCGACATGCAACAGTTCCAGCAGCCGATGACCATCAGCCTGCAGAGCATGGGCATCCTCAGCGCGATCCTGCTGGCATTGGCCCTGGCCTTGAGCCTGCGCCTGGGTCGGCATATCTCCACGCCGCTGATGCAACTGCGCATCTGGCTGCGGGATATCGACGAACACACCCCGGCCACCGACCGCCAGGACGAAATCGGCGACCTCGCCCGCCAACTGCACGCAAGCTTCGCCCCGGAACCGGTGATACCCGAGCCCGAGCCCGAGCCGGAATACGACGACACCGACTACGACGACGAACCCGAGTTCGAAGTGCGCGACCTGCGTGACCCGGGCTTTGACGAAAGCGCCCCGGTAGCGGGGTTGAAACCGGCGACGCGCCAGGCCTTCAAGGCCGAAGAAGACGAACTGGACGACGAAGACCCGTTCGCCGACCTGCGCGATACCACCTCGGCCAACACCGCGCCCAAACCGGCGCCGGTGCGCAGCAGCGAACCCCAATACAGTGCCGTCCTGGCCGTGCAACTGGGCGCCCAGGACCAACTGCGTCGCCTCCCCCGCGCTCGCCTGACCGAGCTGCTGGAACGCTACCGCGACTGCCTGGACCAGGCCGCCTCGCTGTACCAGAGCGAACTGCACACCCTGAACGACGGCAGCACGCTGATGTTGTTCCACAGCGAAGACAGCGGCGAGGACTACCTGACCAACGCCATTTGCTGCGGCGAGCTGCTGCGCGCCCTGGGCCATGAGTTGCAGATCGAAGTGGCTGACAGCGGCATCACCCTGCAACTGCAGCTGGGCCTGACTGTCGGCGATGATCTGTTCGGCATGAGCCAGATCGACCTGCTGCTGACAGAAATCGCCCAGGACGCCCTGGCCCTGTCCCAGCACAGCCGCAACCTGCTGCTGGTGGAGCGCAAGATCAGCGAAGACACGCTGATCCGCCAGCGCGCGCGCATCCGTCCGATTGCCAGCCCTGAAGGGGCGAGCTGTGTGGAGCGCTTGATGGAGCCGTATCCGTCGATGCTGGAGCGGCAGTTGGCGCGGATGCATGAGACCCGCGCGAAGGGCTGAAGAATGCCGCTTGGCCGACTGAAGGATCGGGGTTGTGTGGGAGCGGGCTTGCTCGCGAATGCGCAGGATCAGTCAATGAATCCGTTGACTGACACACCGCTTTCGCGAGCAAGCCCGCTCCCACATTGAGCCCACGGCGTGACTCAAATCGCAGACAAAAAAAGGCCCGCTGAATCAGCGGGCCTTTTTTTGTCTGCGGTTCAGATCAGAACCTGAACACTTCCATATCCGTACGAATCGGCGTAGCCATCGGCATCTTCGGTTTTTCCGGCGCTGCCGGCTTGGCCTGTACCGGGGCTTGCTTGCGCGGGGCCTCGGCAATCGGCGGCTGGTTGGCCAATGGCTTGAGGGCCACCGACAACTGCTGTGCCAGATGCTGCAGCAACACGCCCTGGGCCTGGACCTGGGACGCAGTGGTGCCGGTGTGCTCTTCCTGCAGGTGCACGATGCGGTTATCGCGCACCTGGCCACGACGGTCGATCAAGCGCCATTGCGCATCGAGGATCGCCGGCTGCGAAGCGCCGGAGTCGAGCCGGGTGATGGTCAGCAGGACCTGCACATCCGGGGTAAAGCCGGTTGGCGCGGGCGCGAGCACCACACGCTGGCTGTCCAGGTGACCCGCGACCTGGCGCAACATCAGCTGGTTGATATCCGAGGACAAACTGCCCGCCCAACGACCATCGGTGGAACCTTGCAGGCTGCCGTCGTTCTGACGTTGCAGCAGGGTTTCACGTTGCAGGTAGTCAGCCACGACCACCGGACCCAGCAAAACCGCCATGCCAGCGGTTTGCGCTGGCTGCGCCGGACTTCCGCTGTCCAGCTGGTACAGCGACACCGGCTGGTGTGTGCTGCAACCCGCCAGCCCCAAAAGGCCAGCGAGCATGAAAATAAAAGGAAGGCGTGGAGCAGTCATCATCCCATCCAGGTGGCTGCCACAAGGCGAACCACAATGTAATACTTAAAAATAACCTAAACACGCTCGGCCACGCCGGCGCTGGAAAGGCCATATCATCCGTGAATATGCGCCATGACTCCAGCGCCAAAGCGTCGATCTACGCGTTAAATCGTAGATCGAGGGCTCTAAACCACCTTAAACAGGTGTTTCCACCAACAAAGCATCCACCCGCTGGAAGCCACGCGGCAGTTTGTTGCCACGACGGCCACGCTCGCCCTTGTAGTGCTCGAGGTCGTCTGGGCGCAATGACAATGTGCGCTTGCCGGCCTGGAGAACCAGGGTGGCACCTTCCGGGATCACCGCGATGTCGGTCACGTACTCTTCGCGACTGGCCACCCGCTCGCCGGGAATACCAATGATCTTGTTGCCCTTGCCTTTGCCCAACTGCGGCAGATCGCTGATCTTGAACACCAGCAGGCGCCCTTCGGTGGTCACCGACGCCAGCCAATTGCTCTCGCGATCGTCCACCGGCCGCGGCAGGATCACCTTGGCGTTGTTCGGCAGGCTCAACAGCGCCTTGCCCGCCTTGTTCTTGGCCTGCAGGTCTTCACCCTTGACCACGAAGCCATAACCCGCGTCGGAGGCGATCACATACAGCGCATCGTCGTCCGGCAGCAGCACACACTCGAAATTCGCCCCTGGCGGCGGCGTCAGCCGGCCGGTCAACGGCTCGCCCTGTCCGCGCGCCGATGGCAAGGTGTGGGCCGGCACCGAGTAACTGCGCCCGGTGGAGTCGATAAACACCGCAAACTGGTTGGAACGCCCGGCAGCGGCGGTCTTGAAGCCATCGCCGGCCTTGTACGACAAGCCAGTGGCGTCAATATCATGCCCTTTGGCGGAGCGAACCCAACCCTTTTCCGACAGAACGACGGTAATTTTCTCGTTCGGCAGCAGCTCTGTTTCGGTCAGGGCCTTGGCCTCAGCGCGCTCGACAATCGGCGAGCGGCGGTCGTCGCCATAGGTTTCGGCGTCCTTGATCAGCTCGCTGCGCACCAGTTTTTTGAGCTTGGCTTCGCTGCCCAGCAGGGCCTGCAGCTTGGCTTGTTCCTTGAGCAGCGCGTCCTGTTCGTCGCGCAGCTTCATTTCTTCCAGCCGCGCCAACTGACGCAGGCGGGTATCGAGGATGTAGTCAGCCTGGATCTCGCTCAGCTCGAAACGCGCGATCAGCTCGGCTTTCGGGTGCTCGGCGGTGCGGATGATGTGGATCACTTCATCCAGGTTGAGGTAGGCAATCAGCAAACCGTCCAACAGGTGCAGGCGGCGCTCGACCTTGTCCAGGCGGAATTGCAGGCGGCGACGCACGGTCTGGATACGGAACTCCAGCCACTCCACCAGCAGGTTGCGCAGGTTTTTCAGCTGCGGCTTGCCGTCCAGGCCAATGATGTTGACGTTGACCCGGTAGCTGGACTCCAGGTCAGTGCTGGCGAACAGGTGCTGCATCAGCACTTCGTGGTCGACCCGGCTGTTGGTCGGGATGATCACGATGCGGCAGGGGTTTTCGTGGTCGGACTCGTCACGCAGGTCGGCGACCTGCGGCAATTTCGACGGCTTGGCCTGCATCAGCGCGGCGATCTGCTCCAGCACCTTGGCGCCGGACACCTGGTGCGGCAGCGCGGTGACAATAATGTCGCCATCTTCGATGTGGTACACCGCGCGCATGCGCACCGAGCCCTTGCCGGTCTCGTACATCTTCAGCAAGTCGGCGCGAGGGGTGATGATTTCCGCTTCGGTCGGGTAGTCCGGACCCTGGATATGCTCGCAGAGCTGCTCCACGGTAGCCTTGGGCTCATCCAGCAAACGGACGCAGGCGGTGGCGACTTCGCGCAGGTTATGCGGCGGCACGTCGGTGGCCATGCCGACCGCAATACCGGTGGTGCCATTGAGCAGGATATTCGGCAAACGTGCCGGCAACACCAGTGGCTCGTCGAGTGTGCCGTCGAAGTTCGGGCCCCAGTTCGCGGTACCCTGGCCCAGCTCGCTGAGCAGCACTTCCGAATAACGCGACAGGCGCGCTTCGGTGTAACGCATGGCCGCAAAGGATTTCGGATCATCCGGCGCACCCCAGTTACCCTGGCCGTCCACCAGCGTGTAGCGATAGCTGAATGGCTGGGCCATCAGCACCATGGCTTCGTAGCACGCCGAGTCGCCGTGGGGGTGGAATTTACCGAGCACGTCACCGACGGTACGCGCCGACTTCTTGTGCTTGGAATCGGCGTCCAGGCCCAACTCACTCATGGCGTAGATGATGCGCCGCTGTACTGGCTTCAGGCCATCGCCGATATGCGGCAAGGCACGGTCCATGATCACGTACATGGAGTAGTTGAGGTAGGCATTTTCGGTGAAGTCAGCCAGCGACCGGCGTTCTACGCCATCTAAGCTGTCTGCGAGGATGTCACTCATGCGGGCCTCATCATTATTGGGTAAGGCGCAGCGGAACTGCCGCTGCGCTGATTCGATTCAAAAAGGGCGTGGCTCATGGCTGGGCGCTCCAGCCACCGGCCGGGGCGGCAAAACGATAGACCACCGGGCGCTTTTCACCATCGGCGCGAGGGCCGAAATTGTTGTCGATGCCGATCCACGCACCGTCCGCGTCCACCACCAGGGCTTCGGCCAGGCCGTAAGGCTGGGCATAGCGGCGCTCGGGCGTCAGGGTCTCGTCGGCGAACGACCAGCACAGCTCGACTTTGGCTGTGACCGCATCGCGCCGGCAAATCTGGAACGCGTTGCGCTCCAGGGTAAACAGCTTGCCGTTGAACAGGGCCAGGTCGGCAAAATCCTTCGAGACAGCCTTGGCATTGGTGAACTGCGCCGGCTGCACTTCCTGCCCGGCCTCGCTCAACAGCACACAAGGGCCATCACAGTCCCACAGGCTTTGCGGGCGCTTGATGGAAATCAGGCCGCGCCGCTCACGCTCGGCAGCCAGCCAGATCTGGTTGCCCTCGGGGTTCACCGCCAAGCCTTCAAACAAGGCATTGAAGTGCAGCAGCATGCCACTGGCGCGGGCTTCACGGACCATGCCCGGGGCAATTTTCAGCCACTCAGGCGCACCGTCCACCGGCACTTGCAGCACAGCGGCATGGGCTTCGCTGACAATGTAGCGGTTGCCCGCGGCATCGCAGCTGATGCCTTCAAAATCCAGGTCGCCACCACGAATGAACGAAGCGGCCTTGGTGCGCGAACGCAAGCCCCAGGGCAACCCGGACTCCGGCACCGGGGGCACCTCGATCTTGACGGTTTCGGCCTGCCAGGTCGGCGCGCTGATATCCAGGCGGTAGATCTGGTCGTCGTCGCGGTCGGACACCGTCCACAGCGCCTTGCCACACAGCGTCAACCCCGACAGGTTACCGCCGCGCATGCCGTCCACCGCGTGTTCGGACACCAGTTTCAGCTCTGCCACGGGCGCGGCGATCACCGGAGTGGCCGCCAACCCGCTCAACATCAGGCTCGCCAGGGCGAAACCTGTGCGCATCAGCCCAGAACCTCGGCCAGGTTGCCTTTGGATTCCAGCCAGGACTTGCGGTCCGGCGCACGTTTCTTCGCCAGCAGCATGTCCATCATTTCCGAGGTTTCGGCGAAGTCTTCGCCCAGCGTCAACTGCACCAGGCGCCGGGTGTTCGGGTCCATGGTGGTTTCGCGCAATTGCGGTGGGTTCATTTCACCCAGGCCTTTGAATCGCGTGACCTGTGGCTTGCCGCGTTTCTTCTCGGCGACCAGGCGGTCGAGGATGCCATCGCGCTCGGCCTCGTCGAGGGCGTAGTAGATTTCCTTGCCCAGGTCGATACGGTAAAGCGGCGGCATGGCGACGTAGACGTGACCGGCGTCGACCAACGGGCGGAAGTGCTGCACGAACAGCGCGCACAGCAAGGTCGCAATGTGCAAGCCGTCGGAGTCGGCGTCGGCGAGGATGCAGATCTTGCCGTAGCGCAGCTGGCTCATGTCTGCAGCGCCCGGATCGACGCCGATCGCGACGGCAATGTTGTGCACTTCCTGGCTGGCCAGCACTTCGCTGCCATCGACTTCCCAGGTGTTGAGGATCTTGCCGCGCAACGGCAGGATCGCCTGGAACTCCTTGTCCCGCGCTTGCTTGGCGGAACCACCGGCGGAGTCACCCTCGACCAGGAACAGTTCGGACCGCATCGGGTCCTGCCCGGCGCAATCGGCGAGCTTGCCAGGCAGCGCCGGGCCTTGGGTGATGCGCTTGCGCTCGACCTTCTTGCTGGCCTTCAGACGGCGGCCGGCGTTGTTGATCGCCAGTTCGGCCAGGGCCAGGCCCAGTTCCGGGTGTTCGTTGAGCCACAGGCTGAAGGCGTCCTTGACCACGCCGGAGACAAACGCCGCCGCCTCGCGGGACGACAGCCGCTCTTTGGTCTGGCCGGAGAACTGCGGCTCCTGCATCTTCATCGACAGCACGAACGCGATGCGCTCCCACACGTCTTCCGGCGCCAGCTTCACGCCGCGCGGCAACAGGCTGCGGTATTCGCAGAACTCGCGCATGGCATCCAGCAGGCCCTGGCGCAAACCGTTGACGTGGGTGCCGCCCTGGGCGGTCGGGATCAGGTTGACATAGCTTTCCTGCACGCTGTCGCCGCCTTCCGGCAACCACAGCAGCGCCCAGTCGACGGCTTCTTTATTACCGGCCAGGCTGCCGCAGAACGGCTCGTTGGGCAGGCGTTCGAACTCGCTGACGGAATCTTCCAGGTAGGAGCGCAGACCGTCTTCGTAGTGCCACTCGACCTTCTCGCCGGTGCCTTTGTCTTCAAAGGTGACCAGCAGGCCCGGGCACAGCACGGCCTTGGCCTTGAGCACGTGCTTGAGGCGGCTGATGGAGAATTTTGGCGAATCGAAGTATTTCGGGTCCGGGGCGAAGTACACGCTGGTACCGGTGTTGCGCTTGCCCACGGTGCCGATCACAGCCAGGTCGGTGGCTTTATAGCCATCGGCGAAGGTCATTTCGTATTCGTTGCCGTCGCGCTTGACCTTGACCCGCACCAGGGTAGACAGGGCGTTGACCACCGAAATACCCACACCGTGCAAGCCACCGGAGAACTGGTAGTTCTTGTTGGAGAACTTGCCGCCGGCGTGCAGCTTGGTGAGGATCAGCTCGACGCCCGAGACGCCCTCTTCCGGGTGAATATCCACGGGCATGCCGCGACCATCGTCGGACACTTCCAGGGAGTGGTCAGCATGGAGAATGACATGCACCGACTTGGCGTGGCCGGCCAAGGCTTCGTCGACGCTGTTGTCGATGACTTCCTGGGCAAGGTGGTTCGGCCGACTGGTGTCGGTGTACATGCCGGGGCGTTTGCGCACCGGGTCGAGGCCCGAGAGGACTTCGATGGCGTCGGCGTTATAAGAGCTAGCGCTGGGAGTGGCCATGGGGTCTCGTCGTGAGTCGTTCGATTAAAAAGTGACCTGCGACTTTACAGTGCTGCAAAGTCGAAGGATTGATACTGATCTGCGCCAATGCCGGCAAAGCTGAGCAGCGCCGGCAATTGCTGGGCGAAGCCCTGGTAACCATGGTCGCCACCGGCCTGGATGCGCAAGGCACAGGCTCGGTAATACTGCTGGGCGAGGCGATAATCCAGTGTTTCATCGCCGGTCTGCAACCACACCTGATACCGCGCGGCATCCTGGGGCGCCGGTACTTCCAGCTCGGCCAGCGCCGCGACGTGGTCATGGGTCAGTTCCCAGGTTTCATCGGTGTATAGGTTCTTCTGGGTGCCCAGGTAACCGTCGAACATCCGGTGGGGGCTGACCGCCGGGTTGACCAGCAGCGCCTTCAGGCCATGGCGTTCGGCAAGATGGGTTGCATAGTAGCCGCCGAGTGAGCTGCCGACCAGCAGTGGCCGCCCCAGCAGGGCAATGGCTTCCTCCAATTGAGGAATTGCCTGACGGGGATGGTGATGCAGGGCCGGCACACGCAGCTGGTCGCCCAGGCCAAGGTTGTCCATCACGGTCACCAACTGGCGGGCCTTGTTGGATGCGGGCGCGCTGTTGAAACCGTGGATATACAGGATCGAAGCGGACATGCCGGGCTCTCCATGCTTGCGCCAAAAAAGGCGCAGTTTACAGGGATCGGGGTGGCATGTGAGTCCCTCTATCTGAAGGACACAGAAGATCCACTACGGGCGCTGGCTTGCCAGTGATGGCGGTGTTTACCGCCGTTAATAGCCGTTGCTGCCGTAATCGATGGTAAAGGCGAAGCCTTCGACGCGCTCTACCCCGGTCTCCAACCGTCCGTCGGCATGCAGGCGCAGCCAGCGGTAGCCCGGCGCCTGCTCGCTGACCTTGAAATCTTCACTGCCCGGCGCGAACTGGATGCAGGTCGACGGTGAGGCCAGCAGGCGCACGCCATTGCGCTCGCGGTCGATCTCCTGGTGCACGTGGCCCCAGAGCACCGCCCTCACCTGCGGGAAACGGTCGAGCACGGCAAACAAAGCCTCGGGGTTGCGCAAGCCAATGGGCTCCATCCACGCGCAACCGATGGACACCGGGTGATGGTGAAAGCACACCAGGTGATGGCGGTTCGGGGCTTCGCTCAAGGCCTGAGCCAGCAGTTGCAGCTGCTGGTCCTGCAGGTAACCCGGCACAGAGCCAGGTACCGCGGAGTCCAGCAAGGTGATGCGCCAGTGGCCGACATCCACTACCGGCTCCAGCAGCGCGCTGCCAGTGGTCGCCTGAGCCATGATCTGCGGCTCATCGTGATTGCCCGGAATCCAGCGCGCCGGGGCGCTGATCTGCTCGCTGAGGTCGCGAAACTGCTGGTAAGACTCCAGTGTGCCGTCCTGGGACAGGTCACCGGTGGCCAGCAGCAAATCGATCTGCGGCTGCTGCTGGCGCACCAACTCGATCACCCGTTGCAGGCTTTCACGGGTGTTCATGCCCAGCAGCGTACCGTCGGCCTCGGCAAACAGGTGGCTGTCGGACAGTTGCACCAGCAACGCCGGCGCATCAGGGTTCAAGGTGGATACGCTCGGCAAGGCGCTCTCCCAAGGCAATCACAGGAATGGAGGGTTGGCGTGATTATGCTGGGGCAGGACGCAAAGAGGAAACCTAAGGAAGCTGACGCAGTTCACATCTACCGCACAACTTCAAACTCATGGCCCAGGGCCAGGCAGTGGCTCAACCATTCGCCGAGGAACACATTCAGTTGTGCTTTCTCATCGGGCTGGTGCATGAACACGTTGGGGTAAGGATAGATGCTGCGAAAGCGTCGCGCATGTTCCGCGCTGATCACTTCGGCCATTCGCGCGTCGTGGTACACCTGCACTTCCAGCTGTGGCACCGGCAGCCAGGGCAGGCTGTGCTCCTGGCGCACCCGCAGGGTGGTGGTGTACGGACAGTTGACGATGACTTCCAGCGCCAGCACGCCGAGCATCTGGTCCCCATGGGTGACACCGATGCGCCGCGCCTCTGGCGTGTGGCGCATGTCGGGAAGCAGGCGCATCAGCCGCGCGTAATTAGCCTCGCAGGCGGCTTGCAACCCGATCAGGTCGACTCGATAGCGTTCACGTGCCTTTACTGCCATAACCCCCTCACTTCCGCGCGATTAAGCGCAAGCCACTGCAGGGCAATGATGCTGGCTGCATTGGAAATTCTGCCGTCGCGCACCGCCTGCAGGGCATCTTCCAAGGCCCAGGTGGTGACGCGGATGTCTTCAGCTTCTTCTTCCAATCCATGGACGCCACCTACACCGGCGCTGTCGCAGCGGCCCAGGAACAAGTGCACATATTCAGTACTGCCGCCGGGCGACGGGAAATATCGCGTGATCGGCCACAACGCCGAGAATGTCAGCCCAGCTTCCTCCTCGCCCTCGCGGTGCGCAACCTCCTCGGGTTGCTCGTCCTTGTCGATCAAGCCGGCGACCATCTCGATCAGCCACGGGTTGTCGGTACGACCCAGGGCGCCGACGCGAAACTGCTCGTTCAGCACCACTTCGTCGCGCTGTGGATCGTAGGGCAGCACACACACGGCGTCGTGGCGAACGAAGACTTCGCGGTTGATCACCCGGCTCATGCTGCCGTCGAACTTCTCGTGGCGCAGTTGCATGTGATCGAGCTTGTAGAAGCCCTTGTGGAGATTATCGTGCTGAACAATTTCGATTTTGCTCGGCTTCGATTTTGCAAAGTCCGTCATGTCCCATCCTCGTTAAGCCTGCGCAATTGGCGCCATCCTAACGCGCTCATGCCCGTTGGTGCAGCCCCTTTCCGGTTGCCGGGATAGACGGCGAGCGTCAAACACACTCTAATCAGCTTAGTGGCGAACTGACTGCCCCGCCGGTAGTCGAAGCTCCACAAATTTCGCTCTTATCGATAGACGAAGGACATCCATGTCGCTTTTAAAAATCGCCTCCGTGGCCTGCATCGCATTGACCCTTGGTGCCTGCCAAAGCCTGTTCCAACCCAGCTATCGTGCCCCCCTGGAAGCCACTCGCGACGCCACCGAGCAAAGCAAGCCAGGCTGCGCCAGCACCGACTGCCCGCTGGTGAATATCGACACCGTGCACTTTGCCAAGGAACCCAAGCTGGACGCGTTGATCGAACAACGCCTGCTGGAAATGACCCGCACCACCCCGAGCGACCCGCTGCCGACCAGCCTGGAAACGTATCGCGAGCAGTTCCTCAAGACCGCCGCGCCACGCAACAGCATGTACTTGCAGGCCAAGGTACGCGAACAGCATGACGGCTTGGTGATCATCGAACTGTCCAGCTACCTGGATCAGGGCGCGACTCACGGCGAGCCCGGCCGCGCGTTCATCAACTACTCGCGCCAGCAGCAAAAAGCGCTGGCGCTGACCGACATGCTGCTGCCCGGCAAGGAAGAGGCTTTCTGGAAAGCCGCCCAGGTCGCGCACAACAGCTGGCTGATCAGCACCCGCCTGAGCCTGGAGCCGGAGTATGTGAAAACCTACCCCTTCCAGAAAACCCCGAACGTGGCGCTGACCTACGGTGGCGTGATCCTCAAGTACCCGACCAACACCATTGCGCCGTATGCCCTTGGCCACGTCGAGTTGCAGATTCCGTACTCGCGCCTGGACGGCATCATCAAGCCTGAGCTGGTGCCTGTGCGCCACTGAAGGCCCGGCCCAAAATAAACTGCAACAGCCCTGCCAGCACCAGTGCCGGCAGGGTCGCGCCGATGTCCGGGTAAAGGTTGGCCAGCACGTGGTAGGTCGCAATGCCGCCAAGCCAGGCCAACAACGCCGGCCAGCGCAGGTTGGCCAGCGCACCCTGGCCACGACGGCGCAGGATGAAGTGATCCACCAGCACCACGCCGAACAGCGGCGCGAACACCGAGCCGATCAGCAACAGGAAGTTCTGGTACTGGGCCAACGGCGCAAAACAGGCGATCAGGGTGCAGATCACACCGATGGTCAGCGCCAGGTGCTCGACCTTCACACGCAGCAGCATCCCGCTGGACACCGCCGCCGAATGGATATCGGCGAAGGCGTTTTCCGACTCGTCCAACAGGATCAGCAGCAGCGGAATCCCCAGCCCAGCACCGGCCAATGCCAGCAACAGCGCATTCACTTCGCCGCTCGGCGCAAACGCCAGGGTGTAGGCCACGCCCAGGCTCATCAGCCAGAAGTTGCCGATAAAGAAACCCAGGGCCGTGCCGCCGAATACGCTTTTTGCCCGCTTGCCGAATCGCGAGTAGTCGGCAATCAGCGGCAACCACGACAACGGCATGGCGATCGCAATATCAAAACCCACTGCAAACGGCATCGACCCGTCGCCAGCCTGGGCCCAGAGTGTGGCGAGGTCGGCCTTGGCGAACAGGTTCCAGGTCAGCCACAGGCAGGCGGCGAGCAGCAGCCAGATGCCCCACTTGCGCAGGATCTGCCGTACGAACGTCAGCGGCCCGCTGACCGCGAGCAAAGTCGCCAAACCACCGAAAAACAGCGTCCACAGCAACGGGCTGGCCAACAGGCTGCCGTCGCTGAACGCCCGCGCGCCCAACAGGCTGGCGGCATCGCGCATCACAATGATTTCGAACGAACCCCAGCCGATCAATTGCAGCAGGTTAAGCAGCGCCGGCAGGCTGGCGCCCTTGGCCCCCAGGCTGAGCTTGAGCGCAGCCATTGCCGACAGGCCGGTGTCGCTGCCGATCACGCCGACGGCGGCCAGCAACAGCACGCCGACCAGGGTACCGAGGAAAATCGCCAGCAACGAGCCGGACAAGCCCAGGCCGGGTGCGAGCAACGCGCCGGTCTGCAGGACCATCAGGCCGATGCCGAGGGAGAACCACAGGGAGAACAGGTCGCGGGCGCCGAAGACGCGTTTGTCAGCAGGCACTGCAATGTCGGGGGAGTAGGTGCTGGGTTGAATACTCAAGGGGGTGATCTCTGAGGAGTATTTGTTGTTTGGGGGATCGCTATCGCGGGCAAGCCCGGCTCCCACACGGGACCGGCTGTGGACACCGCGATCGACTGTGGGAGCCGGGCTTGCCCGCGATGACGGCGGTGCAGGCACCGCCGCCTCGGATCAGACCTTTTTGTAAAGCTGACTGCCTTCCTGCTTGAACCGCTCCGCCTGCTCGGCCAAGCCTTTGGCCACGTCCACATCCACCGCTTCGATGCGCTGGTTGGCAGCGTACTCACGCACTTCCTGGGTGATTTTCATCGAGCAGAACTTCGGCCCGCACATCGAGCAGAAATGCGCGACCTTGGCCGAGTCCTTCGGCAGGGTTTCATCGTGATACGACCGTGCGGTGTCCGGGTCGAGGCCGAGGTTGAACTGGTCTTCCCAACGGAACTCGAAGCGCGCCTTGCTCAAGGCGTTGTCGCGGATCTGCGCGCCGGGGTGGCCTTTCGCGAGGTCGGCCGCATGCGCAGCGATCTTGTAGGTGATGATCCCGGTTTTCACGTCGTCCTTGTTCGGCAGGCCCAGGTGCTCCTTGGGCGTGACGTAGCAGAGCATGGCGCAGCCGAACCAGCCGATCATCGCCGCACCGATGCCCGAGGTGATGTGGTCATAGCCGGGCGCAATATCGGTGGTCAGCGGGCCGAGGGTGTAGAACGGCGCCTCGTCGCAGCACTCCAGCTGCTTGTCCATGTTCTCCTTGATCAGTTGCATCGGCACGTGGCCGGGGCCTTCGATCATGGTTTGCACGTCGTGTTTCCAGGCGGTCTTGGTCAGCTCGCCGAGGGTTTCCAGCTCGCCGAATTGCGCGGCGTCGTTGGCGTCGGCAATAGAACCGGGGCGCAGGCCATCGCCGAGGGAGAAGCTGACGTCATAGGCCTTCATGATTTCGCAGATTTCGTCGAAATGCGTGTAGGTGAAGTTCTCTTTGTGGTGCGCCAGGCACCACTTGGCCATGATCGAGCCGCCACGCGAGACAATCCCGGTGACGCGCTTGGCGGTCAGCGGCACATAGCGCAGCAGTACGCCGGCGTGGATGGTGAAGTAGTCCACGCCCTGCTCGGCCTGTTCGATCAAGGTGTCGCGGAACAGCTCCCAGGTCAGGTCTTCGGCGGCGCCGCCGACTTTCTCCAGGGCCTGGTAGATCGGCACGGTACCGATCGGCACCGGCGAGTTGCGGATGATCCACTCGCGGGTTTCGTGGATGTGCTTGCCGGTGGACAGGTCCATCACCGTGTCCGAGCCCCAGCGAATGCCCCAGGTGAGTTTCGCCACTTCTTCTTCGATGGACGAACCCAGCGCGCTGTTGCCGATGTTGCCGTTGATCTTCACCAGGAAGTTACGGCCGATGATCATCGGTTCCAGTTCGGTGTGGTTGATGTTGGCCGGGATGATCGCGCGGCCACGGGCGATTTCTTCGCGCACAAATTCCGGGGTGATGATTTTCGGCACGCTGGCGCCGAAGCTGTGGCCGGCGTGTTGCTGGTCGAGCAGGCCGCTGGCGCGGGCCTCTTCGAGCTTCATGTTTTCGCGGATGGCGACGTATTCCATCTCGGCAGTGATGATGCCTTTGCGCGCGTAGTGCATCTGGGTGACGTTGGCGCCGGCCTTGGCGCGGCGCGGGTTCTTCACGTGGGCAAAGCGCAGCGCGGTCAGTTCGGCATCGCTGAGGCGCTGTTGGCCGAAGTGCGAGCTGAGACCAGACAGGCGCTCGGTGTCGCCACGCACTTCGATCCACGGCGAACGCACATCGCCCAGGCCTTTGCGCACGTCGATGATGACATTGGGGTCGGTGTAGGGTCCGGACGTGTCGTACACCACCACGGGCGCGTTGATTTCACCGCCGAAATCGGTGGGGGTCACGTCCAGGCTGATTTCACGCATCGGCACACGAATGTCCGGGCGGGTGCCTTGCACGTAGATTTTCTTCGAGCGGGTAAACGGCTGCACGGAGCCGGAGTCGACCTTGGCCGATTCACTCAAGTGCACGGTATTTTTCAGTTTTGTACTTTTTATTTCTGTGCTCATCACGGGCTCTCCAACTATCCAGGTGGTGGATTTTTGTCGGAGCGAACCTGTGACGGATGGACGCACTGAAACCAGTGCTGTGCTTGGCGCACAAGAGCTGTTCGATTGTCGAACAACATCCCGGACGAAGCACAAGAGGACTCGCCGGGTGACGAGAAATCTTGTTCCCTACGCAGGCGTTAACCTGATCAGGTTCAACGGGATCCGGTATTTACCGATCTCAGCCTTCCAACAAGGCACCCCGACAAGAACGCGGCCAGTCTAGACCATGCCGTGGGCAAATTGCCAATAGCGGTGCATTCAGCGTGATGAATGGCGTGATTGCGGGATTGTTGCGCCGTGTCACCCCCACTACACTCGATTGCCGCCACAGTGCTTGACGCCAGGAATGGCCAGCCTTAGCCTTGGGCGCTAAATTATCACCGTAATATTTATTCTAGGGATCGCCTCATGCTGCGCAAACTCTCACTGGCTCTCGCCGTGTCTTGTGCGACCAACGGAATGGTCTGGGCAGCTGAAGCGCCCTTGTCCGCCAAAACCGATCTGGTCAGCGTCTACCAGGAAGCCGTGGATAACAACGCCGACCTGGCCGCCGCCCGCGCCCAATACGGCGCGCAAAAAGAAGTCGTGCCCCAGGCACGCGCAGGCTTGCTGCCGAACCTGTCGGGCGGTGCCGATATCAATAACGTGCGCACCCAGATCGACACGCCCGCCGCCACCGCCAACCGCGACGCGCACTCCTGGCGCGCGACCCTGAGCCAGCCGCTGTTCCGCGCCGACCGCTGGTTCCAGCTGCAAGCGGCCGAGGCCACGAATGAACAGGCCGCCCTGCAACTGTCGGCCACCGAACAGAACCTGATCCTGCAAAGTGCCGAAAGTTATTTCGCGGTGCTGCGCGCCCAGGACAACCTGGCCTCGACCAAAGCCGAGGAAAACGCCTTCAAGCGCCAGCTGGATCAATCCAACGAACGCTTCGATGTCGGCCTCTCGGACAAGACCGACGTACTGCAATCCCAGGCCAGCTACGACACTGCACGGGCCAACCGGATTGTGGCGCAGCGCCAGGTGGACGATGCATTCGAAGCACTGATCACCCTGACCAATCGCCAGTACAACTCGATCCAGGGCATTGTCCACACCTTGCCCGTGCTGCCGCCGCTGCCGAATGACGCCAAGTCGTGGGTGGAAACGGCCGGTCGCCAGAACCTGAACCTGCTGGCCAGCAACTACGCGGTCACCGCCGCCGAAGAAACCCTCAAGCAGCGCAAGGCCGGCCATGCGCCGACCCTGGACGCCGTGGCCCAGTACGAGAAAGGCGACAACGACGCCCTCGGTTTCAGCAACCCGAATGCCTTCGGCACGCCGTACCGTGGCGATGTGGAGCAGCGCACCATCGGCCTGCGCCTGAACATCCCGATCTACAGCGGCGGCCTGACCAGCTCGCAAGTGCGTGAGTCCTACTCGCGCCTGGGCCAGACCGAGCAGCAACGCGAAGGCCTGCGCCGCCAGGTGGTGGAAAACACGCGCAACCTGCACCGCGCGGTGAATACCGATGTCGAACAGGTGCAGGCGCGCCGCCAGTCGATCATCTCCAACCAGAGCGCGGTGGAAGCCACGGAAATCGGTTACCAGGTGGGCACGCGCAACATCGTCGATGTGCTGGATTCACAGCGCCAGCTGTATTCGTCGGTGCGCAACTACAACAACAGCCGCTACGACTACATCCTCGACAACCTGCGCCTGAAGCAGGCGGCGGGCACCTTGAACCCCGGGGATCTGCAGGACCTGGCGCGCTACCTCAAGGCTGACTACAACCCCGATCGCGACTTCCTGCCACCGGACCTGGCCAAGGCCGCCGCCGAACAGCTCAAGGCCCGCCCTGGCTATTAAGCACACCGCATAACCCATGCAGGCGCTGGCTTGGCTGCGCCTGCATTTGAGTTGTGTGGTCAGTGGTTCAGGAGTTTGCCCAAGCCATCCAGCAAGCGCTGCAGCGCGCCCTGGTTGGCTTGCATCACCTTGAGTCCAGCCTGCGCCATCTTGCGGGCATCCTGCGGCAGTTCGAACAACTGGCGCACGGCTTCGGCCAGGCCTTCGGCGTCATCCACCTCTCGCAACGCCCCGGCTTCGCGCATCATTGCGGTGATTTCGAGGAAGTTGAACACATGTGGCCCCATGATCACCGGCTTGGCCAATGCCGCTGGCTCCAGCGGGTTGTGTCCACCGGTCGCGACCAGGCTGCCGCCGACAAACGCGCTGTCGGCCAGGGCATAGAGGAACAACAACTCACCCATGGTATCGCCAAGCAATACCGAAGTCTGCGCGGTCACCGGCGCGCCGCTGGAACGGCGCACCGTGGCGAAGCCCTGCTGCTCACACAGCTCGAACATCGGTCCGAAGCGCTCCTGATGGCGCGGCACCAGGATCAGCAGCGCATTGGGATAGCTGTCGAGCAACTGGCGATGGGCAGCCAGCACCACTTCATCTTCGCCTTCATGGGTGCTGGCCGCGATCCACACCGGCCGCTCGCTGGCGCCCCATTGCTCGCGCAGCGCAGCAGCACGCAGCGGCAGCTGGGGGTCGATGGTCAGGTCGAACTTGATCGAGCCGGTGACTTCGACGGTGTCCGGCCGCGCGCCGAGGCTCAGGAAGCGCTGGGCCTCGGTCTCGGTCTGCACCGCAAACAAGCTCATTTGCGACAGCATCGGCGCCGTCAGCTTGGCAAATTTTGCATAGCCCTTGGCCGAACGTGCCGACAACCGCGCATTCGCCAACGCCACCGGGATCCCGCGCTGGGCGCAGGCATGAATATGATTGGGCCACAGTTCGGTTTCCATGATCACCGCCAGCTTCGGCTGCACCCGGTCAAGGAAACGCTTGGCCGCGCACGGCAAGTCATAGGGCAGGTAGCAGTGCTGCACACGCGGCTCATTGGCGAACAGCGCCTGGATACGCTCGGAACCGGTCGGCGTCATGCAGGTGACGGTGATCGGCAGGGTCGGATAACGCGCCAGCAGCCCGCGCACCATCGGCGCGGCGGCAATACTTTCGCCCACCGACACGGCATGTACCCAGATCCCGCCCGGCTGCAGCACCGGCAAGCCATAGGAAAACCGCTCGCCGATGCGCTTGGCATAGGCAGGCGCCTTGCGCGCACGCAGCCACAGACGTAAAGCCACCAACGGCAGCGCCAGGTAAAACAGACAGCTGTAGAGAGTTCTATTCATGGCGGCGGAGTTTATCGGCTTTTTCAGTCGATCGCCTGCAAGCGCTCGGCAAAACGTTCGGCGAGGAAGCGCGCAGCGGGCCCCAGGTGCTCATCGCGACGCCAGACCAGCTCCACCACCAGCGCCGGCGGCGTCCATTCGCTGTGCAGTTCCACCATCTGCTGCTGATAGGTCGGGTATTGCACGATATGTCGGGGCAGCCAGGCCCAGCCCAGGCCACTCATCAGCCACTCGGCCAATACGTAAAAGCTGTCGGCGCGCCACACCAGCGGGCTGGCGGCTTCGCTGCCGGGGTAAACGCTGGTCTGGGTCGACATCAGCAACTGGCGAAACTGCGCCAGGCGCTGGCATGTCACGTAGTTCTCCGCGGCCAGCGGGTGGTTCACGCCGCACACGGTGACCATTTCCACACTGCCGACCACACGCCGCTCCAGCGCCTCGGGGATCTGGTCGTGATAGAACAACAGGCCCAGGTCGGCCTTGCGCTCTACCAACTTGCGCGCCACATCGCCCTGGGCGGCGCTGGACAATTGCACCTCCAGCAGCGGGTACTGCCCTGCCAGCGCCTCGAGGCTATCGAGTATCGGCTGGAACAACATGGCTTCGTCCTGGGCCAGGCGCAGGCAGGCTTCTTCCCCACGGGTCAACGACAGCGCACGGCCATTGAGCCGCTCACACTGGCGCAAGACTTCACGCGCTTCCTCCAGCAACACACTGCCCGCCTCGGTCAGGCGTGGCTGACGGCCACTGCTACGCTCAAACAGGCTCAGGCCCAGGTCCGCCTCCAGCAAGGCAATCGCGTTGCTCACCGCCGATTGCGCCTTGCGCTGGTCGCGCGCCACGGCCGAAAACGAGCGCTGTTCGGCGACACTGACAAATAGGCGCATCTGCTCCAGATTCCACTGCACGCTCATGGCTCAACCCATCTTTATTTCGGATAGGTAATGACTTTACCCCATCTGCCAGGCGTCTAGAATGCCAGCACTGTAGAAGCCGGACTCCTACACATCAGAACTCATCTCCGAGGAATACCCCCATGAATGCCGCCTACCTCTACCTGGCTATTGCCATCTGCTCGGAAGTGATCGCGACCGTCTCCATGAAAGCCGTCAAGGGTTGGAGCACCCCCCTGCCGCTGGCACTGGTGATCGTCGGCTACGGCATCGCATTCTGGATGCTGACCCTGGTGGTGCGCACCGTACCGGTAGGCGTGGCTTATGCGGTGTGGGCAGGCATGGGCATCGTGATGGTCAGTGTCGCGGCGCTGTTTATCTACGGGCAGAAGCTCGACGTTCCAGCCATGCTGGGGATGGGCCTGATTGTGCTGGGCGTGGTGGTGATTCAGCTGTTCTCGAAAACCGCCGGGCACTGACACCCATCATCGCCGCATTTCGATCCCTGTATACTGCGCCTCTTGTCTTGAACACTGAGGTCGCCCATGCCATCCGTTATTTCCACCGACGTGCTGATTGTCGGCGCCGGAGTTGCCGGCCTCTGGCTGAATGCGCGCCTGCGCCGCCAGGGGTTTTCCACGGTGCTGGTGGAAAGCGCCACCTTGGGTGGCGGACAAAGCGTGAAGTCCCAGGGAATCATCCACGGCGGGGCTAAATACGCCCTGCACGGCGCCCTCACCGGCGCCTCCGAAGCGATTGCCGATATGCCGCGCCGCTGGCGCGAGGCCTTGGCCGGCAGCGGTGAGCTGGACCTGTCCGGCGTGCGCCTGCTGTCCGAAGCGCATTATCTGTGGTCCCCCGGCACGATCGCCGGCAACCTCACCAGCTTCTTCGCCAGCAAGGCCGTGCGCGGCCGTGTCGACCAGGTCAAGGGTGATGAGCTGCCGCCGGCCCTGCAGGACCGCCGCTTCAAGGGCAAGGTCTATCGCCTGGCCGAGCTGGTCATCGACGTCCCGAGCCTGATCGAACGCCTGGCGCAACTGGCCGGTGACGGCTTGCTCGCCGGGCAACACATCGAGCCACTGCTGGAAGGCGACACCCTGGTGGGCCTGAAGGTCGATGGCCGCGAGATCCGCGCCCAGCGCATCGTGCTGAGCGCAGGCAAAGGCACCGCCGACCTGCTGGCCGCCCTCGGCCTGAGCCAACCGGCCATGCAGACACGTCCACTGCACATGATCATCGCCAAAGGCCCCGGCTTGAAGCCGCTGTATGCCCACTGCCTGGGCGGCGGCACCAAGCCGCGCATCACCGTCACCACTCACCCCGCTGCCGACGGCAACTGGGTGTGGTACATGGGCGGCGATATTGCCGAAGCCGATGGAGTGGCGCGCACACCTGAAGAGCAGATCTCCACTGCGCAAAAAGAACTCGCGCAATTGCTGCCATGGATCGACATGCGCCAGACCCGCTGGGCGACCCTCCGTGTCGACCGTGCCGAGCCGCTGCAATCAGGCCTGACACGCCCCGACAATGCCTTCGTCGCCGAACAGGGCCGCCTGCTGGTGGGCTGGCCGACCAAGCTGGCGCTGGCGCCGGACTTCGCCGATCGGGTGATCAACAGCCTCGAACGCGACGGCATCCACCCAAGCGCCTCCGAACCCCTGCCTGAGCTGCCTAAACCCGCCATCGGCGTACCCGCCTGGGAGCAACTGTTGCCATGAGCCTGCCGACCCTGCACGACCTCCATCGCCCTCTCGGCAGCACCGGCCTGTTGGTTTCGCCACTGGGCCTGGGCACCGTCAAGCTCGGCCGCGACCAAGGGGTGAAGTACCCCAGCGGGTTCACGATTCCCGATGATGACGCTGCGCGGATGCTGCTGCGCCAGGCCCGCCAGCTGGGCATCAACCTCATCGATACCGCGCCGGCCTACGGGCGCAGCGAAGAACGCCTGGGGCCGCTGCTGCGCGGCCAGCGCAAGGACTGGGTGATCGTCAGCAAAGTCGGTGAAGAGTTTGCCGAGGGCGTGTCCCATCACGACTTCAGCGCCGCCCATACGCGGATGTCGATCGAGCGCAGCTTGAAAAGACTTGAAACGGATTTTATCGACCTGGTGCTGGTGCATTCCGACGGCAATGACCTGCATATCCTCAATGACTGCGAGGTCTACCAGACCCTGGCGGCGTTGAAAAAAGAAGGCAAGATCCGCGGATTCGGGTTCTCCGGCAAAACCGTCGAGGGCGGCGTAAAGGCTCTGGAACAAGGTGATTGCGCGATGGTCACCTACAATCTGAACGAACAGGCCGAGAAAGCCGTCATTGATTATGCGGCGGCCCATGGCAAAGGCATCCTGGTGAAAAAAGCCCTGGCCAGCGGCCACGTGTGCCTGGAACCTGGAGTGGATCCAATTCGGGCGAGTTTCACGTTGTTGTTTGCGCAAACGGGCGTCGCCAGTGCTATTGTCGGGACCATCAATCCGCTGCACCTGGCCCATAACGTGGCGACCGCTGCCCAAGTCATTCGTCAACTCTGATGCCGCCGACGCGGCCGACCCCGTCGCAAGAAGGAGCCGACATGCCGCGAACGCTCATAAGAAAAAACCCCAGCAACTTCAAAACACTGCCGCTGCACGTCGAAGCCACACCCGAAGGCCTGAGCTACCAGAGCGTGGGCATGCCGCTCAACTTTGCCCAGACCCTGCAACGCCGCAAGCCGGTAGACGTTCCGGACGCCGAGCGTTTCGCCCTTGAGCTGGCCAACCTCGGCGTGTCGGTGCGCCTGACCCTGCACTGGCAAAACAAGGATTACTGGGTGCTGGTGCGCCAGCGCCGCCAGGACCGGGGCGACGTCGTGCTCAAGCTGATCTCCGGCTATGTCCCCGCCCATGAACTGAACCTGCCGCTGCACACCGCCATCCAGGAAATTGCCGAAGAGTGCCTGCTGGAAACACCCGAAGGCTGGCTCAGCGGGCGCTTCAACGACACCTGGCTGCCGGCGCCCTACTCTGCCGCGCTGCATTATCGCGAGGCGCTGCCGTTTCGCTTGAGCCCCCTGTCCGGCGCCGCGCGCCCGGTGCGGTGTGCGACAACCCAACTGATCGAGCGCCCACGGGCCTATGTGCACTTGCCGACCGCGTCGCTGCAGTTGATTTACGACTTGCGCCTGGAAGTGCCCAAAGAAGCCAAGTCCCTGAGCCTGTTCCATGTGGATGAGCGCCTCGAAGGCGACCAGTTGGTGGCACGCCTGGACCGCCAGCGCCCGGATTTGTACCTGATGCCTTTAAAGGACGGCCAGCCGCTCGCCGAGCTGTACACCGTCAAGAAAGATCAGCTGTACCCCGCCAGCACCCGTGGTTTGTACCTGGCCGAAAGCTTCGCCCAGCAGGAAGGCTGGCTGGTGCGCGAGGAGCGGATTCGCTGGAAGGATTGGCTCAGGCAGCAGGGCCTGGCGGAGCCGGAGAAGGAGTCGAAATTGAAGCGCCTGGCACGGCGCGTGCTGCGCAAGATCGTGCCAAAGAAAAAAGCCAAGGGTTAACGCAAACCCAATGCAGGCGCCGGCTTGCCTGCGATGGCATCACCTCGGTGCACATGATGTCCCCAGGCGCCTGCATCGCCGAAAAGCCGGCGTCCACATTGATTGCATTCAGCCGTGGAGCAAGCGCTCCAACCCAACCTTCAACGGGGTCGGCTCGGGCAGTTTGAAACTGGCCAGCAAACGCTGGTTATTTGCCCGCGAGTGCCGAATGTCGCCTGATCGCGCCGGTCCGTAAGTCACGACGGGCAGCTTGCCCACCGCTTCTTCCAGCGCCTGCAGCACTTGCTTGAGGGTGGTGGTGCGATTCCAGCCCACGTTGATCGCACCCAAGGGCGCGTCCGGGGCTTCGATGGCCTGCACCAGCACGTCCACCAGGTCTCCCACGTACATGAAATCTCGGGTTTGCTCACCGTCGCCGAACACGGCAATCGGCAAGCCCTGCTGGACACGCTCGCTGAAGATACTGATGACGCCGGAATACGGCGACGATGGGTCCTGGCGCGGCCCGAAGATATTGAAGAAGCGAAAAATCACCGGCTCCAGGCCATGCTGGCGACGGTAGAAATCAAAGTAATGCTCGCCGGCCAGCTTGTCGGACGCGTAGGGCGTCAACGGCGCCTTGGTGGTCTCTTCGTCGATCGAAGCACCCTCGCCGTTGTTGCCATACACCGCCGCGCTGGAAGCGAAGACCACACGCTTCACGCCCGCCTGGCGCATCGCTTCGCAGACATTCAGGCTGCCGACAAAGTTGCTCTGGTGCGTGCTGACCGGGTCATCCACCGAAGCCTGCACCGACGCTACCGCGGCCAGGTGCACCACCGCCGTGGTGCCGATGGCGGCACGCGCCACCAGCGCAGCATCGGCGACGTCGCCTTCCAGCAGCTCGACGCGCGGGTTGTCCAGCGGCAGGTTGCTGCGCTTGCCGGTGGACAGGTCATCCAGCACCCGCACTGCATAACCCTTGGCAAGCAGCGCATCGACCAGATGCGAGCCAATGAAACCGGCGCCGCCGGTGATCAGGACCCGCTTATCAGCGTTACTCATTGTTGCGGATCTTCTCGACAATCGCCGTGGTCGAGCTGTTCTCGACCAAGCCAAGCACTTTGACCTTGCCGCCGTAGGCGCTGACGATATCGGCGCCCACAACCTGGCCGACGGAGTAATCGCCGCCCTTGACCAGCACGTCCGGCTTGACCTGGGCCAGCAGGTTTTCCGGGGTGCCTTCAGGGAAGCTGATCACCCAGTCCACCGCGCCCAGGCCGGCCAATACCGCCATGCGCCGGTCGACACTGTTGATCGGGCGGCCCGGGCCCTTGAGGCGGCTGACCGACGCGTCATCGTTGACCGCGACAATCAGGCGATCACCCTGGGCGCGAGCCTGCTCCAGGTAGGTCACATGGCCAGCGTGGAGGATGTCGAAGCAACCGTTGGTGAACACAATGCTTTCGTTGTGGGCGCGTGCATCGTCAATCGCCAGCAGCAATTGCTCGATGGTCAGCACGCCACGTTCGGAGCCTTCGGAACGCTGGATCGCGCGGCGCAGCTCGGGCGCGCTGATGGCAGCCGTACCCAGCTTGCCGACCACGATGCCCGCCGCCAGGTTGGCAAGTGCCACCGCGTGGGGCAGCTCTTCGCCGGCGGCGATGGAGGCGGCCAGGGTGGAAATCACGGTGTCACCGGCGCCGGTGACGTCGAACACTTCACGGGCCCGCGCCGGCAGGTGCATCGCCGGGTGGCCAGGACGCAGCAAGGTCATGCCGTGCTCGCCACGGGTCACCAGCAAGGCGCCGAGGTCGAGATCAGCCATCAGCGCCGCGCCCTTGGTCACGAGGTCGTGCTCATCGACGCAACCGCCAACGATGGCTTCGAACTCGCTGAGGTTCGGCGTGATCAGGCTGGCTCCGCGATAAATCGAGAAGTCCTTGCCCTTGGGATCAGCCAGTACCGGGATATTGCGCGCCTTGGCGGCCTGGATCAGCATCTGGTGGTTCTTCAACGCACCTTTGCCGTAGTCGGACAACACCAGCACCTTGATGCCTTCGAGCAACTCGTCGACCTGGCCACTCAAGGCCAGGGCGTCGGTGGCGAAGGGTTCTTCGAAATCGATACGCAGCAATTGCTGGTGCCGGCTCATGACCCGCAGCTTGACGATGGTCGGCTGGTGGGCAATGCGCTGGAACTGCGCACGCACGCCGGCACCACGCAGGCTGTTGGCCAGGCTGTCGGCGGCTTCGTCGTCGCCGGTCACACCCACCAGGGAGGCCGGGGCGCCGAGCGCGGCAATGTTAAGGGCAACGTTGGCAGCGCCACCCGGGCGGTCTTCGATTTGCTCGACCTTGACTACCGGTACCGGCGCCTCAGGGGAAATCCGTGAGGTACCGCCATGCCAGTAACGGTCGAGCATGACATCGCCGACCACCAAGACAGGGGCTTGATCGAATCGCGGCATGGACAACTTCATGGAGCAACCCACATACAAAATGAACAGGGGCGCGATATTAGCACAGGGTGAGCGCCGCCTAGTTCGAGAGCTTTATCGGCAATGCATCATGCGCGAAAACTGATCATTTTTTGAACAAAGCCGCGAGAACCTGCTCCACGGCGTCAGCCAACTCGACCTCATCGGTATTGATTTCGCAGTCGGCGGCACGCGGCGCTTCATAGGGGCTGTCCAGGCCGGTGAACGCCTTGATCCGCCCTTCCAGCGCCGCGCGGTAGAGGCCTTTGGGATCGCGCCGCGCGCACACAGCGAATGGCGTGCTGATATACACCTCAAAAAACTGCCCCGGCCCGAACAGTGCCTTAGCGGCGGCCCGGTCGGCGCTGAACGGCGAAATCGCCGAGACGATCACGATCAACCCCGCATCCACCATCAACCGCGCCACCTCACCGATGCGCCGGATGTTTTCCTTGCGGGCCGCATCACTCATGCCCAGGTCGTTGCACAGGCCAGTGCGCAAATTATCGCCATCGAGCACAAAGGTGTGTCGCCCCTGCTCGTTGAGCTGGACCTCCAAAGCATTCGCCAGGGTCGACTTGCCCGAGCCGGACAACCCGGTCAGCCATACGCAACAAGGCTGCTGGTGCTTGAGCGCCGCCCGTGCGGCCACCGACAGCGACAAGGCAAAGGGGCGGATCGATGCAGAACCATGGGACAGCGACTGGCTATTCATAACCCAGGACCTCGTAATCACGTTGATAGGCGCGCCGGACCAGGCGGCGCGTGCGCAAGGAGCAGAACTCCCTGACCGGCTCGCTGCGCCGCCCGAGTGAAACATTCAGATGGGGCAGCGAGGTCGCCACGCCGAGGTGTTCGCACAGGTGCTGGAAGTCTTGCTCCAGCGACTCCTGACGCCCGAGAAAGTCCATCGCCATTTGCCCCATGTGATCGACCAGGAAGTCGGTCTGGGGCGCGAAATGCAGTTGGCGACGCAGGTTGTCCGGGTGCAGCCAGCCGGCAATGAAATGGTCGAAGTCGCGGTAGCTGGACACCAGCGCCTGGGCCTGCAGATCACGCGCGCCCATGTGATTGCTGCGCAAATAGGTATAGGCCGAGTAGGCGCGCTCCAGCGGGTCACGCACGAAGGCGAACTTGAAACTGCGCTCGCAGTGCTCGGGAAATTGCTGCTGGTACCAGTAATACGGCAAATGCCCCGGCCAGCGCCCATCCAGCAGCGCCGAGCAGACGCTGCTGCCGGCGCATTTGGGCACGTGGATAAACACGCAGTTGTGTCGCTCGAAGGCAGCGGGAAGGACGGTCACCGCCGACAGGGATTTGTTCACTGCCTGGCGATCCACCACCGACAAACGCCCCAGCAGAAACGCCCGCTGGGGCTTGGGAAGCAGTTTCCACAACAGACGTTGCAACATTCCATTACCCACGCAAGAAGGTTAGCCCTCTCGTTCGTCATTCGAATCGAGAAGGCCAACATAACAAACGATAGGCAGCGAATTATTTGGCTTTGGTCAAGCGTGTATGGGGCTTGATACAAAAAACGGGGCGCATTGCGCGCCCCGGTGTGTCAGGTGATGTTCGCCGTCGCCGGCTCGTCCAGGCCCATGGCGTGCAGGCGCGAGTAATAGCCGCCCATGGCCAGCAGTTCGACATGCGTACCACGCTCGACAATTTCACCGTGGTCCATCACCAGAATCAGGTCGGCTTTCTCGATGGTGGACAAGCGGTGCGCGATGACCAGGGTGGTGCGGCCTTTCATGACCTTGTCCAGCGCCGCCTGGATATGGCGCTCCGACTCGGTATCCAGCGCCGATGTCGCTTCATCCAGAATCAGCAACGGGGCGTTTTTCAGCAGGGCCCGAGCGATTGCCAGGCGTTGACGCTGGCCACCGGAAAGCAACACGCCGTTTTCCCCGACTTCGGTGTCCAGGCCTTTTGGCAGCTCGGAGATAAAGTCCATGGCGTAGGCATCCGCCGCTGCTTTTTCAATGTCTTCGCGCGGCGCATCCGCCAGGTCGCCGTAGGCAATGTTATTGGCCACGGTGTCGTTGAACAGCGTCACGTGCTGGGTCACCTGGGCGACATGTCGGCGCAGGTTGCGCAGGCGGTAATCTTCGATCTCCACCTCGTCCAGCAGGATCTCGCCGGTCTCGTGATGGTAGAAGCGCGGGATCAGGCTCGCCAGGGTCGACTTGCCACTGCCCGAGCGCCCCACCAGTGCAATCATCTGCCCCGGCGCGGCACTGAAGCTGATGTTCTTCAGCACTTCGCGATCGGTACCGGGGTACGTGAAGCTCAGGTTGCGCACGTCCAGGCGACCGCTGACACGGTCACGCTCCACGGTACCGCTGTCGACTTCAGGCACTTCATCCAGTTGCTCGAAGATGCTCTCGGCACCTGCCACTCCCTTCTGGATCGTCGAGCTGACTTCCGACAGCTGGCGGATCGGCTTGGGCAGCAGGCCCGCGGCGGTAATGTAGGCCACCAGGTCACCTGCCGTGGCGTCACCGCGCAGCAACAGGACCAGGAACATCAGCGCAGCCATGGCGGTGTAGATCACCAATTGCAGCATCGGCGTATAGACCGCGCCGGTCTTGTTCATGCGCAGTTGCTTGTCGGTGTTGCCCTGGCTGGCGGCGGCAAAGCGGCGCTCCTCGTAGCTTTCGCCACCGAAGCTGCGCACCACGCGGTAGCCCTGGATGGTTTCGGAGGCCACGTGCGTCACGTCGCCCATCGCCACCTGGATCTTCTTGCTCTGCTTGCGGAATTTCTTGCTGGTGCTGCCGACCATGACGGCAATCAGCGGCAGGATCGCCAGCATCACCAGGGTCAGCTTCCAGTTCATCCACAGCAGGTAACCGAACAGGAACACCACCGTCAGGCCTTCGCGGATCACGACTTTGATCGCATCCGTGGCAGCCCCGGTGACCATGGTCACGTTGAAGGTGATACGCGAAATCAGGTGCCCGGAGTTGTGCGTGTCGAAATAACGGTTGGGCAGCACCAGCAGCTTGTTGAACAGCTGGACGCGCAAGTCATGCACCAGCCCCAGGGAAACCTTGGCCAGATAGTAGTTGCCCAGGAACGAGCCGAGGCCTTGCCACGCCGCGATCAGAATGATCAGCAGCGGCACGGCCATCAGCAGCTTCAAGTCCTTGAACAAAGGGATCTTGGGCAGGAACACCACGTCGGGGTTGCTCAGGCCATCCACGAAGTACTTGAGGATCCCGGCGAGCATGGGCTGGGTGGACGCAAAGATCACGAAGCCCACGATACTCAGCAGGAACATGCCCAGGTACGGTTTCACATAGCCCAGCAGCCTGAAATAAATTTTCAGGCTGGATTCCTGGTCCGCTTTGGGCGGTGCGTCACTCATGTGTCGAGCTCACTGATTGGGTAGGACGCGAACTTTATCACAAGCGTCGGGTTTGGCCCGAGCCCAGACCAATACACTGGCCAGCGCAATCGGCAGCCACGAGATGAACCACTCGGCGCGGGGCGTGCCCGTCAGGCTCGCAGCATCGAACTGCATGGCCAGGAACGAAAATACCCACATGCCGATGATGCCCTTGCCGTAGAGCGTGTCGCGGGCCTTCCAGGCTTGCCACAACACGCCGAACCACAGCCCGCACCAGAGCAGCAGGCCCGGCAGGCCCAGCTCGATGGTGACATGCGTGAACAGGTTGTGGGCGTGATCGAAATAGAGATTATCGGCAAAGACCTTGTAGTCCCCACCCAGGCCCAGACCGGTCCACGGATGCTCGCCGATCATGTGCAAAGAGGCCATGAAGATCTGCGGCCGATAGGAAACACCACGGGCCAGCATCAGCGACTCCATGGCGAAGAACACCGCCACCGCTGCCACGACCGCAGCGATAGCAATCACGGTGCTACGTCGGTCACGGCACCAGGCCGGCATGGCGACCACGGTCAGCAACAGCGCCAAAGCCGCGCCACGGCTCTGGCTCAACACCACGAAGAGCCCCAGCAATCCGATGGACAGCACCCACGCCACTTGCATCCAGCGGCCACGCGGCAGCCAGTGCAGCAACCAGATCGCCGCCAGGCCGATCACGTAGGCGCCCAGGATCGGGTGAGCCAATTGCCCCAGCCCTTCGAGGCGGGCAGACCAGGCGTTATGCTCGACCCCATAAAACTTGATGATCGCCACCAGCGACGACACCGCCAGTCCGAAACCGCCCCACTGCATCACGCGAATGATGCGATCGCTCTGACCACAGGCCAGCACCGGGAAAAACAGCAGGAACACGCCGATATACAGCAGGCGCTTGGCCTCGCGCGAAGGGTCCTCGGCATTGGTCCACGTCAGGCTGATCGCGCCCCAGATGGCCAGCGCCGCGATCATCAGGCACATCCAGCGCTGCTCGCGCCAGACCTCCTTGAGATGCTCACGCGCCGACCAGGCGAACACCATGGCCGGCAACCAGAGAAACAGCGTCAATCCTTGTTGGTAAATCTTGTTGGTTGGCGCAAAGGCAATCGCCAGCAGAAACCAAAGCAACCCGAAAATCATCCATACCTGCGCCCAACGACTTGCCTGCATCACCCGCTCCTGAATACGTTCAACCTGCCAAACCGGCATGGTTAAAACCCAAAACTTTCGGCATTATTACCGATCACTGTGCCCGCGACTCCCCACAAGGCTTTCCAACGATGCAATGTTCAAGGCTTGCCCAAGCCGATTTAAACACGATGATTGAAGGCGCCAGAGTCCTGGAGAAGGACAGCTACGGGCCCAAAGTCTACCTGCTGTCTGACGGAAATATCCTTAAACTGTTTCGTCGCAAACGCCTGTTTTCATCCGCACTGTTTCGGCCGTACTCCAAGCGTTTCATCGACAACGTGGCGCAATTGCAGCAGCGCGGCATCCCGACCTTGACCGTGCTGGCGTACTTCCAACTGGCCGCGCCCGGCATGACCGCCGTGCTGTATCGCCCGTTGCCGGGGGAAACACTGCGGCAGATTTCCAATAAAGAAGGTTTTGACTGGCAATCGAATCTCGATCCGCTGGTGGCACTGATCCGCCGCCTGCACGCTGCCGGCATCTACTTCCGCTCCCTGCACCTGGGCAATATCGTAGTGACGCCGGAGAATGAAATGGGGCTTATCGACGTAGCCGACATGCGCTTCTTGCGCGCCCCGCTGAACCCGGAACTCGCGCGACGCAACTTGCAACACTTCGCGCGCTATATTGCACGCGAGAAGCTGAACGATTGCTTTCCAATGCATGCACTGGAGCAAGCGCTGCTAGCGGCATGAGAACAACCGCTGGGAGGTTTCACTGAAGTCTTTCCAGGCTTGCTCGGGCGCCAGCGCCTGCGACTGAGCCTCGACCACCGCCGTGGCAGAGGCCGCGAATGCCCGCGCCATCAGGCCGGCCCAGGCCTCTGCATCTTCCGAAGGTGCATACCAGCCGGCATCTGCCAACTGCTCGCGGAACACCGCCAGCTCGCTGGTCAACACCGGCACACCGGCCATCACAGCCTCTTGCAGGATCAACCCGAGGCCTTCCTGGGTAGAGGGAATAGCCACCCAGTCGAACGCACGGTAAAGCGTCGCCGCGTCAGGCAGATGCCCTGGCAGTGACACTTTGCCCTGCAAGCCAAGCTGCTCGATACGGGCTTCAAGGGCCGGCCGGGCCGGGCCCTCGCCGAGGATCACCAGGCGCGCGCCAGGCTGCGTGGCCGACACGTTGGCAAATGCCTCCAGCAAACAGCCAAAGCCTTTGCCGTCCACCAGCCGGCCTACCGCACCCAATACCGGCGCGTCTTCCAACGGCAAGCCCAGGCGCGACCGCGCCTCTTCCCGGGAAAGCGCGGCAGCGCGGAAAGCAACCGGGTCAAAAGCACTGCGCAACACCGCCACCGGCCGCTGCAGATAGCGCTCAAGCGAGTCCGCCAGGGTTTGCGACACCGCCGCCAGCGTCAATTGCGTGGCCGGGAATTGCTCGAACAGTTGCTGGTCAGCCCGTCGCAGGCGCGTGGCGCCATGAAACACCACGACTGCACGCACCTGCGGCAGACGCTTGAGCACAGGCAACATCACCCGGGCCACGCCGATCCCATCCAGCAGCACCACCTCTACCCCGTCGGGCACGGCCTTCTCAAAGCGCGCGCGCATCCAGGGCATCATGAGCTTCCACACATGCCGCCCTTTGAGCCGGGCGGAGGAAAGCTTCCACTCGCGGGCCGGCTCACCGCCTTCTGCACTGCCTTGAAGCAGCCAGGTGTCAATCGGTGCGCGGCTGAGCGCGTGCGACAGTATCTGTTGATGAACCTTCTGCACTGAGGCAAATGCAGAGCCACCGGCCCACATGATGTTGAGGATACTCATCGAAAAAAAGACCTTCTGCGGCGTAGTGGTGGCTTGTTGCACTTAACTATTGATCAACCAACCGATACCGACACCCAGTATCAGCATGAGAGCCAGCTTGATCCGCTCTCGCCGCTTGCGCTTCGCCTTGGTCAAGCGCTCTCCCGCCGTTGCCACGTGCAAACCGAAACCGGTGTGCAGGACTGCATCGCCCTCGAGGGTAACCGCCGGCAGATTCAATTCTGCATATCGCCTGGACAGCCCCTTCTCGCCTTCGAACCCTGCAAAGGGTGCGCACAACTGGTACTCCTTGAGTCGACGCAGGCCCGGGTTCAGCGAAAACCCTTGCCACTCGGGCTTATCGGACAGCAAGGGATAACACGGTACCCCGCCAATCACTTCACGCGCCCCCAGGTGGATATAGGGGCTGTGCACCTGCAAATCGTAGACATAGTTGCGCAACCAGACTTGAAGAATGTCCGGGCGCTGCTCCAGTACCACCTTGGAATCCTCGACAAACCCAGGTCGATAAAACGCCCAATCATCCTCGCAATGGAATATATAGGGGGTCTTGACCGACGCGTAGGCCAGGTCGATGGATGCCAACTGCCCAAGCTTCGGGCGATTGATCAAGAATGTGCAACGACTGCGCCAATGTTCGGGAATCGCCTGGCGTACGGCTTCGTCACCGGAGTCTTCGGTGATGAAGACTTCGCGGATATCCGCCGTATTGAACAGATCGAAGCTCTCCAGCGTGCGCCTCAACAAATCGAAGCGACCGCAACTGGTCACTACAAGCGTTATGTCGCTTTGATCGGAGAATTGCATTCAAGCCTCGATAGTATCATATAGCCATCATTTGTGGCTATTTGGCCACTTTCAAACGCCCAGCCTCAGACGCAACCTCTCCAGCAAATTCAGCGGCGCACGTGGCCGCAGGGGTGGCTGGAGTGCTTCGACAATGCGCTGGCCGATCCGAGCGAAACTGAACTGACTGACAGCCAGGTCCTGACCGTTGCGCGCAATGTCTGCCGCCAGCTGCGGGTCGGCCCGCAAGACGGCGAGTTTTTCCTGCAACTGCGGGATGTCCTTGTAGAACACCACATTGACCATGTCCTTGAAACCAAGCGCCTGGTTTTCCTCGGCGCCCTGATCAAATGCCAGCAGTACGCAACCACAGGCCATGGCCTCGAAATTCTTGATCATGTACTCGCCCATGCCGACGTCGGCACTGACGAAAAAACGAATGCGGTTGAGGGTCGCGCAGTATTCCTCACCAGATTTGGTGCGCGTCACCACCAAAGGTTCAACCCGCGCCAGTTCATCCAGCAATGCCTTGCGGCCGCTGTAGGCCACACTGTTGGTACTGCCGACAAACGCCAGCTCGATGTCGCGTTCGCGCCCTTGCGCCTGCAACAGCGCCTGATCATAGCCCTTTGGCACAAACACGGCGTCAAAGCCTTCCGCACGCAGGCGCTCAGTGACCATATGCCCGGAACTGATCACCCGCGCCCACGGCAGGCGGCGGTAGTGGGCGCTGAACTTGCCGGTATATTTGCAGGGAATGTAGTTCTGGTAGGCGTCGTGCTCAAGGATCACCAGGTTGGGGATCGTGCGGATAAACCCGGCCTGGCGGATTTCCTGCTTGAAGCGCAGGAAGAACACGATGCGATCGTAACGGGTCACATCGACTTCGCGGCGGAAATAACCACGCAGGTTGCGCTGCTCATCGCTGCTCAGCCAACGGATATCACACTCGCAGTGCTCGGCCACGCCCTCGTAAAGACGGTCGAGGATAGCGCGCTGCTCTTTCTGCACCAGAAACAAAACTTTCATGACTTTCCCTTTCACAAACGCCAGAACAACTCATGCCGTCGTACGGCCTTGCGGAAAAATTCGTTCTCACCATACGGCGACCGCGCACGGCCCGCCAACACACGTTGCAACCAGCGTCGCACCCGGCGCTTGAACGGCGGCGCCGGCTGCAGGTCATGCATCATGCCCAGCGCCATGGCCTTGTCGCGCTGCTGCGACAGCGACAGCGACAGGCTGCACGGCCACAACTGCAGCGCGTCATCGAACAGCGGCGGCAGTGCAATCCCGGCACCCGCGTCACCCATGGGCCAGCGGTCGTTGTCGTGCAGGTGATTGGCGTAGCCCAGCACGGTGGTCGGCTGCCACTCCAGGCCTTGCAGGGCCTCGAGTACCGCTTGCTGCGCGCAGATGTGATCCGGGTGCGGGTCGAGGACAGGGTGAGGCAGCACGAGCACTTGCGGACGTGCGGTCAGAAGCAACTGGCGCAGATCAGCCAGCAAATTATTCCAGGTCGGCAAGCCGTCCTGGTCCGCCGGCAGCGGGAACGCGTTGAACTGGCGAAACAGGCGGATATCGTCCAGCTCGGCCTCGCGCGAAGCGACAGGTTGATCGGGCGTGGCGCGCATCGCCGGCAATTGCAGGCAGAAATAGCCCAACTGCACGCAATGCGCCTCTGGCACACCGGCCCAACGCGGCACGGCGATGCTGTCCCAGGCGCGCAAACGCCCCTTGATCCGTGAGGCTTCAGCCGGGTCCAGGCCCATCTGCTGATAGTGCTCGGCTTCGATTTCACCCGCCGTGAGGGTCACGATCCATGGGTTCTCGGCCTGGCTGTACAGCCCGAAGGCGGCCAGCTCGGCATCGTCGGCATGCGGCGCGATGACCATCACGCGTTGCGCCGAGTAGTCCGGCGTAGCCCAGGCCCACAGGCGGGGGGCGCCCTGCAGCGTGCAAAAGCGCCCGCGCAGGCGCAGCTCACCGGCCATCAAGGCGGGGGCCAAACCACTCAGATTCAGATAACGCAGGCCATTCACACCGCGTTCGAAGGCTTGCCGGTCGACGCTGTCAGCACCGCAAATCTCAATCGCCGGGTCGAGAAAACGCCCCAGCCAGCCGCTCTTGACCTTGATGGCCAACACCAGCGTCGCATCGGCTTCCAGCGGCCCATCCACCCGCAGCCGGCCACCCTCGAAACTAACCCTCGCCACCTCGGCGTCCGCCGAAAAACGGTACTGGTAATCTTCGTTGGGCGCATAGAACAAATGGTCGGCAAACCAGCCTTCATGAGCCGCCCAGCCCAGCACGCCCAGTACCAGCGGCAGCCACCAGGCGACGCCGACACCGATGGCCACCAGCAGCACCAGGCCGATCAGCACGCCGATGCGTTTGTTGCGCCGATGGCGCTTGAGCAATTGCTGTTTGCGGCTCATACGGTCAGCACCGGCACAGGGTTGCACCAACGATCCTTGTATTCCCGGTCGGCCCGCCCGAACGAAAACCGCAGCGGCTTGCCGGCTTCACGGGCGTGCTCCCAGGCACTCTGGGTGTTGAGGAAACTGAGCACACTGCCCGGGCTGAAAGCGCGGGTTTGCGGATCGACCCCGCCGTTGACGTACTCCACGCTGATCCACTCGGGCGACTCGACCCGATACACCAACTGGACCGCAATCGGCGCGTCGTTGAGGAAAATCACCGAGCCGATCAGCCATTCGCGCAGCAGCTCGATCACCTCGGCCATGCGCTCGGCACCCGTGGCGACAAAGCCCCAGCGCCGCAGAAACAAATCGCAGTAGATCGCAGCCAGTTCCTGGCTGGAAAACTCGCTCACCGGCCGCACGACACCACCGGCCTCTTCCAGCAGGCGCAGCTCGCGGCGCTGGTTGTAGCGAAATTTCTTCGACAGTTCCTCGGGCGTGCGGGCCATGGCCAATTGCTCGGCCTGTGGCTTGAGCCCACTGAAGCGGCCTTCGTTCAGCGCCGACAGGTAGCGCGCGCGGTGGCGCAAGGGGGCCTGGGTGTCAGGCGCGGCTGGCAGGATCAGCTCGGCGTTGCCCAGGTCGAACAGGCCCTTTTTGCCGCGCTGCTTGAGCACGTCCTTGGACAAGGCCAGGTCGCGCCCCCAGGTGGCGATGCACGCCTGCAATTTGCCGCCCTGCTCCCAGGCCAAATAGCGCACCGGGATGTCAGCCAGGCCGGCCAGGCGCTCGATCACCTGCGGATGAGTGGCGACACTGCCGCCAAAACGCTGCCAGGCGTCGCTGTAGACAGGCGCGTCGACGACGGACCAGCCCCGCTCGCGCCAGCCTTGGAATCGATTGAGCATCAGGCCCCCGCGGTCAGTTCAATAACGTGCGGCAGTTGCCAGAAGGTAGCGCGTACCGCCTGATCCGAGAAACGCTCGCGCAGACGCTCCAGCATCATCTCGGCGCACTGCCGTTGCTGGTGTTGATCCATCGCGGCCAGGTGCCGCAGCCCCTGCGCGAGGTGTTCGGCATCGCCGAAGGGAAACAGGATCCCGACCCCCTCGACCACTTCCTTCGCCCCCCCACAGGCCGTGGCCAGCAACGGTACGCCGGCCGCCATGGCCTCCAGCAGTACCATCCCGAAGGGTTCGTGATCGGAGCTCAGCGCAAACACATCGAATGCGCGGAAATACCGGCGCGCATCGGGCACCTGGCCGAGGAACAGTACCTTGTCGGCAATCCCCAGCTCCCGGGCAAGCTCCTTGAGGTCTTGCTCCAGGCGCCCGCTGCCGAGGATCGCCAGGCGGCTCTCGACGGGCAAGTGCGCCAGTGCCAGGGCAAAACCCTTGAGCAGCGTGGCCTGATCCTTGTCCGGGTGCAGGCGACCGACATTGCCGATCACCCATTCGTCCGGCGATAACCCCAGCGCATCACGGGCCTCATGCACCGGCACCTGAATAGCCTGCAAGGCGTCGACATCGATACGGTTGTACAAAGTCTGGATACGTGCAGCAGGCCAGGCTGGCAGGCAGCGGCGCATGTCGTCACGCACGGCGTCGGACACCCCGAGCAGGCTCAGGCGCTTGCGGAAACACCCGGCAAACAGCTTGCGGCTGCGACGCTGGTAGTCACCAAAGGCGTGATGCACGCCAATCACCGGCAGCCGCGTCGCCAGCAAGGCCACGTAGATCGGCTTGAAACGGTGGGCAATACAGAAACTGAAACTGCGCGAGGCGGCAATCTTGCGCAACTGCGCAATGGCCGCCAGCTTCAGGCCGCGCACGGCCTTGGAGCTGAACTCCATGAACAACACTTCATCGCTGGCACACCCGGCGGCCACCTCGGGGTCGGCGACCCCGGTGAGGAACACCGTGGTCACCTTGTAGCCAGAGCCTGCGAACAGACTGGCGTACTGTCGGGCGCAGTCCAGGAACGGCCCGTCATAGCCGTGGCAGAACTGCAGGACGTGGCGTTCAGCCGAGCGCGTCATAAGGGTCCACGCCGTCTTTGACGACCAGGATGTCTTCCATGATCAGGTACTGCAGGTCCGAGCCGAAGAACATGTTCAACGCGTCGGTCGGCGAGCAGATCATCGCTTCGCCACGACGGTTGAGCGAGGTGTTCAGCGATACGCCGTTACCGGTCAGTACTTCCAGCTCTTTCATCATGTCGTAGTAGCGCGGGTTGTACTCGCGCTTGAGCACCTGGGCGCGGGAGGTCCCATCTTCATGGACCACTTCGGGCACGCGGGTCTTCCACTCTTCCGCCACTTCAAAGGTGAAGGTCATGAACGGCGCAGGGTGATCGACCTTGATCATCTGCGGAGCCACGGTGTCGAGCATCGACGGGCAGAAAGGCCTCCAGCGCTCGCGGAACTTGATCTGGTGGTTGATGCGGTCCGCCACGCCGGTGGCGCTTGGGCAGCCGATGATCGAACGACCACCGAGGGCACGCGGGCCAAACTCCATGCGGCCCTGGAACCAGGCCACCGGGTTGCCGTCGACCATGATCTTGGCGATGCGCTGCGGCATGTTCTCGATCTTGCGCCAGTTCGGCTTGCTCTCGTGCCTGGCACACGCGGCGATCACGTCTTCGTTGCTGTAGGACGGGCCGAGGTAGACGTGTTCCATCTTCTCCACCGGTACACCACGGGCATGGGACACGTAGGCCGCCGCACCGACGGCTGTGCCGGCATCGCCCGACGCCGGCTGCACGAACAGCTCCTTGACGTCGTCACGGGCGATGATCTTCTGGTTCAGCTTGACGTTCAGCGCACAGCCGCCGGCGAAGGCCAGCTTGCCGGTGTCTTTGAGGATGTCGCCCAGGTAGTGGTCGATCATCTGCAGGGCCAGCTTCTCGAACAGTGCCTGCATGCTGGCGGCGTAGTGGATGTACGGCTCGTCGGCGATGTCGCCTTCGCGCTTGGGACCCAGCCACTCGATCAGTTTCGGCGAGAAGTAGAAGCCCTTGCCCTTCTCTTTATAGCGGCGCAGGCCGATGACGTTGGCGTAGTCGGTGTTGATCACCAGCTCGCCGTTCTCGAAGGAGGCCAGGCGCGAGAAATCGTACTTGCTGGCGTCGCCATACGGCGCCATGCCCATGACCTTGAACTCGCCGTCGAGCATCTCGAAACCGAGGAACTCGGTGATCGCGCCGTACAGGCCGCCGAGGGAGTCCGGATCGTAGAATTCCTTGATCTTGTGGATCTTGCCGTTTTCGCCGTAGCCGAAGAAGGTGGTGGCGTACTCGCCCTTGCCGTCGATCCCGAGGATCGCGGTCTTCTCCTGGAAGCCCGAGCAGTGGTAGGCGCTGGAGGCGTGGGCCAGGTGGTGTTCAACCGGTTCGATCTTGATTTTCTTCGGATCGAAGCCCAGTTGCTCCAGACACCAGACGATCTTGTTGCGATAGCGCTTGTAGCGACGGTTGCCCATCAGGATCGCGTCGAGCGCGCGATCCGGGGCATACCAGTAACGCTTGGCATAGTGCCAGCGCGCCTCGCCGAACAGGCTGATCGGGGCGAACGGGATCGCCACCACATCAACGTCGGAAGGCTTGATGCCGGCCTGTTCCAGGCAGAATTTCGCCGATTCGTAGGGCATGCGGTTCTTTGCATGTTTGTCGCGTACGAAGCGCTCTTCTTCGGCGGCCGCGATCAGCTTGCCGTCGATATACAAGGCTGCGGAAGGATCATGGCTAAGGGCGCCGGACAGGCCAAGAATCGTCAATGCCACAGGGGTCTAGCCTCTTTTAGTCTGCATGCAGGCGGGTTGCGCCTGAAAAAAGTGTGCTTCCCACCTGGGCAGGAAACAGCTAAAGGGCGGGATTATAGCTCAAAAGCAGTAGGAAGCTGTTAGCGGCGAGCGGCAAGAGGGACTAGCGGAAGATCTCGATGCTGCCGTCCTTGTTCTGGCGGTAGATCGTATAGGGCAGCACCAACGTGTCCAGTACGCCGGAGGCGACGAAATCGATGGCGAAGACCGGGAAGGCATTGCCGGCGGCGCCGGACACGCTTTGGTCCTTGAGGCTTTTTTCAGGCTTGGGCTCGCCATTGAGCGAACAAAACCCGTAGATCACCCCGCTGTAGATGCGCGGCACGCTCTCGCAGTGGCTGCGCGAATCCTTGAGGTTCTGGCTGGCCACGGCGTCCGGGCGGAACACGGTATTGATCGTTCCGCAACCGGCCAGCGCCAGCACCGCTGCCAGGCACGCGACTATCGACGTACTCCTCACGTACAGCTCCTTTTGACCCATCGGCCATTGTCAAGGGTAGTACCGGGCACGCTAACATCGAGCCGTGTGCGAGCCCAACGCCAACACGCCGATGGGTTCCGTAGGCCGATTCCTAAATGAAATAAATCGCCCGAGTCACTAAACTCGCGCCCTTTTGCGCGTTTACACCCTAAGCGCCACGGATTCCGGCTGAACCATGACCCCGCTCACTCGCTTCACCCTGCTGCTGCCCGGCCTGCTCGCCCTGTGCGACACCGCCCGTGCAGACGACACCACCCTGATCCTCGACCCCAGCGTCGTCACCGGCTCACGCAGCGCCAGCCCGACGTTCGACCTGCCGTACTCGGTGGACGGCATCAGCCGCGAGCAGATCAGCGACGGGCAATTGGGCATCAATGCCTCTGAAGCCCTGTCCCGCGTGCCAGGCCTGGTAGTGCAAAACCGCCAGAACTATGCGCAGGACCTGCAGATTTCGTCCCGCGGCTTCGGCGCGCGCTCGGCGTTCGGCGTGCGTGGCATCAAGCTGCTTGCCGACGGCATTCCCGCCAGCACTCCGGACGGCCAGGGCCAGGCCGCGACCTTCAACCTCGACACTGCCGAACGCATCGAAGTGCTGCGCGGGCCTGCCGCGACGCTGTATGGCAGCAACGCCGGCGGCGTGATCCAGATGTTTTCCCGCGACGGTGAAGGCCCGCCGCGCATCGGCGCCGAAACCCTGGTGGGCAGCGACGGCCTGAACAAAAACCACTTGAGCGCCGAAGGCGCCGCCAATGGTGCGGGCTTCGTCCTCGACGCCTCGCGCATGGACACCAACGGTTATCGCGACCACAGCAGCGCGCGCCGCGACCAGACCTTCGCCAAGCTCAATTTCCAGCCCGATGACGACAGCAAGCTGGCGCTCATCTACAGCAGCCTGGAGCAGAACGGGACGCAGGACCCGCTGGGGCAGAAATGGCAGGCGTATAAGGCAGACCCTCGCTCCGTGGACCCCGCCGCGTTGCAGTACAACACGCGCAAAAGCATCGACCATCAGCAATTGGGGATGAATTACGAGCGCTACATCGGCGATGCGACGTTGCAGGTGAATGCGTATACGGGGCGCAGGAGTGTGATTCAGTATCTGTCGATCCCCAAAGGCACCCCGCCCAACGAACGCGGCGGCGGCGTGGTGCAATTCGACCGCAAGTTCTACGGCGGCAGCGTACGCTGGATGCAGCCCATCGACAGCGCGCCGGGTGAGCTGACGATCATCACCGGCCTGGACTTCGACCAGAGCGAAGACAGCCGCCACGGCTACCAGAACTACAGCGGCACCACCCTTGGCGTAAAGGGCCAGCTACGCCGCGATGAAATCGACACGGCGCGCAGCCTCGATCCCTACCTCCAGGCCAACTGGGCCCTCGACCGCTGGACCCTGCAAGCCGGCATCCGCCACAGCACCATGCAGTTGGACGTCGACGATCAATTCCTGAGCAATGGCGACGCCAGCGGCAGCAAGACCTACCAGAAAAACACCCCGTCGATGAGCGTGATGTACGCGTTCACGCCCGAGTTGCACGGCTACTTCAGTGCTGGCAAAGGTTTCGAAACCCCAACCCAGGCCGAATTGGCCTACGCGCCAGGTAATGTCGAGGGCTTCAACTTCGGCCTGAAACCGTCCGAAAGTACCCAATATGAAGTGGGCCTGAAGGCCCAACTGAACGACACGCGGATCAACGCGGCGGTGTTCCAGATCACCACCGAGGACGAACTGGTAGTCGACCAGTCCCTGGGCGGGCGCACCAGCTACCAGAACGCCGGCCGCACCCTGCGGCGCGGTTTCGAACTGGGCATCGAGAGCCAGTTGGCCGAACACTGGAGCACCAGCCTCGCCTACACCCGCCTGCAAGCCACCTATGACAGCGACTTCATCGGCGGCGGCAAGCCCGTCGACAAAGGCAACTACCTCCCCGGCGTGCCGCAAACCACCCTGTTCGCCGAACTGAACTGGAAGCCACGGGACTGGGTCAGCACGGCTGTCGAAGGCATGTACCGCAGCAAGGTCTACGTCGAAGACACCAACCAGCAACACGTCGCACCCGGCTACAGCGTGTTCAACTGGCGCGCCCGTTTCGAGCAGAAAGTCGAGCACTGGACCTTCCACCAGACCCTGCGCCTGGATAACCTGCTCGACCGCCAGTACGTCGGCTCGGTGATCGTCGGCGACGGCAATGACCGCTACTACGAAGCGGCGCCCGGACGCTCCTGGTATGCGGGAGCCGGCGCGCAGTACCAGTTCTGATGTGCGCACCGAACTCAAGCAGCCTGCCGCTGAGCCAAAAGCGTTTGCACGCCTCTTTCAGCAAGCGATGCCCATGAAGCGCATCGCGTCACGTGTGGAAAACGGCACCTACACACCCCGCATCATCCGGGTCAAGGCTGAATAAACCCGGCTAGTTGCGCTCCAGCACACGGCGACTGGCAAAGCTGAAGGTCAGCACCACAAAAATCAGCACGCCGGTCGCCACCTGCTGCCAGTAGAAATTCCAGCCGATCAGCAGCAGGCCGTTGGCGATCACGTTGATAAACAGCACCCCCAGCAAGGTGCCGGGAATATTCGCCCGGCCCTGTCGGCTCAACGTCGTGCCGATGAACACCGCGCCAATCGCATTGAGCAAAAACGCATTGCCGGACAGCGGCACGTAGGCGCTGACCGTCGAGCTGAGCAACACCCCCGCCACCCCGCAGGCCAACGCGGTGGCCAGCGCCACGACGGTCACGATGCGCCGCACTGACAACCCCGAGTAATACGCCAGCAGCGGCTGGGTGCCTTGGGCCAACAACTCACGGCCCAGGCGCCCGCGCGCAAGTGCCAGGCCGTAGAACAGTGCCAGCCCAAGGACGATCAGCAGCGGGATCAGGCCGGTCAGTTCAGGCTTCACGCCCTGGGCGATATAGATCGGCTGACCGCCGTCCGACAGCAACTGCTGGGCGCTGGTGCCGATAAACAACGTCCCCAGGGTCGCCAGGAAAGGGCTGATACGCAGCCCGGCGATCAAGCCGGCATTGAACACCCCGACCAGCAACGCAGCGACCAGCGCCCCCGTGGCAGCTACCGCCCAGCCATGCCCACCATTGAGCAGGACGACGAAGCTGAAACTGGCGAAATCCAGCGCGGTGCCCACCGACAGGTCGATACCGCCGGCGGCCACGGCGTAAGTCATGCCGATGGCGACAATCGCCAGCAACACGAAGTTGTTCAGCAGCAGGCTGTGCAGGTTGCCGGCGCTCAGGAACCCTGGCGCCTGCACGGCGAACACCCCGACGATCAGCGCAAACACCAGCGGCAAGGTCAGCGGCAACAAGGCGCGCAGGTTCATGGGTGGGTTCCTCGGTTCAAGGCGCTGGAGGCGGCGACCACCAGCAAGATCAGCACGCCTTGCACGCCATTGACCCAGAAGCTCGACACGTTGAGCAACTGGAAGCCATTGATCAGAAAACCGATCAACAGCGCAGCGAGCAAAGTGCCCGGGATACTCGCCACCAGTCGCCTGGAAAACACCACGCCAAGAAAAGCGATCGCCACCACCGACAGCAACATGTCGCCGGAACCGGTGGTACTGCCGCTGAAAAATGCCGCCGAACACAGCGCGGCCACGGCGGCGCACAACCCCGACAGCAGGTAGCTCGAGAGCACATAGGCCGGCACCCGAATCCCGGCTGCCTGCGCCGCCTGTGGGTATTCGCCGACCGCATGCAGGCGCAGCCCGTAGGCCGAATGCTGGATCAGCAAGGTCAGCACGCCCGCCGTCACCAGCAGCACCCACGCCAGTGCCGGCACCGCCAGCCAGTTGCCGCCGCTGAGCAGGTCGAGCAGCGGCGAATCGGTAGAGACCACGGTGTTTTCCGTCAGCACCAGCTCCAACCCGGCCAGTACGTTCATGCTCGCCAGCGTCGCCAGCAACGGTGGCAAGCGCAACAGCACCACCGCCAGGCCGTTCAGCACGCCGACCGCCAGGCCACAGCCCAGGGTCAACAGCAGGCTGAGCCAAAGCTCCAGGCCGGCATTGTTGAGCCGGCTGAACACCGCCGCGCACAGCCCGAGATTGGCCGCCAACGACAGGTCGAGCCCGCCGGCCACCACATTCGAGCCGCCGCCGATAATCACGCAGGTCAGCCCGAAGGCCAGCACGCCGAGGATCGCCGACTGGCTGAACACATTGGCCAGGTTACCCACCGACAAAAAATTCGGCGCGGCCACGGCAAACCCCAACAGGATCGCCAGGAACACCCCCACCGAACCCCGGCGCAGCACCAGCACCCACACGCGTTGCGAGAACCCAGGCGTCGCGACATCAAGCATGTTCGACCTCCCGCGCCGGCAGCGCTGCAGCGGGCACGGCCCCCGTCGCACAGGCCAGCAACTGATCGCTGTCAGCCTCGCCGGCATGGAATTCACCGGCGATCTCGCCGCGATGCAGCACCACAATCCGATCACTGATCCCGAGCAATTCCGGCAAGTCCGAAGACAGCACCAGCACCGCCGCGCCCGCTTCCACCAGGCGTCCGATCACGCGATAGATCTCCACTTTGGCGCCCACATCCACACCCACGCAGGGCTCATCCAGCAGGTACACGGCCGAGCGCCGACTCAGCCATTTGCCCAACGCGACTTTTTGCTGATTGCCGCCGCTCAGTTGACTGACCGCCGCGTGTGGGCCGGGCGCCTTGATCGCCAATTCATCGATCAAGCGCACGCTCTCCGCGTGCTCCTGGCGCCGACTCAGCAGCCCCCAGCGACTGAACCTTCCCAGCCCCGCCAGCGTGAGGTTTTCCAACACCGACAGCAGCGGCGAAACACCCTGGCTCCGCCGCTCTTCCGGCACCAGGGCGATGCCCGCGGCAATCGCCTGGCCCGGCGAGCGCAGGCGCAACAGGCGCCCGTCCAGGTGCACGCTGCCGCTGTCGGCGCGTTCCACGCCGAACAAGGTCTTGAACAACTCTTTGGCACCTGAGCCGACCAGCCCGGTCAGGCCGAGGATTTCTCCGCGGCGCACCTGCAGGTCAATCTGCCGATAACGCCGCGCCAGGCTCAGCCCGCGCACCTGCAACAACGGCGGGCCCAATTCGACCTTGGCCTTGGGGTACATCTCCTGCACCTCGCGGTTGACCATCAGCCGCGCAATCTCGGCGCTGGAGGTGTGTCGTGGCTGCACCACCGCCACGTCGCGGCCATTGCGCAACACTGTGACTTCATCACACAGGCTGTCGATTTCCTGCAGGTAATGGGAGATGTACAGAATCGACAACCCCTGGTCACGCAGGCGCTTGACGATGCGCAGCAGTTGGTCGACTTCACGCTTGACCAACGCCACGCTGGGCTCGTCGAATACGAGGATTTTCGGCTGGCGGATCAATGCCCGGGTAATTTGCAGCACTTGGCGCTCGGCGCTGTTCAGCTCGCCGACCAAGGCGCCTGCCGGCAGTTGCAGATCAAAATATTCAGCCAGCAAGCGCTTGGCTTCACGCTGCTGGCGGCGCCGATCCACGAACGGCCCGCGGCGCAATTCATGGCCGAAAAACAGCGCCTCGCCGACAGTGAAACTGGCCGGCAGCAGGCGCTCCTGATGGATGAACTGCACGCCCAGCGCATCCACCTGGCGCGGCGACAAGGAGTCATAGGATTGGCCGTCGATACTGACCTGTCCCGCATCAGCCTTGTGAAGGCCGGCAAGGATCTTGATCAAGGTCGACTTGCCCGCGCCGTTCTCGCCCACCAGCCCGTGAATGCTGCCACGCTCGACCTTCAGGCTCGCATCCTCCAGCGCCTGGGTGGCACCGAAGCGTTTGCGCAAGTGCTGCAGGTGCAATGCTGCCATCAGTCACCCCGCAATTGCTGGACCTGCGCCAGGTTGGCGGCGGTGGTCAGCAGCGTGGGCACATGGGTTTCCTTGGGCAGGTCACGTTGGCCGGCCAGGTAACGCGCCACGTTCTGCACGGCGGTCTTGCCGATCAGCGCCGGCTGCTGCGCCACCACCGCGCCCACCGGCGAGTTCGCCTGGCCGAGTAGCGCCAGTACTTCCGGGGTGCCGTCGACGCCGTAGGTCTTGATCTCGGTGCGCTTGGCATCGATCAATGCCTTGCTCGCGCCCAGTTGCGGGATGTCCCACGCCGACCAGATCGCCGAGACGCTGCCCGCCGGGTATTTGTTGAGCAGTGCCGACACTTGGGAATACGCGTCCTGCACGGTATTGGGGATCACATCACGCAGTTCCGGCTGGATAATCTCCAGCTGTGGGTAATCCTTGAGCGCCAGCTTCAACTGGTCATAACGGATCGCGCACACCGGCACGCCGTAGAAACCATTGAACACCAGGATCTTGCCCTTGCCGCCAGCGTCCTTGATCAACTGATCGGCCAGCGCCTTGCCGGTGGCGACGTTGTCCGAGGTGGTGTTGTTGAGGCTGTATTGCGAGGGCGCATCGATGGTGAACAGCGGAATGCCAGCCTTGCTGATGCGCTTGAGCCAGGGGTCGATCACGCTGAGGGTACCGAGGGTCTGGATCACCGCATCCGGCTTCTGGGTGACCACGGTCTGCAGCTGGGTCACCAGGTTTTTGTCGTTACGCCCGGCATCCAGGGTGATCGGTGTACCGCCCAGGCGCTTGATCTCATCGACCTGCGCCTGGAACGCCTTGATATCGAAATAGTGACTGGTGCCGGTCATGCTCACCGCAATGCGCTTGCCGGCCAGGGACGGCACGGCATCATCACCTTCTGCAGCATGGGCCACGCCACCCAGCAGCAGGGCGGCGCCAAGGCAGATCAAACGGGAAAGCGAGGAAAGGCTGGAAGGCATACAGGGCTCCGCTGCAAACGGTGAAAGGGTTCACCAGGTGCTATTGCAGAGCCCGTGCCAGGATTTTTAATGAGTTAAATCAGCAAGATAAAAACCCAAAGCGAAAGCGTGATGTCGTTCTTGAACACAACTGCCCAATCACTGTTGCCCACGCAACACCTGCCACGGGGTGTTCGCCCCCCAGCTTGCGCATTTCGACTAAGACGCCTGCGTTGACACGCTGGAATCGCAGGCATAGAACCTGGCGCAAAGGGACTGGGGATCCCGGTCGGCGATCTAGCCTCGGTGAGTTTCATCGGGGCTTTTCGCTTGCTGGGATGCGGAATTGCCTGAAACGAATTTTATCTGCCCCCCCCCATTCGAATGCGGGAGCGGGCTTGCCCGCGAAGGCGACCTGACAACTGTCCAGGATGTTGGATCAGACTGAGTATCTATCCATTTCTGCGGCAACCGCGGCTACGGGTTCCGCTCTTGCAGCGGGTCACTTTCGAAAAGCGCGAAAGCAACCAAAGCGCTCTTGCCCCAACGCTCGGTGTGCCCGTAAACCGACATGGATTTGGCGGGCCACCATCGCCGGCAAGCCGGCTCCTACAGTTTGGGCAGTCGCTGATCGATCAGTTGGTACAACGCGCTGCTCTGCGACCAGTTGCGCATGAACCGCGCGCGATCCCTGGCATACGCCGGGGTGAAGCTCGCGATTGAGCTGTGTTGGCACATGGCGTCGAGGTCGATCAGCGACCAGCGGTCCTTGTCCCAGAACAGGTTATGGCCCTTGAAGTCACCATGGCTGATGCGTTCGCGGATCAGCTCGGCGAACAGTTGATCCAGCGCCTGCAGTTCGTTTTCCGGCGCCTCGCCGTTTTCAACGTACGGCGCGAAGCGCTCGATGATGTCCGGACCCGGCAGGTATTCGGTGACCAGGTACGCGCGGCTGCGCAGCCAGAGAAAACGCTTTTCCAGCACGGCCAGCGGCTTGGGCGTGGCGATGCCGAGGAAGGCCAGGCGGTTGCCTTCGCGCCAGGAATGCCAGGCGCGACTGGGGCGCCAGAAGCGCTTGAGCCAGTGGGCAAAACCCTTGATGTTGTAGCGCTTGATCACCAGCGGCCGACCGGCCACCTCGACCTTGGCCACGCTGGCGGCACCGCCGGTCTTGTACAGGTGGCCCTGGTCGAGCAATGCATCCGCCTGCTCCAGTACCGAGAGCATCGCCGGCTCTTCCTCGCGACGAATCGCGCGCAAGGCAAAGGCCCCTCGCACCACGCTGAACAGCGTGCATTCGCGGCCGACCTTGTGCAGAAAGTCCTTCAAGCGCCAGGCACTGACCTTGCGCACCTGTTTCTCCAAGGCTTCCAGCGGCAGGGCGTGCTCGCTGTTGCCCAGCAGGTAGTAGACCAGCAGTTCTTCGGTAAACGGCTCGAGATTTTTTGGCAACTGGGCGAAAAACACCCCGAGGTTTTCCAGCACACGGTTACGTGACAGCGGCTTACCGGCTTCTTCGACGCGAATCCCGGCGCCATCGATCAGGTACAGCTTGCCGTCCTGGCGCAGCAGGTTGTCCAGGTGCAGGTCTTCCTGCCACAGCCCTTTGGCGTGCATCTGCGCGACCGCACCCAGCGCCTCGGCCAGCACCGCTGTCTGCTCGTCGGCCAACGGCGGCAGGCCTTCGACGGCGTGCCAGGCATCAGCCAGGCTCTCGGCGCCCTCGATAAATTCGAACAGCAGCCAACCGCCCTCACCTTCCTGCAAGCCATCGGCGAGCAGCAACGGGGTGGTCAGGCCTTGCTCGGCGAGCAGGCGCACGCCGCGCAGTTCACGCTGAAAATGCCGCGCCGCCTTGCTGCCCACCAACAACTTGGCCAGCACCGGACGCCCGCGCCACACCGCCGCGCCCACGTAGCGCTCGCCCGGCAACACGCGCAACAGGCTCAGCAGTTGCAACTGGCCGGGGCCGGCGGCATCGGCGAGATCCAGAGTGAGGGGCAGGCTCGGTGTGCGACCGGCGTTTTTCAGCTCGGACAGACGCATCAGCGGTTCTCCTTGTGGCTACGCCGTTTCGTCAGGCGCTGCAGCCAGGTGCCGACCAATGCACTGCCCTCAGGCTGATCGAGGTAGGCCGCCAGCAACTGGCGCACCTGCGCATCCGACCATTGCGGCGCACGGCGCAACAACGGCTCCAGGTCCTTGACCCGGTCACGCCAGCCGAACAGCAGCGGGCGGGTTTTCTCCAGGTCGATCAACTGCGCGGCGTAACCGTCACCGGTGGCCTGCAGGAAAATATGCTTGGGGTAGAAACAGCCATGCACCTGGCCAACGCCGTGCAGCCGGCGCGCCAACAGGCCGCAGGCCAACAGGATCGCGTGGTGCTGGGCGTCGCTCAGGTGCGCCCATTGTTCCAGCAGCGAGTCCAGGTCATTCCAGCCGTCCAGGGCGCGGGTCAGCAGCATCGCGCGGTGTTCGCCGGCGACCTTGCGCTCGCCATAGAACGCCGCCTGCAGCGCCGGGATACCGAGCTTGCGGTAACGGCTGATATTGCGAAATTCGCGCGAGAAACTGGGCTCGCCCAACGGCCGGTGCAAGCTGCGCGTGAGGTAGTTGCTCTGGCGCTTGAGGTAATAGCCGTGGCCGTCCAGCTCCAGGCGAAACACACTGCTCCAGCCGCCACGGCTGGTGTTCGGCTCGTCTACCGCGTCCAGTTGCTTGGCCCACAGCGCGTCGAATGTCGCGAGGCCGTGGCGCTCCAACAGGGCGCGGTCTTCGGCCGCCAGGAAATCACTCATTCGCGTCCCTCGAAAAACTTCACCACATGGCGAATACGCTGTTTGTCCGATGCACTCAGGTGCCGGCGCTGACGGTACTGCATGTAGAAACGCAGGCGCTGGGTGGCTGACAGGTGATACTTGGCCACCTTGTCCAGGCACGCCAGGTCCTTGGTGATGCGGTACTTGAGCCAGAAGCCGCGCCAGAAATCGCCATTGGGGCAGTCGATCAGGTACAGGGTCGACTGGTCGTCGATCAGCAGGTTGCGCCACTTCAAATCGTTATGGGTAAACCGATGGTCGTGCATGGTTCGCGTGTATTCGGCGAGCTGGCGGCTGACCGCGTCGACCCATTTGGGGTCGCGCAGGCGCGCATCGTTACGCTCGGCCAGCACCGAGAGGTCTTCGGTCCTCGGCAATTCGCGGGTGATCATCGCCCCACGGTCGTAGGCCAGGCCCTTGCGCGCCAGGCCCCAGGCGACCACGTCGGCGGTGGGGATGCCCCACTTGGCGAAGCGCTTGAGGTTCTGCCATTCGGACTTCACGCGCGGCTTGCCCAGGTAGCGCCGCAAACCCTTGCCGGCGCCGGTGTAGCGCTTGACGTAGTAATTGACCCCGCCGCGCTCCACGCGGATCACTTCCGACAAGGGATCGCGGGTCAGGCGTTCGCCTTGCAGGGCGAACACGGCGTCGAGGCTTCCAAAATCATCCGCCAGGTGGGCGTAGGCAGGTTCCAGGTTCCAACCCGCCATCAGATCGCATCCCCATAACGTTGCTTGCGCGCGTACAGCTTGTCGGCCTTGCGCTGCATCAGGCTCAACGATGCCGATTGCTCCGCCAGGATCTGGCGCAGTGGCTGGCGGAAGTAGCCCTTGAGGAAGCGCAGTTTGTCGCGGCGGGTCAGGCCGATGTCCAGCGCCGAGTAGTACAGCGCGGACAAGTCCTTGTCGCGCCAGCGCAGCGGCAGATGGGCACGCAACTGAGCGCGGTGCAGGTCGATCACCGAGAGCTTGATGTTGTTCGCGTCGATGGGCCTGGAAGTGTCCAGCAAGAAGTGGCAGAGGTAGCAGTCACGGTGATTGACGCCACCACGGTGCATGTCGCCCACCATGCGTGCCAGTTCGTGTGTGAGCGCATGGCGCAGCGCGGGTGCAGGCGGTTCAGCGACCCAGTTGACGCTGAGGTCTTCGAGGCTGAGGGTCGGCGCCAGTTCTTCGGTGATGATGAACGAGTGCTGGTCCGCCGGGTTGCTGCCCTTTTCACCGAAGGCCACGCCGGTCATGGTCGGCACGCCGAGTTCCTGCAAGCGATGAATCGCCGCCCACTCAAGGCCGGCGCCGAGCACCGGCAGCTTGGCGGTGATCAGGTTCTTGAAGATTTCACCCCAGCCGATACCCCGGTGGATTTTGACGAAATACGGACGGCCCTCCACCTCTGTGCGCAGGGTGCGACGTGCCGCCAGTTCACGGAATACCTGGCCTTGCAGTTGCTCGACTTCGGCGAAGGCATCGCGCCCGGCCCATAAAGTCTTGAACGGTTCGGCAAGAATCAACTTCATCGTTTTGGCTCCGCCAGAATCACATCCGCAGCGTGCTGCGGCATGCTGTAGAGGTCGGCCGTCTCGGCGAAGGCCAACCCATTGCGGCCCCAGGCCGCGCGCTGTGCAGTGTCGGTGAGCATACGGGCCAGGTACTGGTTGAGCTGGCTCTGTTCGAACGGCTCATCCAGCACCAGGCCACTGTCGGCTTCGGCGATGTAGTGGGCGTAACCACACACGGCCGAGACCAGCACCGGCAACCCGGCCACCAGGGCTTCGAGCAATACGGTGCCGGTGTTTTCGTTGTACGCCGGGTGGATCAACACATCGGCGCCCAGCAGGAAACGCGGGATATCACTGCGGCCCTTGAGGAACTGCACATTGTCGCCCAGGCCCAGGGTCGCGCTTTGCAGCTGGAATACCTTGGGGTCGTCCTGGCCGATTACAAACAGGCGCGTGCGTTTTTTCAGTTCCGTCGGCAGTGCGGCCACGGCTTTCAAGCTGCGGTCGACGCCTTTGGTCTTGAAGCCGGAGCCGATTTGCACCAGCAGCAAATCGTCGTCGGCCAGGTTGAATTCCTGGCGGAAACCCTGGCGAATCTCGGCCGCATTCGGCGGCGCGCGACGGTCCTGGGCAATGCCTGGCGGCAGCAGGTGGAAGCGTTGCAGCGGCGTGTCGTAATGCTTGATGAACAACGGCTGCTGCACTTCGGAGATCATCAGGATCTCGGTCTTGGCATCCTTGGCGAACACCGCGCGCTCGTACTCGGCAAAGTGGCGATAGCGACCAAAATTGCGGTACAGCGAATGGCGCAGGTTTTGCGCCTTGTCTTCGAAGCAGCCATCGGCGGCGTAGTACACGTCCAGGCCAGGCATCTTGTTGAATCCGATCAGGCGGTCGACCGGGCGCTTGGCCAGGTCCTCGGCCATCCAGGCGCTGAGCTTCTCGTTGCGCCGATGGTTGAAGAACGCCTTGACCGGCGCCACCAGCACTTCGAAGCCCGGCGGGATGTCACCTTCCCAGATCAGCGTGTAGACACGAATCTGATGGCCGCGCTGCTGGCACTCCAGGGCGATGCGCATGAAGTCACGCTGCAGGCCGCCGAAGGGGAAGTATTTGTACAGAACAAAAGCCAGTTGCATCAGTGCAGTTCCTCAGCCAGTAACAACGTGCTCAGCCGGCTCGCCACACGCTCAGGGTTCAGGCGCGTGAAGCACAGGGGCGACTCGCGCTTGATGTCGAACCGACGCAGGTCATCCGCCGTCGGTTGATAGGTACAGTTCTTTTGCAGGCACGGCGCGCATGACCAATCGCTGGCCAGGTGAATCTGGCCCTTGCCGTAGGCGCCGGTCAGGCCGGGGTTGGTCGGGCCGAACAGGGAAATGGTCGGCACATCCAGCGCCGCCGCCAGGTGGCCCAGGCCGGTGTCCACCGCCACACAGGCGCGGGCACCGGCCAATACGCGGGCGACGCCGGCGAGGTTCAACTTGGGCAGGACCTCGGCATTCGGCAGGCCCTGGGCCAGGCGCTCGGCCCGGGCCTTTTCGACCGGGTTGCCCCACGGCAGTTTCACGTCCACCCCCAGGCGGCCCATGCGTTCGGCCAGCTCGCGCCAGTAGGCTTCGGGCCAGTGTTTGGTGTCCCAGGTGGTGCCGTGCAGCAGCAGCACGAAGGGCTTTTTCGGCGGCAGGCCGAGCAACTTGTCGACGCTCAGGCCATAGTCGCCCAGGCCTTTGGGCAAGTCATAACCGAGGGCCACGGCAAACAGCTGGCGCAAACGCTCCACCGCATGCTGCCCACGGGCCACGGCCAGGCGGCGCGAATAGAAGCGCGCGGCGATTGGCTCACGGGCCGACTGCTGGTCAAAACCCGCCACCGGGGCCCGCACGTAACGGGTCAACCAGGCACTTTTGAGCAGACCCTGGGCATCGATTACCAGGTCATATTTGGTCGACTGAATGCGCTGCTTGAAGCGTCGCCACTCGCCACTCTTGAAGGTCTGCCAAAGGTTTTTGCGCCAGCGGCGGATCGCCACCGGGATCACCTTGTCCACCGCCGGGTGCCAGGTGGGGATTTCGGCAAAGCCTTCTTCCACCACCCAGTCGAATTGAATGCCCGGGATCGCCCGCGCGGCGTCGGTAAGTGCCGGCAACGCGTGGATCACGTCGCCCAGGGATGAGGTCTTGATTACCAGTACGCGCAAACTATCGGACCTCGACCGCAGAGCCCTGCAACCGCTGCAAGGCTTCGTTCACCGGCTGCGGCAGCAATTGGCGCATGCAGTTGTAATGGCCGAAACGGCAGGTGCGATCAAAACAGGGGCTGCAATCGAGTCCCAGGCGCACCACTTCGACCTGGTCGGCCAACGGCGGAGTGAAGCCCGGCGAGGTGGAGCCGTAGACCGCCACCAGCGGGCGGTTCAGCGCAGCCGCCACGTGCATCAGGCCCGAGTCGTTGGACACCACCGAGTCGGCGCAGGACAGCAAGTCGATGGCCTCGGCCAGTGACGTATCGCCACTGAGGTTCACAGCTTCTTCGCGCAGGCCGGGAATCAGGCGCTGGCGAATGTCCTCGCCGACCGGGTGATCCTTTTTCGATCCAAACAGCCACACCTGCCAACCTTCGCGGATCTTGGTCTCGGCGACTTTGGCGTAATGCTCCGACGGCCAGCGCTTGGACTCGCCAAACTCGGCACCCGGGCACAGCGCCAGCACCGGGCGATCGAGTTGCAGGCCGAACTTGGCCAGCGCTGCATCGCGGGTGACTGGGTCGATCTGCAGGCTCGGGCGCGGGTACGGCGTCGGCAATTCGGCGCCGGGGGCGTAGGCCAACGCCATGAAACGCTCGATCATCAGCGGGTAGCGCGCCTTGTCCAGCTTGCGCACGTCATTGAGCAGGCCATAGCGAAACTCGCCACGCCAGCCGGTGCGCTTGGGGATACCGGCGAAAAAAGGCACCAGCGCCGACTTCATCGAGTTGGGCAGCAGGATCGCCTGGTCGTACTGGCCGGCCAGGGATTTGCCGATACGCCGGCGGGTCGCCAGTTCCAGGGCACCGTGGCCGAGCGGAAAGCTCAGGGCCTTGCGCACTTCGGGCATGCGCTCGAGGATCGGCCGGCTCCACTCAGGGGCAAGCACGTCGATCTGGCAGTCCGGATAGCGCTGGCGCAGGCACTGGAACAGTGTCTGTGCCATCACCATGTCACCGACCCAACTGGGCCCAACGATCAGAATATTCATGTAGTTTCCACAAACGATGCGGGGAGGCTTATGCCTCCCCGCCTCGAAAATTACTGTAGGTCACGGTTGGCCCGGTAACAGCTTTGTGTGGGAGCGGTCTTGCTCGCGAAAGCGATCTGTCAGCCGCCCCATCGAGTGACTGAAATACCGCTTTCGCGAGCAAGCCCACTCCCACCTTTATTCGAGCTTCAGCTTAACCCCAGTTCCTGCCAGATTCGCATCACCTGGCGCCGTTCGTCGGCGAACTGATCCCCGGCTACCGTACCAGCCTCATTCTGCAGGGCCTGGCGGTGCGCGGCGGAGCGGTAGGCTTTATACACCTCGCGCAGCAGATGAGCATCGGCGGCGGGCATCAACCCCACCTGCTCCAGGCCTTCCAGAATGCGGATATTGTCGGTATAGCGCAGCAACGATGGATGCTGCGCAGACCACGCCAAAGCCGCGTATTGCACCATAAATTCAATATCGACGATACCTCCGGCGTCCTGCTTGAGGTCGAACAGCGCCGTGGCTTCGAAGGCATTGGCGCCGGTGCCGGCCGCCGTGCCCTTGGTGCCCAGGTTGTCACGCATCTTGGCGCGCATCTCGCTGACCTCCTGGCGCAGCTTCGCCAGATCGCGCTCACGCCCCAGCACCTTGGCCCGGACCTGCTCGAACGCCTGGCCCACATCCTGGCTGCCGACCAGCACGCGCGCGCGGATCAGGGCCTGATGTTCCCAAGTCCAGGCTTCATTTTGTTGATAGCGATCAAACGCGCCGAGCGAACTCACCAACAGCCCGGACGCGCCCGAAGGTCGCAGGCGCATGTCCACCTCATACAGCTGGCCGGAGTTGGTCTGGGTGGTCAGCAGATGGATGATCCGCTGGCCCAGGCGCGTGAAGAACTGCGCGCCATCAATCGGCTTGGCGCCGTCGGTCTCGGCCTGCGGGTCGCCATCGTGGATAAACACCAGGTCCAGGTCCGAACCATGCCCCAGTTCGATGCCGCCGACTTTCCCATAACCGACAATGATGAACCCGGGATCACACAAGGTGCCGTCCAGCCGTTGCGGCGAGCCGTGGCGCGCCACGGTCTGGCGCCAGGCCAGGGCCAGCACCTGTTCGAGGATGGCTTCGGCGAGCCAGGTCAAGTAGTCGCTGACTTTCATCAACGGCAGGCTGCCGGCGATTTCCGAGGCCGCCACGCGCAGGCGGTGAGCCAGCTTGAAGTGCCGCAGGGCCTCCATCTGCTGCTCCAGGTCATCCTCGGGGATGCGCGTGAGCCGCTCGCGCAACTCGGCGGCAAGTTCCGGCGCCAATGGTGGCTTGAACAGGCGGCCTTCGTTGAGCAACTCGTCGAGCAGCAGCGGGAAACGCGTGATCTGCTCGGCAATCCACGGGCTGGCGGCGCACAGGGTCAGCAGGCGGCGCAGGGCGTCGGGGTTTTCCGTGAGCAGCACCAGATAGGCAGAGCGCCGCGCGACGGCCTCCACCAGCGGCAATACACGTTCGAGCACCAGGTCCGGGTTGGCGTGTTCGACGGCCTGGGCCAGCAGGCGCGGGATAAACGCGTCCAATCGCTCGCGACCGAGGCGCTGCATGGCGCGCAATTGCGGGCTGCTGCGCAGGCCGGCCAGGGCCTTGAGGGCCTTGGGCGCATCAGTGAAGCCGCCTTCCGCGAGCTGGCGACACGCAGCCTCTTCGTCCTGGGACTCTTCCCACAGCGGCAGCCACTCTCCGCCCACGACCAGTTCGCCCTCTTCGCCTTCCTCTTCATCCGGATCCGCGATGACCTGGCGGAAATGCCAATCCACCCGGCCACGCCAGTACATCAGGCGCTCATGGAACGCGGCCCAATCGGCAAAACCGAGCATAAAGGCAATGCGCGCCTGGTCCTCCGGGCTGTCCGGGAGCATTTGCGTCTGGCGATCGGCAATCGCCTGGATCGCGTGCTCGGTGTAGCGCAGGAATTCATAGCCATTGCGCAACTCGGCGATCACCGCCGGCGGCAGGTAGCCCTGGCCTTCGAGGGTGCCGAGCACTTTGAGCAGCGGCCGCTGCTGCAGGCTGAGGTCGCGACCACCGTGGATCAACTGGAAGGCCTGGGCGATGAACTCCACCTCGCGAATGCCGCCCGAGCCCAGCTTGATGTTTTCGGCCATGCCCTTGCGCCGCACTTCCTGCTGGATCAGCTGCTTCATGGTGCGCAGCGCTTCGATGGCGGAAAAGTCCAGGTAACGGCGGTACACGAAGGGGCGCAGCATATCGAGCAACTGCGCACCGGCGACCTGGTCGCCGGCGACCACACGCGCCTTGATCATGGCGTAGCGTTCCCAGTCGCGACCCTGGTCCTGGTAGTACTGCTCCAGCGCGTTGAAGCTGAGCACCAGCGCGCCAGCCGAGCCGTAGGGGCGCAGGCGCATGTCGACACGGAACACAAAGCCGTCGACAGTCATCGGATCGAGGGCTTTGATCAATTTTTGACCAAACCGAATGAAGAACTCCTGATTATCCAGGGAACGCTTGACGCCCACCGTCTCCCCGCCCTCGGGGTAGGCAAAGATCAGGTCGATATCCGACGACAGGTTCAGCTCCACCGCACCGAGCTTGCCCATGCCGAGGATCACCATGTGCTGCGCTTCGCCGCTGCGCCGGCCAGTCGGCGTGCCGAACTGCACGCAATGGCGCTGGTACAGCCACTGGTAGGCCTGGTCGATGCTGGCGTCGGCCATGTCGGAGAGGTCGCGGCAGGTTTGCACCAAGTCCGCCTGGCGGGTCAGGTCGCGCCAGATGATGCGCACTTGCTGGCGCGTGCGCTGGCGACGCAGCACGCGGCCCAGCTCATCTTCTGTTTCGGCCTGTTGCACGGCGCCGGCGATCTGGCCGCACAGCTCGCCCGGCGCAAAGCCGCGGTCCAGCTCGCCCCAGGCCACCAGCTCGAGCAACATCAAAGGGTCACGAACACTCTGTTCAATCACGAAATCACTGGCGGCGCACACGCGGGCGAAGTCGGCCCACCGTTGCGGCGTCCACGCAGAAAGGCCATGATCGTCGTCCAGCGCGGCCACTGCGTCACGAAATGACTGCTCGGCCCGGCTGGCGTAAGGCAAGAGAATGGCGGGTAATTCGGCCAGTGTTGGCAGGCTCATGGTCTATCCTTGATCGGCGCGTAAATGGCTTGTAGCTGTGAACGCAAGAACCACGCTCGATGAAGGACTGTCGAACAAAAGTTAGAAATAGCTGAAAATTCATTAATTTTGGCAGGCAACATTAAACTTCTACCTTTTCTTGTTCGCAAAAGATCAACAATAACGATTATGCTCACCAGCCAGACCGAGCAATCCGCTCAGTCTTGTGTAGTTTTACTACTCGTATATACATTCGAAAGGCTGAAATGGCCGACGATTTGTAGTAAAACTACAGGACGCCGAAGCAACCTTCGGCCATCCAAGAATTTATGTCGTCTGCCCACAAGGCCAGTCGCAAACTTCAGGCAACCGATTCTGGTAGCCTTTCCGCCCTGGAGCAAGCCATGCAAGACCTCGATCCCGTCGAAACCCAGGAATGGCTGGACGCCCTGGAATCGGTTCTCGACAAAGAAGGCGAAGACCGTGCTCACTACCTGATGACCCGTATGGGCGAACTCGCGACCCGCAGCGGCTCGCAACTGCCCTACGCCATCACCACGCCGTACCGCAACACCATCCCCGTTACCCACGAAGCACGCATGCCTGGCGACCTGTTCATGGAACGCCGCATTCGCTCGCTGGTACGTTGGAACGCCATGGCGATGGTAATGCGCACGAACTTGAAAGATTCTGACCTGGGCGGTCACATCTCCAGCTTCGCTTCCAGCGCAACCCTGTACGACATCGGCTTCAACTACTTCTTCCAGGCCCCGACCGACGAACATGGCGGCGACCTGATCTACTTCCAGGGCCACACCTCGCCAGGCGTCTACGCCCGTGCGTTCATGGAAGGCCGCATCACCGAAGAACACATGAACAACTTCCGCCAGGAAGTGGACGGTAACGGCCTGTCGTCGTACCCGCACCCTTGGCTGATGCCTGATTTCTGGCAGTTCCCGACTGTATCCATGGGCCTTGGCCCGATCCAGGCGATCTACCAGGCACGCTTCATGAAGTACCTGGAAGCGCGCGGCTTCATCCCGGAAGGCAAGCAGAAAGTCTGGTGCTTCCTGGGCGACGGCGAGTGCGACGAGCCGGAATCCCTGGGCGCCATCTCCCTGGCTGGCCGCGAGAAGCTGGACAACCTGATCTTCGTCATCAACTGCAACCTGCAGCGCCTCGACGGCCCGGTTCGCGGCAACGGCAAGATCATCCAGGAACTCGAAGGCGTGTTCCGCGGTGCTCAGTGGAACGTGACCAAAGTCATCTGGGGCCGTTTCTGGGACCCACTGCTGGCCAAGGACGTCGACGGTATCCTGCAACGCCGGATGGACGAAGTCATCGACGGCGAGTACCAGAACTACAAAGCCAAAGACGGCGCGTTCGTACGTGAACACTTCTTCAACACGCCTGAACTCAAGGCGATGGTTGCCGACCTGTCCGACGACGAGATCTGGAAACTCAACCGTGGCGGCCACGACCCGTACAAGGTCTACGCGGCGTACCACGAAGCGGTCAACCACAAAGAACAACCGACCGTCATCCTGGCCAAGACCATCAAGGGTTATGGCACCGGTGCCGGCGAAGCGAAAAACACTGCGCACAACACCAAGAAAGTCGATGTCGACAGCCTGAAGTTGTTTCGCGATCGTTTCGACATCCCGGTCAAGGACGAAGAGCTGGAGAACCTGCCGTTCTTCAAGCCGGAGCCGAACAGCGCCGAAGCCCGTTACCTGAGCGAGCGTCGTGCCGCACTGGGCGGTTTCGTGCCACAGCGTCGCGCCAAGTCCTTCGACATCCCTACACCGCCACTCGATACCCTCAAGGCTATCCTGGACGGCTCGGGCGACCGTGAAATCTCCACCACCATGGCCTTCGTGCGGATCCTCGCGCAGCTGGTCAAGGACAAGGAAATCGGTTCGCGCATCGTCCCGATCATCCCGGACGAAGCCCGTACCTTCGGTATGGAAGGCATGTTCCGTCAGTTGGGCATCTACTCCTCCGTCGGCCAGCTCTACGAGCCAGTCGATAAAGACCAGGTGATGTTCTACAAGGAAGACAAGAAGGGCCAGATCCTCGAAGAAGGCATCAACGAAGCGGGCGCCATGAGCTCCTTCATCGCTGCCGGTACCTCGTACTCCAGCCACAACCAGCCGATGCTGCCGTTCTACATCTTCTACTCGATGTTCGGTTTCCAGCGTATCGGCGACCTGGCTTGGGCAGCAGGCGACAGCCGTACCCGTGGCTTCCTGATCGGCGGCACCGCCGGCCGTACCACGCTGAACGGCGAAGGCCTGCAACACGAAGACGGTCACAGCCACATCCTGGCTGCCACCATCCCGAACTGCCGCACCTTTGATCCAACCTACGGCTATGAGCTGGCGGTGATCATCCAGGACGGCATGAAGAAGATGACCGAAGAGCAGCAGGACGTTTTCTACTACATCACCGTGATGAACGAGTCCTACCAGCAGCCAGCCATGCCGGCCGGTGTCGAGGAAGGCATCATCAAGGGCATGTACCTGCTCGAAGAAGACACCAAGGAAGCGGCGCACCACGTGCAGCTGATGGGCTCCGGCACCATCCTGCGTGAAGTGCGTGAAGCGGCTAAGATCCTGCGTGACGAGTTCAACGTCGGCGCTGACGTCTGGAGCGTTACCAGCTTCAACGAACTGCGTCGCGATGGCCTGGCCGTAGAGCGTCACAACCGCCTGCACCCTGGCCAGAAGCCACAGCGCACCTTCGTGGAAGAGTGCCTGACCGGCCGTAAAGGCCCGGTGATCGCTTCGACCGACTACATGAAACTGTTTGCTGAACAAATTCGCCAGTGGGTCCCGTCCAAGGAATTCAAAGTCCTGGGCACCGACGGTTTCGGCCGCAGTGACAGCCGCAAGAAGCTGCGTCACTTCTTCGAAGTCGACCGTCACTTCGTGGTGTTGGCAGCCCTGGAAGCCTTGGCTGACCGTGGTGAGATCGAGCCTAAGGTAGTGGCTGACGCTATCGTCAAGTTCGGGATCAACCCGGAAAAACGCAACCCACTGGACTGCTGAGGAGATTTTTTGTGAGCGAACTCATTCGCGTACCTGACATCGGCAGCGGTGAAGGTGAAGTAATCGAGCTGTTTGTGAAGGTCGGCGACACCGTCGAAGCCGACCAGAGCATCCTGACCCTGGAATCGGACAAGGCGAGCATGGAAATCCCTGCTCCCAAGGCCGGCGTGGTCAAGAGCCTGAAAGTGAAGCTGGGCGATCGCCTGAAAGAAGGCGACGAACTGCTGGAACTGGAAATCGAAGGTGCCGCTGATGCGGCCCCTGCGGCGGCCCCGGCTGCCGCTGCTGCGCCAGCACCTGCTGCTGAAAAGCCTGCTGCTGCCGAGGCCGCTCCGGCCCCGGCTGCTGCACCTGCCGCCGCCAGCGTCCAGGACATTCACGTCCCGGACATCGGCTCGTCAGGCAAGGCCAAGATCATCGAGCTGCTGGTCAAGGTCGGCGACACCGTCGAAGCCGACCAGTCGCTGATCACCCTGGAGTCCGACAAGGCCTCCATGGAAATCCCTTCGCCGGCTGCCGGCGTGGTGGAAAGCATCGCGGTCAAGCTGGAAGACGAAGTCGGCACTGGCGATTTCATCCTCAAGCTCAAAGTTCAAGGCGCAGCGCCGGCTGCCGCTCCAGCACCAGCGGCCGCTCCGGCTGCCAAGGCTGAATCGGCTCCGGCTCCGGCTGCTGCCGCCCCTGCGCCTGCTGCCAAAGCCGAGGCCGCTGCGGCCCCTGCTGCTGCCGCTCCAGCGCCAAGCGGTGCCAAGGTGCACGCCGGCCCTGCCGTGCGTCAGCTGGCCCGTGAGTTCGGCGTTGAGCTGAGCGCCGTGTCGGCCACTGGCCCTCACGGTCGCGTGCTGAAGGAAGACGTGCAGGTCTACGTCAAGGCCATGATGCACAAAGCCAAGGAAGCGCCAGCTGCTGGCGGCGCTACCGGTGGTTCGGGCATTCCGCCGATCCGCACCGTGGACTTCAGCCGCTTCGGCGAAACCGAAGAAGTGCCGATGACCCGCCTGATGCAAATCGGCGCGGCCGGTCTGCACGCCAGCTGGCTGAACATCCCGCACGTGACTCAGTTCGACCAGGCCGACATCACCGACCTGGAAGCTTTCCGCGTTGCGCAGAAAGCCGTGGCCGAGAAGGCCGGCGTGAAACTGACCGTGTTGCCACTGCTGCTCAAGGCCTGTGCACACCTGCTCAAGGAACTGCCGGACTTCAACAGCTCGCTGGCGCCAAGCGGCAAGGCGATCATTCGCAAGAAGTACGTGAACGTAGGTTTTGCGGTCGACACCCCGGATGGCCTGCTGGTACCGGTCATCAAGAACGTCGACCAGAAGAGCCTGCTGCAGCTTGCCGCTGAGGCTGCTGCACTGGCTGCCAAGGCCCGTGACAAGAAGCTCACCCCGGACGACATGCAGGGCGCGTGCTTCACCATCTCCAGCCTCGGCCACATTGGCGGCACCGGCTTCACGCCGATCGTCAACGCGCCGGAAGTGGCGATCCTGGGTGTGTCCAAGGCAACTATCCAGCCTGTGTGGGACGGTAAAGCGTTCCAGCCAAAGCTGATGCTGCCGCTGTCGCTGTCCTACGATCACCGTGTGATCAACGGCGCCGCCGCTGCACGCTTCACGCAGCGCCTGAGCCAACTGCTGAACGACATCCGCACCATCCTGCTGTAAGCCGCAGCGGCCTCCTCTTCAGCGGGGAGGCCCTTGCCGCACCGATTTCCGAGCGCCACGCTCGTACCTCAACCCCGCCACTTGGCGGGGCTTTTTTTGCCTGCGTACCGGGTAAAAATTGAACAAGGCAAACAGGTTTGTACACCTTCCGTCACATCGATTGAAGAAACCCCTCGCGCGGCCGATAACCCCCTTATAGCACTTAGCCTTCATCCTCTCTTGTCAGCCCGCGCCGCATGATGCAACCTTGCCGCAGGCAGCAGAAAAGAGGGCGTGAGCCCGGCGCCGTGCGCGTTATTTCAAGTGAGTCTCCCCCCATGAAAAGCCAACCCGATGTCGCCCGTATGGCGGCCGAGGTAGTGACGCAGTTACCGGTGCCTTCGCGCCTCGGTATGCTGCGTTTCGAGCGGCTTAATGAGGCAAGCTGGGCCCTGCTCTACCTCGACCCCAACTGCGAGCGCCAATTCGGCCTGCCGGCGGTCGAGCTGTGCGCGCTGATAGGCACCCCCTACGCCAGCCTGATGGAGCCCCAGGCGCGCTATCAACTGCACGACACCATCCAGCAGCAACTGACCCAGAGCCCTCACTATCTGGTGCGCTACACCCTGCACACCAGCGACGGCCCACTGAGCCTGCTGGAAATGGGCGAAGCCTACAAACAGCACAATCGCCATCTGCTGCGTGGCTACCTGATGGTGGTCGACGGCTTGTTCAGCGAAGTGCCTTCCCCCGCCCCCACGGCGGAGCTGGAGAGCCAGAACAGCCGCCTGCAGATCGCCCTGGAGCTCAACCAGCGCGCCCAGCAGGAACAACTGCAGCACCTGGAACGGGTGCGCGCCCAGCAGGAGCTGATCCTGTTGCTGGCCCGCCAGCGCTACACCACTAACAATTCGCTGCAAGAAGCCGCCGAACTGATCACCCGCAGCGCCTGCGATATCTACCAGATCGACTGCGCCAGCATCTGGAACCTCGAAGGCCAGCGCCTGGTGCCGATTTCGGCGTACCACCGCGCGGACCAACGCCACCATATGCCCGAGGCGATCGACGCGAGCGGCTTTCCCGACTACCTGGAAGCCCTGCACACCAGCCGCGCCATCGACGCCACCAACGCCATGCGCGACCCGCGCACCCGCGAGATGGCCGAAAACCTGCGGGCCAAGGACATCTACGCGATGCTCGACGCGAGCATCCGCGTCGATGGCCAAGTGATCGGCGTCTTGTGCCTGGAACAGGGCGGCAGCCCGCGCGCCTGGCAGGCCGATGAAATTGCCTTCGCCGGTGAACTGGCCGACCAGTTCGCGCAAGTCATCAACAACCACAACCGCCGCACCGCCACCAGCGCCCTGCACCTGTTCCAGCGCGCCGTGGAACAAAGCGCCAACGCCTTCCTGCTGGTCAACTGCGATGGCGTGGTGGAATACGTCAACCCGAGCTTTACGGCGATCACCCAGTACAGCGCCGAAGAGGTCCACGGCCACCGCCTGGCCCAACTGCCGGCCCTGGAGAACCTCAGCGAACTGCTGTTCGATGCGCCCTCGAGCCTGGCCAAAAGCAATAGTTGGCAGGGCGAGTTCAAGAGCCGGCGCAAAAACCTCGAACCCTACTGGGGCCAGCTGTCGATTTCCAAGGTGTATGGCGATAATCGTGAGCTGACTCACTACATCGGCATCTACGAAGACATCACCCAGACCAAACTCGCGCAGCAGCGCATCGAGCGCCTGGCCTACACCGACAACCTGACCAACCTGGGCAACCGCCCGGCCTTCATCCGCAACCTCGACGAGCGCTTTGCCCGCGACAGCGACAGCCCGATCAGCCTGTTGCTGGTGGACATCGACAACTTCAAGCGGATCAACGACAGCCTCGGCCACCAGACCGGCGACAAGCTGCTGATCAGCCTGGCACGGCGCCTGCGCAACAGCCTGAGTGCCGGCGGCAGCCTGGCGCGGTTTGCCAGTAACGAGTTTGCGGTGCTGCTCGACGACACGGACCTGGAGAGCGGCCAGCAGGTCGCCAGCCAACTGCTCGCGACCCTCGACAAGCCGATGTTCGTCGACAACCAGTTGATCAGCGTCACCGGCTCCGTGGGCCTGGCCTGCGCGCCGCTGCACGGCCGCGATCCACAGACATTGATGCGCAACGCCGGGCTGGCCCTGCACAAGGCCAAGGCCAACGGTAAACACCAGGTGCAAGTCTTTACCGAAGCGCTGAACGCCGAGGCGAGCTACAAGCTGTTCGTGGAAAACAACCTGCGCCGTGCCCTCACCCAGAACGAGCTGGACGTGTTCTACCAGCCCAAGCTGTGCCTGCGCAGTGGCCGTTTGCTGGGCATGGAAGCGCTGCTGCGCTGGAACCACCCGGAAAAAGGCATGATCCGCCCCGACCAGTTCATCAGCGTGGCCGAAGAAACCGGGCTGATCATCCCCATCGGCAAATGGATCGCCCGCCAGGCCTGCCGCATGAGCCGGCAATTGAGCGCCGCCGGCATGGGCAACCTGCAGGTGGCGATCAACCTGTCGCCCAAGCAGTTCTCCGACCCGGACCTGGTGGCGTCCATCGCCACGATCCTCAAGGAAGAACAGCTGCCGGCCAACCTGCTCGAGCTCGAACTGACCGAAGGCCTGCTGCTGGAGGCCACGGAAGATACGCGCCTGCAACTGGACCAATTGAAAAGCTTCGGCCTGACCCTGGCCATGGACGACTTCGGTACCGGTTACTCGTCGCTCAGCTACTTGAAAAAATTCCCCATCGACATCATCAAGATCGATCGCAGCTTTATCCACGAAATCCCGGACAACCAGGACGACATGGAAATCACCTCGGCGGTGATCGCCATGGCCCACAACCTCAAGCTCAAGGTGGTGGCCGAAGGCGTCGAAACCTCCGAGCAACTGGCCTTCCTGCGCCGGCATCGTTGCGACGTAGGCCAGGGCTACCTGTTCGACCGGCCGATCCCGGGTGCAGAGCTGCTCGAGAAGCTCAAGCGCTACCCGCGCGGGCCAATCGCCTGACAGCGCCGTAACACTCGGGCACACTGGCGGTCTGAATTCTTACCTAACTCAATCTGACTGAGAGGACTGCCCATGGTCTTGCGCTCGGAAATTCTGGTGAACAAAAACGTGCTGCCTACTCAAGAACAAGCTTTGCCTGGCCGTGAAACTCCGATGAACCTGCCGCAGACGCACTTCGTCAACGGCAACCCGCTGCTGGGCCCGTTTCTGGATGATGTCGGCTTCGCGATATTCGGCCTGGGGTGCTTCTGGGGTGCCGAGCGCAGGTTCTGGCAGCGCGATGGCGTGGTCAGCACCGTGGTCGGCTACGCCGGCGGCTTCACACCGAATCCGACCTATGAAGAAGTCTGCTCGGGACTGACCGGCCACAGCGAAGTGGTGCTGGTGGTATACGACCAGGCCAAGGTCAAGTATGAAGACCTGCTGAAAATGTTCTGGGAATTGCACAACCCGACCCAGGGCATGCGCCAGGGCAATGACATCGGCAGCCAGTACCGCTCGGTAATCTATGCGACCACGCCTGAGCAATTGGCCGCGGCGAAGGCCAGCGCACAGGCGTATCAGCAAGAACTGAACAAGGCCGGCCTGGGTGCGATCACCACGCAAATCGAAGAAGCACCGACGGTGTACTTCGCCGAGGCATACCACCAGCAGTACCTGGCGAAGAATCCGCAGGGCTACTGCGGGATTGGCGGCACGGGCGTGACCTGTCCGATCTGAAGATCGGAGCGACAAGCCATAAGCCGCAAGCTACAAGCTGCAAGTTGTGTTCGCTGCTGTCACTTGCAGCTTGCGGCTTGTAACTATTCCGCTATGAGCCAATCCATCTGCCACCCACCCTGGGTCTGGCCAAGCTTCTTGGACAGCCACGGCAGCAGCTCACGCAATTCCTCTTCCAGGCCCCACGGCGGGTTGGCGATCGCCAGGCCCGAGCCGGTCAGGGTGTTTGGCGTGTCTAGCGGATGCACCAGCAATTCCACCCGCAGCAACTTCGGCGCACCGCTGCCGGCCAGGTCCTGGTAGAAACGGCGCAACATGCGCTGGTCCTTCACCGGGTACCAGATCGCCGCCACGGTTTGACGCATCCGGCCTATCGCTTCCTTGAGGGAGGCGGCGCAGCGTTGCATTTCATCGAGTTGCTCGAACGGCGGGTCGATGAGCATCAGCGCACGCTTTTCCGGCACCGGCAGCAGTGCGCGAGGCACATGCCAGCCTTCGCCGAGGTGCACCTTGACCCGGCGATCACCCTTCATGTTGTCCTTGAGCAGCACGCCATCTTCGGGGTGTTTTTCGTTGAGCAACACGCGGTCCTGCGGCCGGGTGAGGCGTCGTGCCAGCTCAGGTGAGCCTGGGTAGTAGCGCAACTGACCGTCCGGGTTCATCTCATGCAACACGCGCATGTAGTCGGCGGTCAGCGGCGGCAGGTCGCTCGCGCCCCACAGGCGGGCGATGCCTTCCAGGTATTCACCGGTGCGGTTGGCCTGGTCGCCCTGCAGGTCGTACAGACCAATGCCGGCGTGGGTATCGAGGTAGGCGAACGGCTGCTCCTTGCGCGACATCAGGGCGATGAGGCGGGTCAAGGTCAGGTGTTTGAAGACATCGGCGTGGTTGCCGGCGTGAAAGGCGTGACGATAATTCATGGTTGCTCCTGCGCAGGGGGCGAAGTTTACCTTCTACACGGGCAAAGGTGCAGGGCTGCGTGTCGGGCGGTGCTTATGTCGCAAACGCAGGCATACCCCCGAAAACAATCTAATGCCCCGGGTGGACGCGGGCTTGCCCGCGACGCAAGTGACGCGGTATTACCCGTAGTGCGCGGTGATGCCATCGCAGGCAACCAGCCCCCAGCGTTCTCGACGGGGGCATCCAGGAATCCAAGGAGGTCAATAACCATCATGAAAGACGCCACCCTTGCACTGCACCACGGTTTCAAGTCGGACCCGACCACCAAGGCCGTCGCCGTGCCGATCTACCAGAACGTCGCCTTCGAATTCGATAACGCCCAACACGGCGCCGACCTGTTCAACCTGGATGTGCCCGGCAATATCTACACACGGATCATGAACCCCACCAACGATGTGCTGGAACAACGCATGGCGGCCCTCGAAGGCGGGATCGCTGCCCTCGCCGTCTCGGCTGGCAGCGCTGCAATCCACTATGCGATCCAGACCCTGACCCGTGCCGGTGACAATATCGTCACCACCCCGCAGCTGTATGGTGGCACCTACACCCTGTTCGCCCACCTGCTGCCCAGCTTCGGCGTGGACGTGCGCTTCGCCCGCAACGACTCCGCCGAGGCCATTGCCGAACTGATCGACGACAACACCAAGCTGGTCTACTGCGAAAGCATCGGCAACCCGGCAGGCAATATCATCGACATCGAAGCCCTGGCCGACGTCGCTCATGCCCGTGGCGTACCGCTGATGGTCGACAACACCGTGGCCACGCCGATCCTGTGCAAGCCGATCCAGTTCGGCGCCGACATCGTGGTGCACTCGGTGACCAAATACGTGGGTGGCCACGGCAACTCCCTGGGCGGCGTGATCGTCGACAGCGGGACGTTCCCGTGGACGAAATACGCGGATAAATTTCCCGGCCTCAACCAGCCCGAGCCGGCCTATCACGGCGTGGTCTACACCGAGAAATTCGGCCCTGCCGCTTTTATCGCCCGCGCCCGTACCGTGCCCTTGCGCAACACCGGCGCCGCCCTTGCGCCGATGAATGCGTTCCTGCTGCTCCAAGGCCTGGAAACCCTGGCCCTGCGCATGGAGCGCCACACCGAGAACGCGCTTAAAATTGCGCAGTTCCTGCAAGACCATGCCGACGTGGAGTGGGTCAGCTACGCAGGCCTGCCGGATCACCCGCACCATGCGCTGGCGCAGAAATACATGCAGGGCAAACCGTCGGCGATCCTGTCCTTCGGCTTGAAGGGCGGCTATGAGGCCGGCGTGCGTTTCTACGATGCGCTGCAGATCTTCAAGCGCCTAGTGAACATCGGCGATGCCAAATCCCTGGCCTGTCACCCAGCCTCCACCACCCATCGGCAAATGAACCAGCAGGAGCAGGCCAAGGCCGGCGTGAAGCCGGAGATGATCCGCCTGTCAGTCGGTATCGAGGCGATCGAAGACCTGGTCGAGGACCTGCAACAGGCACTCGACTCAACCCGACTCTGAAACCAGGTAGTCGGCCAGCGCCTCGTGGCTGATCTGCGCACGGCGCACACAATAGGTGACCTTGTGCCGCAGGGTCGCCGGCGTAAACGCCGTGTACACGTCCGGGCGCTGCTCTTCGAGCCATTGCAGCAGGTTGTCGACCAGAATGTGCGGCGGTTGCGCTGCCAGATGCTCCAGTACTGGCGCAGGCACCCGCCACCAGGGGCAGGGGTTGGCCTCGGTCACGGGCCCCGGTACCACCGCCAGCGGTTGACCATTGATCAGATACCGCTTGAACACTGGCAGCACCTTCCCCGCCTCGCCGCCCAACGCCTGCAAGATCGGGTGAAACTGAACCCCATCCCAGAAGCGCAAAAACACCTCCTGGTTATCGGGCAGGTACACCTTGGTCAGGCCTTGCAGGTGCGCAAGCACGGTCTCCAGCGGGCTGGACGATATCGCCAACCACCCCCAATCCGTGGCGGCGCTGGCAGCAATCCAATCGAGGAAAGCGCTACCCGGCTCGACAATGCCCACATAAGGCATGACCTCATCCCAGTCAGCGTAGGCGGTGCCGGCCCACACGGGGTGCGGCAGATTCCCCGCCGCCATGGCTTGCCAGGCAGCATACGGCTTGGCCTCGCTGGCACTGCCCAACACCGCGAAAAGCCGCTCATGGGCAAGCAAAGGGCATTCGGCCAACCAGGCGCCAGGCGTCAAATGTGGAGGCATCAGGCTGGACTCCTTGCCCGGGGGGATTGACCGGCCAGATCGCACTGGCCGTTCTTGCATCGCTCGCACTCCTCGCAAAAGGGTGCGCTGCGTTTCAGGCTGGCTATCTGCACACGACTTAATGGCGCGGCAATCACTGCGAGCAATGTCTCCTTCAAACCGGGCAGCAACGGTGCGGCCGCCGCAGCGGGAGCACCGCCCAGTTGAATCGGCACGCTGCTGAATATGCCGCCCGAGGACAGCGTGATCGATTGCCCGCCCGCCTGAATCGTCACACTCGCACCGGCATCGATGACCACACTCTGCCCCGCGCCGATCTGGATGGTTCGCCCGGCCCGCATCTGCTGCGAGCCGCCGACCACCAGGTGATCGTCCTGCTTGAGTTCAGTCAGCCGATTGCCATGGGTGATGCGTTGTTCTTCGCCCTGCAGTTCATGGTGCGATTCACCACCCACCCTCACCCGCCGCCGGTTATCCACCTGCACCTGCTGATCATGCAGCACATGTTGGGTCCAATCCCGCTGGGCACGCAGGTAGATTTCCTCGGCGCCCTTGCGATCCTCAATGCGCAACTCGTTATAGCCGCCCCCACCGGGGCTGCTTTGGCTGCGGAAAATGCTGCGGGTCTTTTCTGCGGGCAGGTCGAGGGGCAACGTCGTCGCCGCGTTGGGCACGCACCCCATCACCAGCGGCATGTCCATGTCACCATTGACGAAACCCACCAGCACCTCCATGCCGACCCTGGGGATCAGCACCGAGCCATAGCGGTCATGCGCCCAGCCACTGGCGACCCGCAGCCAGCAACTGGAATGCTCGTCATGTTCACCGCCGCGATCCCAGGCCAGTTGCACCTTGACCCGCCCATATTCGTCGCAATGGATCTCACTGTCGGCGGGGCCGGTGACTACGGCACTCTGATAACCCGAAATAACCGGGCGCGGCTGCTCAGGCAATGGCGGGCGAAAGATCACTGCCCACGGCGCGGCGACAAATTCATTGCGATAACCCTGGCGAAACGCTGTGCCAGACACCGCCGTAACAGCCTCTTCCAATACCTGCGGTTGCTTGCCTGCATGCGTCACCTCGCGCACCAGCCACACATCATTCCAAGCCTCGCGCGGGTGCCCGCTCAGCCTGAGGAACCGACCACTGGCCAGCGCCGGCACATCACCGCTGCCATGGGCCAGCTGGTAATCACTGCGATGACGCTCCAGCCCACGCTGCGCCAGATATTTGCCATGGGCACGGTCGTTGAAATGGCCGGGGAAAACCTGCTGCTCAAGCGTGGGAAGCTGCTCACCGGCGGCCGCACTCTCCAGGACGAGGCGCGGTTTTTGAAAGTCATAGTCGCGTAGATTGACCGACGTGGTACGCGTGGCCAAGCGCACGGCAAACCGCTTGATTGCCTGCGCCTCAGCCACCATTCCGGAGCCGGGCGCATACGGCGTGGACTGTTCAGCCTGGGCAAACACCGTCTGGTCATCGCCAAAGACCAACAAGTGCGCTTCGGGCGAATGCTGGAAGTGATAGTGAATCCCCACCTCCGCACATAGCCGCTGAATGAACGCCAGATCAGTCTCGCCGAACTGCACGCAATACTCGCGCGGTGGGTAAGTACCACTCAGGCTGAACTGGAATTGGTCGCTCTGGATGCCCTGCCCCACCAATACCCGCGCCACAATCTGTGGCACCGTCTGCTGCTGGAAGATCCGCTGGTGGCTGCTGTGCTGCAGGTACGCCAGCTGGGGCACCAGGCTGAGCTGATAGCGCGTGAGGCGTCGCCCGGAGTCGCCCTGCGCCACGCGGTAGACCAGGCCATGCACCCCGCGTCCCTGGGCATCGAAGCCAAGGTACACCTGGCGATGCAGCAAGCTTTCCAGGTCCAGGTCAGGCTGCTCGCTGACCAGCTCAAGGTCAAAACAATAGGGCTGGCTGATGGCTTCGGTGCCGTGAAACTCGAACACCTTGAGCTCACTCGGCACCCCATCCAGGGTCAGGGTAAAGGCACTTTGATTGGCAGGAGCGAACATCCGGTGTTTCTCTGCGAGGGGTAGGCGGCAGATTCTGCACCACTGCTCCACGCTAAAGAGCATGCTCACTGCAAATCAGTAAAACCCTACATAGGAGCGTCAGAATCTTCTTTGACTCGTCTGAAATCACACGCAAAAAAGGCCCGCCATCCGTAGGATGCGGGCCTTTTCTTTAACTCATCAGGCGCTCAGCGCCCGGCGAATTACTTGTTGAGGTTGTAGTCTTTTTCCGCAGCATCAAAACGCTCGATCATGCCGGCGGTCGGTGCGCCCAGCTTGCTGACGAAGTAGATCGCCAGGCTGGCGAAGATGAAGCCTGGGATGATTTCGTACAGGCCGAGCAATTCGAAGTGCTTCCACACGATTACGGTGATCGCGCCGACCAGGATCCCGGCCAGTGCGCCGTTGCGGGTCATGCCTTTCCAGATCACCGAGATCAGTACCACAGGACCGAACGCGGCACCGAAGCCGGCCCAGGCATAGCTCACCAGGCCCAGCACACGGTTGTTCGGGTTGGCAGCCATGGCGATAGCGATCAGCGCCACCACCAGCACCATGGCGCGGCCGACCCACACCAGCTCGACCTGGGAAGCATTTTTGCGCAGGAAGGTCTTGTAGAAGTCTTCGGTCAGCGCGCTCGAACATACCAGCAGCTGGCAGCTCAAGGTGCTCATGACCGCTGCCAGGATGGCCGACAGCAACACGCCCGCAATCCATGGGTTGAACAGCAGCTTGGCCAGCTCAATGAACACACGCTCGTGGTTCTCGTTGACCGGGCCGGCCACTTCCGGGTGCGCCGAGAAGTAGGCGATACCGAAGAAGCCCACCGCCACGGTACCGCCCAGGCACAGGATCATCCAGGTCATGGAGATGCGACGCGCATTGGCAATCGACTTCACCGAGTCCGCTGCCATGAAACGCGCGAGGATGTGCGGCTGGCCGAAGTAACCCAAGCCCCAGCCCATCAGCGAGATAATGCCGATGAACGTGGTGTTCTTCAGCATGTTGAAGTTGTCGGGGTTCTTGGCTTCGATCGCCAGGAAGGTGGTGTCGACGCCACCGGTGGCCAGCAGCACGATGATCGGCGTGAGGATCAGCGCGAAAATCATCAGCGTGGCTTGTACGGTATCGGTCCAGCTCACCGCCAGGAAACCACCCACAAAGGTGTAGGCAATCGTCGCAGCCGCGCCGGCCCACAGCGCAGTCTCGTAGGACATGCCGAAGGTGCTTTCGAACAGGCGGGCGCCGGCCACGATGCCGGAAGCGCAATAGATAGTGAAGAACACCAGGATCACCACCGCAGAGATGATCCGCAGCAGGCCGCTTTTATCTTCGAAACGGCTGGAGAAGTAGTCCGGCAGGGTCAGGGCGTCGCCGTTGTGCTCGGTCTGTACCCGCAGGCGACCGGCCACGAACAGCCAGTTGAGGTAGGCACCGACGATCAGGCCGATGGCGATCCAGCTTTCCGACAGGCCGGACATGTAGATCGCGCCCGGCAAGCCCATCAACAGCCAGCCGCTCATATCCGAAGCACCGGCCGACAGGGCAGTGACCACGCTGCCGAGGCTGCGACCGCCGAGGATGTAGTCGGAAAGGTTGTTGGTGGAGCGATAGGCCATGAAGCCGATCAGCACCATTGCTGCGATGTAGATCACAAACGTGATCAGGGTGGGATTACTAACGCTCATATGAGTGACGCCCTGGCTTTGTTTTTATGTAGCAGCGGTCTCGCGGACGGCTACCCCATTGCTAGTTGGGGAGACGAACCGGCGTGCCGCGCATTTATGACTGACGTTTCCCCAGGAAAGCCGTCAGCCGATGAACCGAACCGTAAAGGTGGTTGCACCTTGGGCGCGAATGCTATTCAACAAAGCAAATAAGGTGCAACCAGTTTCTTGAGAATAAGTTGCACCTAGGCGTGTATTGCAGCAAACAGCGCGTTTTTGCTCCTTTTCGGAGCAAGAACAGCCGATCTCAGAAGCAAATGCACCAACACGCAGCGAATTCCGTCGAGGGCCAAATTTTTTCCCGATCACGATCGAAAAATTCATGAAGAAAATGGGTTGCACCCGGTTGCACCTCCGCAGGCGCAAAGCTAATCTTGCCGCCAGCTGATGCCACTCGGTAGTGGCACCCATGAGGATAAAAAAATGGCTACGACCACCCTTGGGGTCAAACTCGACGACCCGACCCGCGAACGCCTGAAGGCCGCCGCGACCTCGATTGATCGCACGCCGCACTGGCTGATCAAGCAGGCGATTTTCAATTACCTGGAGAAACTCGAGGGTGGTGCAACCCTGACCGAGCTGAATGGCTTGAGCAGCAAGGACGCGGATGACGCCGGCGAAGTCCAGGCCGACCACGCCCACCAGTGCTTCCTGGAGTTTGCCGAGAGCATCCTGCCGCAATCCGTGCTGCGCGCCTCGATCACCGCCGCTTACCGTCGCCCTGAGCCGGAAGTGGTGCCGATGCTGATCGAGCAGGCCCGCCTGCCGCAGCCCATGGCCGAAGCCACCAACAAGCTGGCCGCCTCGATTGCCGAGAAACTACGTAATCAGAAGAGTGCCGGCGGCCGTGCCGGTATTGTTCAGGGCCTGCTGCAGGAATTTTCCCTGTCATCCCAGGAAGGTGTCGCACTGATGTGCCTGGCCGAAGCGCTGCTGCGCATCCCGGACAAGGGCACCCGCGACGCGCTGATCCGCGACAAGATCAGCACCGGCAACTGGCAGCCGCACCTGGGCAACAGCCCGTCGCTGTTCGTCAACGCCGCCACCTGGGGCCTGTTGCTGACCGGCAAACTGGTCGCCACGCATAACGAAGCAGGCTTGACCTCGTCCCTGAGCCGCATCATCGGCAAGAGCGGCGAGCCGATGATCCGCAAGGGCGTCGACATGGCCATGCGCCTGATGGGCGAGCAGTTCGTCACCGGCGAAACCATCGCCGAAGCCCTGGCCAACGCGAGCAAGTTCGAAGCCAAGGGCTTCCGCTACTCCTACGACATGCTCGGGGAAGCCGCCCTGACCGAGCACGATGCCCAGAAGTACCTGGCCTCGTACGAACAAGCCATCCACTCGATCGGCAAAGCCTCTCACGGTCGTGGGATTTATGAAGGCCCAGGCATCTCCATCAAGCTGTCGGCCTTGCACCCGCGTTACAGCCGTGCGCAATACGAGCGCGTGATGGACGAGCTGTACCCGCGCCTGCTGTCCCTGACCCTGCTGGCCAAGCAATACGACATCGGCCTGAACATCGACGCCGAAGAAGCCGATCGCCTGGAGCTGTCGCTGGATCTGCTCGAACGCCTGTGCTTCGAACCACAGCTGACCGGCTGGAACGGCATCGGCTTTGTGATCCAGGCCTACCAGAAGCGTTGCCCGTATGTGATCGACTACGTTATCGACCTGGCCCGCCGCAGCCGCCATCGCCTGATGATCCGCCTGGTGAAAGGCGCGTACTGGGACAGCGAAATCAAGCGCGCACAGGTTGAAGGCCTGGAAGGCTATCCGGTCTACACCCGCAAGGTGTACACCGACGTTTCCTACATCGCCTGTGCACGCAAACTGCTGTCGGTGCCGGAAGTCATCTACCCGCAGTTCGCCACGCATAACGCCCACACCTTGTCGGCCATCTACCATATCGCTGGTCAGAACTATTACCCCGGCCAGTACGAGTTCCAATGCCTGCACGGCATGGGTGAGCCACTGTACGAGCAAGTCGTAGGCAAGGTCTCCGACGGCAAACTGAATCGTCCGTGCCGCGTGTACGCACCGGTTGGTACCCACGAAACGCTGCTGGCGTACCTGGTGCGTCGCCTGCTGGAAAACGGCGCCAACACCTCGTTCGTCAACCGGATTGCCGACCAGTCCATCTCGATCCAGGAGCTGGTGGCCGATCCAGTGGCCAGCATCGAGCAGATGGCGACGCTGGAAGGCGGCTTCGGTCTGCCGCACCCGCGTATCCCGCTGCCCCGCGACCTGTATGGCAGCGACCGCGCCAACTCGGCCGGCATCGACCTGGCCAACGAACACCGTCTGGCGTCGCTGTCCTGCGCGTTGCTTGCCACCGCGCACAACCACTGGAAGGCCGCGCCGATGCTCGGTTGCGCCTCCAGCGACCAGCCTGCTGCACCGGTGCTGAACCCGTCCGACCTGCGTGATGTGGTCGGTCACGTACAGGAAGCCACCGTCGAAGACGTCGACAACGCCATCCAGTGCGCCATCAATGCCGGCCCGATCTGGCAGGCCACCCCGCCCGCCGAGCGCGCCGCGATCCTGGAACGTGCCGCCGACCTGATGGAGGGCGAGATCCAGCCACTGATGGGCCTGCTGGCTCGCGAAGCCGGCAAGACCTTCGCCAACGCCATCGCCGAAGTGCGCGAAGCCGTGGACTTCCTGCGCTACTACGCGGTGCAGGCACGCAACGATTTCACCAACGACGCCCACCGCCCACTGGGCCCGGTGGTCTGCATCAGCCCGTGGAACTTCCCGCTGGCAATCTTCAGTGGCCAGGTCGCTGCCGCACTGGCTGCCGGCAACCCGGTACTGGCCAAGCCTGCGGAGCAAACGCCGCTGGTGGCTGCCCAAGCCGTGCGCATCCTGCTCGAAGCCGGTATTCCGAAAGGCGTGCTGCAACTGCTGCCGGGCCAGGGCGAAAGCGTCGGTGCGCGCCTGGTCGGCGATGAACGCGTCAAAGGTGTGATGTTCACTGGCTCCACCGAGGTCGCGCGCCTGCTGCAACGCAATGTCGCCGGCCGCCTGGATGCCCAGGGCCGTCCGATCCCGCTGATCGCCGAAACCGGTGGCCAGAACGCGATGATCGTCGATTCTTCGGCGCTGACCGAGCAAGTGGTCATCGACGTGGTGTCCTCGGCCTTCGACAGTGCCGGCCAGCGTTGCTCGGCCCTGCGTGTCCTGTGCCTGCAGGAAGATTCGGCAGACCGCGTGATCGAAATGCTCAAGGGAGCCATGGCTGAATGCCGCCTGGGTAACCCGGAGCGCCTGTCCGTGGACATCGGCCCGGTGATCGACGCCGAAGCCAAGGCCGGTATCGAGAAACACATCCAGGCCATGCGCGACAAAGGCCGCAACGTGTACCAGGTGGCCATTGCCGACGGCGAAGAGATCAAGCGTGGCACCTTCGTGATGCCGACCCTGATCGAGCTGGAAAGCTTCGACGAACTGCAACGCGAGATCTTCGGCCCGGTGCTGCACGTGGTGCGCTACAAGCGCAAAGAGATCGACCAGCTCATCGCGCAGATCAATGCGTCCGGCTATGGCCTGACCCTGGGCGTGCACACCCGTATCGACGAGACCATCGCCAAGGTGATCGACAACGTCAATGCCGGTAACGTCTACGTCAACCGCAACATTGTTGGTGCCGTGGTCGGCGTGCAGCCGTTCGGCGGCGAAGGCCTGTCGGGGACCGGCCCGAAAGCCGGTGGTCCGTTGTACCTGTACCGCCTGCTGTCGACTCGTCCTACCGATGCGATCGAACAATCCTTCGTGCGTGGCGACAAGCTGACCGCACCGGATGTGCGCCTGCGCGACGCCATGAGCCAACCGCTGACAGCCCTGAAAACCTGGGCTGACAGCAATCAGTTCAGCGACCTGAGCGCCCTGTGCAACCAGTTCGCCGCGCAATCGCAAAGCGGTATCACCCGTCAGTTGGCTGGCCCGACTGGCGAGCGCAACAGCTACGCCATCCTGCCCCGCGAGCACGTGCTGTGCCTGGCGGACGTAGAAGGCGACCTGCTGACTCAACTGGCGGCGGTGCTGGCTGTTGGCGGTTCTGCGGTATGGCCGGAAACCGACCTGACCAAGGCCTTGTTCCCACGCCTGCCGAAGGAGATTCAGGCGAAGATCAAGCGCGTGGCCGACTGGACCAAGGATGACGTGGTGTTCGACGCCGTCCTGCACCACGGTGATTCCGATCAACTGCGTGCGGTGTGCCAGCAAGTGGCCCAGCGTGGCGGGGCGATTGTCGGCGTGCATGGTTTGTCGCAAGGCGAGACCGCGATTGCATTGGAACGCCTGGTGATTGAACGGGCGTTGAGCGTTAACACCGCTGCAGCAGGCGGTAACGCCAGCCTGATGACCATCGGCTAAACCTTCTAAGCTGCAAGCTGCAAGCTGCAAGCCTCAAGCCTCAAGCCTCAAGCCTCAAGCAGCTTGTAGCTTGTAGCTTGTAGCTTGTAGCTTGTAGCTTGTAGCTGAACCTTGTGTCCTCCCATCACCCCCATCTATGTTCCTTCCCCCTTTTTATCAGCGCTTCTAGACTGCGGCATACTTTTCAAAGGTAAGCCGCCATGTCCGAGACGCTGCTCAGTTCCCGCAATCTGGCTTTCGAGCTGTATGAAGTCCTCGATGCCGAGGGCCTGACCCAGCGCGAGCGGTTTGCAGAGCACAATCGCGAAACCTTCGATGCAGCCATCAGCACGGCGCGCAGCATTGCCGAGAAGTACTTCGCACCGCACAACCGCAAGAATGACGAAAACGAACCGCGCTACGAAAACGGCAATGCCATCCTGATTCCGGAAGTGAAGCCGGCGGTGGATGCGTTCCTCGAAGCCGGCTTTCTCAACGCGGCGCGCAGTTTCGAAGCGGGCGGCATGCAACTGCCCACCCTGCTGTCCCAGGCCTGTTTCGCGCATTTCCAATCGGCCAACGCCGCGTCCACGTCGTATCCGTTCCTGACCATGGGCGCCGCCAACCTGATTGAAAGCTTCGGCACCGAGGAGCAGAAACAACGCTTCCTGCAGCCGATGATCGAGGGCCGCTTCTTCGGCACCATGGCCCTCACCGAGCCACATGCCGGTTCATCCCTGTCGGATATTCGTACACGCGCAGAGCCAGCGGCTGACGGTAGCTATCGACTCAAAGGCAACAAGATTTTCATTTCCGGCGGCGATCACCCACTGTCGGAAAACATCGTGCATATGGTGCTGGCCAAGCTGCCGGACGCGCCGCCTGGGGTGAAGGGCATTTCGCTGTTTATCGTGCCCAAGTTCCTGGTCAACGACGACGGCAGCCTGGGGGAACGCAACGACGTGTTGCTGGCGGGGCTGTTCCACAAGATGGGCTGGCGCGGCACCACGTCCACGGCGCTGAATTTCGGCGATAACGGCCACTGTGTCGGCTATCTGGTGGGCAAGCCGCATCAGGGCCTGAGCTGCATGTTCCAGATGATGAATGAGGCGCGCATCGGCGTGGGCATGGGCGCAGTCATGCTCGGTTACGCCGGCTACCTCTATTCCTTGGAGTACGCCCGCGAGCGTCCGCAGGGACGTCTGCCGGACAGCAAGGATCCGACCACCGCACCGGTCTCGATCATTCAGCACGCGGACATAAAACGCATGCTGCTGACCCAGAAATCCTACGTGGAAGGCGCCTTCGATCTGGGCCTCTACGCCGCGCGGCTGTTCGACGACACCACCACCCTGGAAACCGAAGCCGAGCGCAAGCACGCCCACGAACTGCTGGACTTGCTGACCCCGATCGTCAAATCCTGGCCCTCGGAGTTCTGCCTCAAGGCCAACGAGTTGGCGATCCAGATTCTCGGCGGCCACGGCTACACCCGTGAATACCCGGTAGAGCAGTATTACCGCGACAACCGCCTGAACCCGATCCATGAAGGCACCCATGGCATCCAATCCCTGGATTTGCTCGGGCGCAAGCTCGCACAGAACGGCGGGGCGGGCTTGAAGCAACTCATCAGACTGATCGCCGAAACCGGTGCGCGTGCTCAGCAATACCCAAGCCTCACCCCACTCAGGGAACCGCTGGAGCACTTGGTTAACCGCCTGCAAAGCGTGACCATCGGCCTGCTGACGGATCTCGCCCACGGCAAGGTCAACAGCAGCCTGGCGAATTCGGCGCTGTACCTGAAGGTATTCGGGCATACGGTGATTGGCTGGCGCTGGCTGGAACAGGCGATTCGCGCCGAGGAAGGCTTGGTCAGGGGCAATGCGGCGGATGTGGCCTTCTATAAAGGCAAGCTCCAGGCCGCTCGGTACTTCCTGACATGGGAAGTACCAAGCTGCCATCATGAACTGGCGATTCTCGAAGCACGTGATGACACGTGCCTCGGCATGCAGGATGAGTGGTTCTGACCCCTAAGGCTGTCCGATCACCTTGGAAATCACATCGACCGTGGCGCTGACTTGCTCTTGGTAACGGTCGAGTTCCTGCTGGTGAGCCTGCTGCATTTCGATCTGCTCGGCGCACAGGTTCAGCGCCGCCAGCACCAGTAGCTTGTCACCGATCAGGGTAGGGTACTTTTTCTTGGTGGTGGCCAGGGACGCCTTGAGCATGGTCACGGCGTGCATCAGGGTCTTGTCCTCCCCTGCCGGTGCCTTGATCGAGTAATCCTCTCCGAGAATCGAAACGACCTTTATCCCTTCATTCATGCGCTGACAGGCCCTGCGCTCACGCGCTCAACCAACGCCTGGATACGCGCGGCGGTGGCGCCATGCTTTTCTTCCTGTTCCATCAGGTTCAATTGCAGGCTGTCGTTCTCATCCTTGGCGCGAGCCAGTTCGGCCTTGAGGGATTCGTTGCTGCCCAGTAGATCCTGATTCTGCTGTACCAGGTCGCTGACCAGTTGTTCCAGTTGGCTGAGGGATGCTTCTAACATTTTGATTTCTCGGGCTTTTTCAAAGGGCGGTGACGATAAAGAAAATTCACCTCGGATGCCAGGGTTATCCCCGGCGCGCAGCCCGTTTTTTAAGGGCCGGGCCACGCTTTCGAGCCTTAGTGACTGCATTTCCCCCATCTGGTTCCTGAATCAGCGCAACCCCTCGTCAGGTGCGACAAAAACGCACAGCGCCCTTTAGACTTTAGTCGTACGTCCGATAGAGAGGGACACCCCGTCTCATGACCGCACGGATCGCGCTTCTCCCCAGGATTTCCGCATGTCGCTTCGTAATATGAATATTGCTCCGAGGGCCTTCCTCGGCTTCGCGCTGATTGGTGCCCTGATGTTGTTTCTCGGTGTGTTCGCCCTGAACCAGATGAGCAAAATCCGTGGCGCCACCGAAGACATCACGCTGTCCAGCGTGCCGAGCATTCGCGCCCTGGATGAGTTCACCCAACTCACTTTGCGCCTGCGGGTCCTGTCCTATCGCTTGCTGACCAACCGCGAGCCGGAGGTGCAACAAAAAACCCTCGAGGCTTTCGAGCTGCGCAACCAGCAGATCCGCACGGCCCAGGCGGTCTACGAGAAGCTGATCGAGAGCAGCGAGGAGCGTTCGACCTACGACGAATACGTGCGCCTGCTCGGCCAGTACCATCAGATCGAAGAGCGCATGAAAAGCCTGTCGCGCGCCAATCAGGTGGACGAGTTGCGCAGCCTGCTCAACACCGAACTGCTGAGCAACTCCGAGCAGGTCAACGCGGTGCTCACGCGCCTGCTGGACCTCAATAACAAGATGGCCCTGGCCACCAACCAGCAAGCCGAAGACCAGTACGATCTGGCCTTTGACCTGGTGGTGGGCCTGCTGGTAATCGCCACCGCGCTGACCCTGCTGTTCGCCTGGCTGCTGACCCGCAGCATCACCTTGCCGATTTCCCAGGCATTGGGCGCCGCTGAAGAAATCGCCGAAGGCAACCTGACGCGGCCGATCAAGATTGACGGCAACGACGAAGCCGGGCGCCTTTTGGCGGCCATGGCCAAGATGCAGGACAAGCTGCGCGACACCCTGCAGCGTATCGCCGGCTCCGCCACCCAGCTGGCATCGGCGGCTGAAGAGCTGAACGCCGTCACCGACGAAAGCGCCCGCGGCCTGACCCAGCAAAACAACGAAATCGAACAGGCCGCCACGGCCGTCAACGAGATGACCAGCGCCGTCGAAGAAGTCGCGCGCAATGCGGTGAGCACCTCCGAAGCCTCGCGCAATGCCACCACTTCCGCCGGCGACGGGCGTGACCTGGTACAGGAAACCGTCAGCGCGATCGAGCGCATGAGCGGCGACGTGCAAGCCACCGCTACCTTGATCGGCGACCTGGCCAATGAGTCCCGGGATATCGGCAAGGTGCTGGACGTGATTCGCGGCCTGGCCGACCAGACCAACCTGCTGGCCCTCAACGCCGCCATTGAAGCCGCGCGTGCCGGGGAAGCCGGCCGTGGCTTCGCCGTGGTTGCCGATGAAGTGCGCGCCCTGGCCCACCGTACCCAGCAGTCCACCAGCGAGATCGAGCGGATGATCGGCAGCATCCAGGCCGGCACCGAGCACGCGGTGGACTCGATGCGCAACAGCACCGAACGTGCGGAATCGACACTCAACATCGCCAAGGGCGCGGGGATGTCGCTGGACACCATCAACACCGCCATCGTGGAGATCAACGAGCGCAACCTGGTGATCGCCAGCGCGGCGGAAGAGCAAGCGCAAGTGGCGCGGGAAGTGGACCGTAACCTGGTGAACATCCGTGATTTGTCGGTGCAATCCGCCACCGGCGCCAGCCAGACAAGTGCGGCGAGCAGTGAGCTGTCGCGCCTGGCGGTGGATTTGAATGGGATGGTGGGGCGGTTCCGCCTCTGAACCAAAGCCCTCCTGGCAGCGCTGATCCCTTGTGGGAGCTGGCTTGCCTGCGATGCAGGCACCTCGGTGAATCAGGCTCACCGAGGCGATGCTATCGCAGGCAAGCCAGCTCCCACATTTGATCTTCATCGCGCCACGAAACCTTTTTGACAGCGCAGCAATTCAACAGGTTAGAATCGCTGGCACGCAGACTGCATGGTCAGTTTGCGCCCCGTCTTGTTTACTCATGGAGTACTGCCTTTGAATGCGACGACCATCAACAGCCTGTTCTTGATCGGCGCGTTGCTGGTGGGTGCAAGCATTCTGGTGAGTTCTCTTTCGTCCCGCCTGGGCATCCCGATCCTGGTGATCATCCTGGCCGTGGGCATGGTCGCCGGCGTCGATGGCGGCGGCATCATTTTCGATAACTACCCGACCGCCTACCTGGTGGGCAACCTCGCGCTGGCCGTGATCCTGCTGGACGGCGGCCTGCGCACGCGGGTCGCGAGCTTTCGCGTAGCGTTGTGGCCGGCGTTGTCGCTGGCCACGGTCGGGGTGCTGATCACCACCGGCCTCACCGGCATGGCCGCGGCCTGGCTGTTTGACCTCAATATCATCCAGGGCCTGTTGATCGGCGCCATCGTCGGCTCCACGGACGCCGCGGCAGTGTTCTCGCTGCTGGGCGGCAAGGGCCTGAACGAGCGGGTCACCGCCAGCCTGGAAATCGAGTCCGGCAGCAACGACCCGATGGCGGTGTTCCTCACCGTTACCCTGATCGACATGCTTGCCAGCGGCCAGACCGGCCTGCACTGGAGCCTGCTGACGCACCTGGTGCGCGAGTTCGGCATCGGCGGCATCGTCGGCCTGGGCGGCGGCTGGCTGATGCTGCAGATGGTCAACCGCATCAACCTGGCCACGGGCTTGTACCCGATCCTGGTGATCGCCGGCGGCCTGGTGGTGTTCGCCCTGACCAACGCCCTGCACGGCAGCGGCTTCCTCGCCGTGTACCTGTGCGGCCTGGTGATCGGCAACCGCCCGGTGCGCAGCCGTCATGGCATTTTGCATATGCTCGACGGCATGGCCTGGCTCGCGCAGATCGGCATGTTTTTGGTGCTGGGCCTGCTGGTCACGCCCCACGACTTGCTGCCGATCGCGCTGCCGGCCCTGGGCCTGGCGCTGTGGATGATCCTGTTCGCGCGGCCGCTGTCGGTGATGGTCGGCCTGCTGCCGTTCAAGGCGTTCCATGGCCGCGAAAAAGCCTTCATCGCCTGGGTTGGCCTGCGTGGCGCGGTGCCGATCATCCTGGCGGTGTTCCCGCTGATGGCCGGCCTGCCGCATGCGCAGCTGTACTTCAACCTCGCCTTCTTTATCGTGCTGGTGTCATTGCTGGTGCAGGGCACCAGCCTGCCGTGGGTGGCCAAGCTGCTTAAAGTGACGGTACCGCCGGACCCTGCGCCCATCTCGCGCGCGGCCCTGGAAGTGCACGTCACCAGCGAGTGGGAGCTGTTCGTCTACCGCCTGGGCGCGGAAAAATGGTGCATCGGCGCAGCTCTGCGCGAGCTGAAAATGCCCGAAGGCACGCGGATCGCCGCGCTGTTCCGTGGCCAGCAACTGCTCCATCCGTCGGGTAGTACGGTGCTGGAAGTCGACGACCTGCTCTGTGTGATCGGCCACGAACACAACCTGCCAGCCCTGGGCAAACTGTTCAGCCAGGCACCGCAACGCGGCCTGGACCTGCGCTTCTTCGGCGACTTCGTGCTTGAAGGCGACGCCCAGTTGGGCGCGGTTTCCGCCCTGTACGGCCTCAAGCTCGAAGGCATCGACCCGGACATGCCCCTCAGCCGCTTCATCACCCAGAAAGTCGGCGGCGCGCCGGTGGTGGGCGACCAGGTGGAATGGAACAACACCATCTGGACCGTCGCGGTCATGGACGGGAACAAGATCGGCAAAGTCGGCGTCAGATTCCCCGAAGGAAGTCGCCCGGGTCCCGGACTCTTCCTCTAAACTGCGGGGCGACAACGCCCCGATTCTTCACCTTGCTCGACCGGTCTCTATGCCAATCCTGCGCACTTTTCTCGCCACTGCCCTGCTGGGCCTGACCCTTTGTGTCGGCAGCGTACACGCCGCCGACCCGCCCAGCGCCGACGCCATCCAGCAATCCCTGGACAAGCTGCCCGACCGCAAGCTGCCCGACGCCGACATGAAGGCGTTGCAGTCGATCCTGCAGCAGACCCTGAATTACCTGGGCAACAAGCAGGATTACGAGCAGCGCCTCATCGACCTCAAGCGCCAGCTGGAGGACGCCCCGCGCCAGACCACCGACAACCAGCGTGAGCTGACCCGGCTCAAGGCAACCAAGGTCATCCCGGTCGCCCAGCGCTACGCCAGCCTGCCGGTGCCACAGCTGGAACAACTGCTGGTGCAGCGCACCACCCAGCAAGGTGACCTGCAAAAAGAACTGGCAGACGCCAACAGCCTGACCATTGCCGCCCAGACCCGCCCCGAGCGCGCCCAGACCGAAATCAGCAACAGCCAGACGCGCATCCAGCAGATCAATGCGATCCTCAAGGCCGGCAAGGACAATGGCAAAACCATCAGCGGCGACCAGCGCAACCAACTGAACGCCGAACTCGCCGCCCTGAATGCGCTGATCCCTTTGCGTCGCCAGGAACTGGCCGGCAACAGCCAACTGCAAGACCTGGGCAATAGCCAGCACGACCTGGTGGTGGAGAAAACCGCGCGCCTGGAGCAGGAAATCCAGGACCTGCAAACCCTGATCAACCAGAAACGCCTGGCCCAGTCCCAGCAGACGGTAACCCAGCAGTCCATCGAGGCGCAGAAGGCCGGCGGCAGCAGCCTGCTGGCCACCGAGAGCGCGGCCAACCTGAAACTGTCCGACTACCTGCTCAAAAGCACCGACCGCCTCAACGACCTGACCCAGAAAAACCTGCAGACCAAGCAGCAACTGGACACCGTGACCCAGAGCGATTCGGCGCTGGACGAGCAGATCAACGTGCTCAAGGGCAGCCTGCTGCTCTCCAAGATTCTCTACAAACAGAAGCAGGCATTGCCGCGCCTGACGGTGGACCGCGACCTGGCCGATGACATCGCCAACATTCGCCTGTACCAGTTCGAGGTCAACCAGCAGCGCGAGCTGATCAGCTCCCCGAGCACCTACGTCGACAACCTGCTGGCCAACCAGCCACCGGAAGACGTCACGCCACAATTGCGTCGCACCCTGCTGGAGCTGGCGATCACCCGCAGCGACCTGCTGGAGCGCCTGAGCCGTGAACTGAGCGCGCTGCTGAACGAATCCATCACCCTGCAACTGAACCAGAAACAACTGCTCAGCACCGCCACCACCCTGCGCGCGACGCTGGATGAGCAAATGTTCTGGATCCCCAGCAACAAGCCGCTGGACACCGAGTGGCTGGAAACCGTGCCGGCGCACCTGAGCAAGCAAGTCACCACCCTGCCCTGGGCTTCCAGCGTCAGCGAGTTGTACGACGGCCTGACCCAGCGTCCGCTGCTGTTCCTGCCGCTGCTGCTGTTGATCGGCGCGCTGTTGTGGCGCCGCAAGGCCCTGTACCAGCGCCTGAACAAGGTCCACCTGGACATCGGTCACTTCAAGCGCGACAGCCAGTGGCACACGCCGCAGGCCATCCTGATCAATATCCTGCTGGCGATGCCGGTAGCCCTGGGCCTGGCGCTGTGCGGGTATGCGCTGCAGATTGACGCCCGTGGGCAAAACGCCAACCTCGGCGCGGCCTTGCTGCAGATCGCCCAGGCGTGGCTGGTGTTCTACACCGCCTACCGCATCCTCGCGCCGGGTGGCGTGGCCGAGCTGCACTTCCGTTGGGAGAAACCCCAGGTCGAATTCCTCCAGGGCTGGGTGCGCAAGCTCGGGCTGGTGGTGCTGGCCCTGGTGGCGGTGGTGGCAATTGCCGAGCATCAACCGGCGGCATTGGCCGACGACGTGCTGGGCATCGGCGTGGTGCTGCTGTGCTACGCACTGATGGCCTGGCTGCTGGGGCGCCTGTTGCTGAACAGCCCGACGCATGAAAAAGCCTCGCTGTTTCGCAAAGCCGTGGGCCTGCTGTTCACCGCCCTGCCCATCGCGCTGTTTATCGCGGTGCTGTTCGGCTACTACTACACCGCGCTCAAACTCAGCGACCGGCTGATCAACACCCTGTACCTGTTGATGTTCTGGTTGGTGATCGAAGCCACCTTCGTACGCGGCCTGGGTGTCGCCGCGCGGCGCCTGGCTTACGCACGGGCCCTGGCCAAACGCCAGGCTGCCAAGGAAGCCGGCGATGGCGAGGCAGTGATCGAAGAGCCGACGCTGGACATCGAGCAGGTCAACGAACAATCCATGCGCCTGATCCGCCTGGCCTTGCTCGGCGGTTTTATCGCGGCGCTGTATTGGGTCTGGAAAGACCTGATCACCGTGTTCTCCTACCTCGACAACGTCACGCTCTACGAATACACCAGCGGCACCGGCGCCAATATCAGCATGGTGCCGATCAGCATCGGCGACCTGCTGGGGGCGTCGATCATTGTCGGCATCACCTTCGCCCTCGCGCGCAACCTGCCCGGCTTGCTGGAAGTGCTGGTGCTGTCCAAGCTGGACCTGGCCCAGGGCAGCGCGTACGCGACCACCACCTTGCTGTCCTATGTGATTGCCGGCGTCGGCTTTGTCTCGACCCTGTCGACCCTCGGCGTGAGCTGGGACAAGCTGCAATGGCTGGTCGCGGCGCTGTCGGTGGGATTGGGCTTCGGGATGCAGGAGATCTTCGCCAACTTCATCTCCGGCATCATGATCCTGTTCGAACGCCCGGTGCGGATCGGCGACACCATCACCATCGGCAACCTGTCGGGCACGGTGAGCAAGATCCGCATCCGCGCCACCACCATCACCGATTTCGACCGCAAGGACATCATTGTCCCGAACAAGACCTTCATCACCGGGCAACTGATCAACTGGTCACTGACCGACACCATCACCCGCGTCACGCTCAAGCTTGGCGTGGACTACGGCTCCGACCTGGACCGCGTGAAGGAACTCCTGCTCAAGGCCGCCCGCGAGAACCCGCGAGTGCTCAAGGAACCGGAGCCACACGTGTACTTCCTCAACTTCGGCGAAAGCACCCTCGACCACGAACTGCGCATGCACGTGCGCGACCTGGGCGACCGCAACCCGGTGATCGACGAAGTGAACCGCTTTATCAACCGCGAATTCAAGAAAGAGCACATCAACATTTCGTTCCGCCAGATGGAGGTCTACCTGAAGAACCTCCACGGCCAGGAATACAAACTGGTCGAAGTCGACACCCCGGCCAAACCCGCCAATGACGGCGGCGTGCAAGAACCGCCGCCGGGTAAACTCGACTAAACGCCCTATCCCCAGCAGAATGCTCGGACATTCTGCTGGAGATGGCCGGTGAAAGCCCTCGACGAACTGACCTTCGACAACCGCTTCGCACGCCTGGGCGACGCGTTCTCAACCCACGTCCTGCCTGAACCCCTCGATGCGCCGCGCCTTGTGGTGGCGAGCGATGCCGCCATGGCCTTGCTCGACCTCGACCCGGCCGTGGCTGAAACGCCGGTGTTCGCCGAGCTGTTTGGCGGCCACAAGCTGTGGGCCGAGGCGGAACCGCGGGCGATGGTCTATTCCGGGCATCAGTTCGGTGGCTACACGCCACAATTGGGCGATGGGCGGGGGCTGCTGCTGGGCGAGGTGTACAACCAGGCCGGCGAGCACTGGGACCTGCACCTCAAGGGCGCCGGCATGACGCCGTACTCGCGCATGGGCGATGGGCGCGCGGTGCTGCGTTCGTCGATTCGGGAGTTCCTGGCCTCAGAAGCGCTGCACGCGCTGGGCATTCCCAGCAGCCGGGCCCTCTGCGTGGTCGGCTCCGATACCCCGGTGTGGCGTGAGAAACAGGAGCGCGGCGCGATGGTGCTGCGCCTGGCCCACAGCCATGTCCGCTTCGGCCATTTCGAATATTTCTACTACACCAAAAAGCCCGAACAGCAGGCGCAATTGGCCGAGCACGTGCTCAACCTGCACTACCCCGAGTGCCGCGAGCAGCCTGAGCCGTACCTGGCGATGTTCCGTGAGATCGTCGAGCGCAATGCCGAGATGATTGCCAAATGGCAGGCCTACGGCTTCTGCCACGGCGTGATGAACACCGACAACATGTCGATCCTCGGCATCACCTTCGACTTCGGGCCGTTTGCGTTTCTCGACGACTTTGACGCGCACTTCATCTGCAACCACTCGGACCATGAAGGGCGCTATTCCTTCAGCAACCAGGTGCCGATCGGCCAATGGAACCTCAGCGCCCTGGCGCAGGCGTTGACGCCGTTCATCAGCGTCGATGCCTTGAAGGAAGCGCTGGGCCTGTACCTGCCGCTGTATCAGGCCCACTACCTGGACCTGATGCGCCGTCGTTTGGGGCTGACCACCGCCGAGGACGATGATCAGGCGCTGGTCGAGCGCTTATTGAAGCTGATGCAGAACAGCGGTGTGGATTACACCCTGTTCTTCCGGCGCCTGGGCGATGAACCAGCGGCACTGGCCGTGACCCGCTTGCGTGATGATTTTGTCGACCTGGCCGGTTTCGACGCCTGGGCCGAGCGCTACACAGCCCGCGTTGCAAGGGACGGGGCATACACTGAAGAACAGCGACGCGCGCGCATGCATGCGGTCAACCCGCTGTACATCCTGCGCAACTACCTCGCACAAAACGCCATCACCGCCGCCGAGTCCGGCGATTACAGCGAAGTGCGGCGGCTGCACGAGGTGCTTTCCAAGCCGTTCGAGGAGCAAGCGGGCGTGGAGCAATACGCGCAACGCCCGCCGGATTGGGGCAAGCATTTGGAGATCAGTTGTTCGTCGTAGGCGCTACTGTTGTAGTGAGCGGGCTTGTCCCGCTCACTACAACCTTGATAACTATCTGCCCCGGCTCCACATAGAACCTATTGGTCATTCCAGGAGCCCACCATGTCCGAACCTCTCGTAATCCCGTGCCCCCATTGCAACGGCCTCAACCGCATCCCCGGCGAACGCCTGGGCGATGCGCCAAAATGCGGGCGCTGCAAGCAGCAGGTTTTGCTGAACACGCCGTTCGAGCTGAAACAAGGTGACTACACCAGTCAGATCAAAGGCGATTTGCCGTTGCTGGTGGATGTCTGGGCTGAATGGTGCGGGCCGTGCAAGTCATTTGCGCCGGTGTTTGAGCAAGCGGCTGGGCAGCTGGAGGGCAAGTGCCGATTGGCCAAGCTCGACAGCGAAGCGAATCAGCAGTTGTCGGCGCAGTTGGGGATTCGCTCGATCCCGAGTTTGATTCTGTTCAAGAACGGCCGCGAAGTGGCGCGCCAGAGTGGGGCGTTTCCGTTGCCGCAGTTGATGGCGTGGTTACGCAGCCAGGGCGTATAACTCCCCCCTGAGAACAACACCTATCAAATGTGGGAGCGGGCTTGCTCGCGAATGCGCAGTGTCAGTCGATGCATAGGCTGAATGACACACCGCATTCGCGAGCAAGCCCGCTCCCACATTTTTTGACCGCGTTTAACCTCAGGCCAGCGGGGCTTCGCGGTCCATGATCAGACCGACCAGCAGTACGCCCAGCTCACTCAACTGGTGGATGGCCAGTGCCAGGTCGCGGTGTTCGCCGGTGAGGTCGTTGGACAAGTTGAGTAACAGGGTGCGCACGGAAGAGAAGGTTTCGTAGCTGTTTAGCACGAGGGTTTCGGTGGAGAGGTTGGGTGTGACGGTAAATAGCATGCTTTTCGTTCTCTGATAGGACCATCACCTACTCGCTACTAAACGAGGGCGGCAGCTGTACGCAGGTTAGTAGACCGGGAACGAAAGCAAAAACCGGCGCACCCGAAGGTGCCCTGCGCACAGCTGCCATGATGATGGAGCGGCGCACATGCTTTCGTCTGATTGGGCTACTAAACCCGGTCACTGAACATTCAGCGACCGACGAACCTTAAGAGACACCCCTCCAGACGCACAAGCCGGCGGATTCTGTCTTACCTGTAGGCAACGATACAAGGCAGAACCCCAATTGCCAGACCTGTCCTACAGCCTGTGTGGGACAAATCCAAATCTTCGTGCCAGAACGCAAAACAAAATGTGGGAGCTGGCTTGCCTGCGATGCAGGCGATTCGGTCTGCCTGATACACCGAGGCGATGCCATCGCAGGCAAGCCAGCTCCCACACTGATTGCATTTCACATTAAGGTCAGCATTGCCTGTCAGATCAGGCGTTTTCCAGCAGGTTATGCAGCTCCACAAATTGCTGCGTGAGCTTGTGCCGTGGGTCCAGGTGGATCAACGGCTTGCTCTCCTGGTGCGACTCGCGCATGCGTACCGAACTGGCCAGGTACACCGGCAGCACCGGCAGGCCTTCGGCGATCAACTCGTCGAGCATCTGCTGCGGCAAGCTCGCCCGCGCCTGGAACTGATTGACCACGATGCCTTCCACTTCCAGGCCTTCGTTGTGGTCTTCCTTCAATTCTTCGATTTCCGCCAGCAGGCCATACAAGGCCTGGCGCGAGAAGCTGTCGCAATCGAAGGGGATCAGCACACGATCGGCGGCAATCAGCGCCGAAACCGCATAGAAATTCAGGGCCGGCGGCGTATCCAGGTAGATCCGGTCGTAATCTTCGCTCAATTCGTCCAGCAGCTTTCGCAGCTTGTTGATCTTGTGCTTGGCCTCAAGCTTGGGCTGCAGGTCCGCCAGTTCAGCAGTCGCGGTGATGACGTGCAAGTTGTCGAATGGCGTTTCGTAGATATCGACCTGGTTTTTCTTGGAAAACGGCCCGGATGAGAGGGTTTGCTTGAAAAAATCCGCGATCCCCATGGGGATATCGTCGCCCGTCAGCCCGGTGAGGTACTGGGTTGAGTTGGCTTGTGCATCGAGGTCCACCAACAGGGTTCGATAGCCTTCACTGGCGCTGACCGCCGCCAGGTTGCAGGCGATGCTGGACTTGCCAACGCCGCCTTTCTGATTGAACACCACACGCCGCATGGAAAAACCTCCGTGTATCAATGAATGTCCGAGTGTAGAGGGCAAAAGCGCCTGTTAGCTACCTCGTTCATCCATGCACTGCTGCATTAAAGTCGGCATGTAGTACGTCACACACGAAGAATCAGGAAGGGTCCGACAACCCAGCCGACCTTCGGTAACCGACAATGTGTAAATCCCCTCCACTAATTTGTAATCAGCCGTGCACAAATATTTACCAAAGTTTGCTAGAACCCCACGGCAACGGGATAATGCGCGCCATTCGGCTACTGCTCCCTGTCCCGGTATTCGGGGCCAACGGCTGCACATGGAAGCCCGCAGGGGCGGGATATCTTCTCAGTGATCACTTTCAACATCGCCCAATGGCGCGCCTGGGCCCCTGGCCTGGAGAGCGCGGACGACTGGCACGCCTGGTGCCGGAATCCGGTGTTGCTGCCCGAAAGCGAAGCCTGCCCCGACGTGTCATTCCTGCCGGCCATGCAGCGCCGGCGCCTGAGCCGCCTGGCGCGCATGGCCTTCAGCGTGGGCTGGCCACTGGCCGAAGGCCTGCAGGACTTGCCCCTGGTGTTTATTTCCCGGCACGGCGAGACCCCGCGCACCCTCGATATCCTCACTGACCTGGCCAACGACCAGCCACTGTCGCCGACCCAGTTCAGCCTGTCGGTGCATAACGCGGTGATTGGCCTGTGGTCGATCCTGCGTAATGAAACCAGCGAAATGACCGCCCTGGCGGCCGCCGGTGATGGCCTGGAGCACGGCATGCTCGAAGCCGCCGCGCTGCTCAACGAGGGCGCCTCGGCGGTCTTGCTGGTGATCACCGAAGAACAGCCGCCCGAGGCCTACGCCAGCTGGATCCACGACGTGCCCTTTCCCTACGCCCTCGGCCTGCTGCTGACGCCCGGCGACGAGTGGCAGTTGGAACTCAGCCCCGGCACTGTCCAACCCACTCAAACCCAGTGGCCTCACGCCCTGAACCTGCTGCGCACCCTGCTCACCGACCAGGTCGCCTGCCAACATGCCTGGAAGAACCGCGTATGGAACTGGCAACGCAAGCCTTGACCGACAAACCCCGGGACGCCTACTACTGGCGCCTGATCGCCACCGCAGCCAGCTTCGTGCTGTTCGGTTTCGGCGGGCTGTGCCTGCGTTTGCTGGTGTTCCCCCTGCTCAGCTGCCTGCCGGGCGACGCCACCCAACACCGGCGCCGCGCCCGTCACACCATCAGCTGGCTGTTCTGGTTCTTTATCCGCCTGATGCAACGCGCCGGGGTGCTGACCTTCAGTGTCGAAGGCGCGGAAAAGCTCGGCCGCCCGGGCCAGATGATCATCGCCAACCACCCGTCGCTGATCGATGTGGTGTTCCTGATTGGCCTGGTGCGCCAGGCCAACTGTGTGGTCAAGCAAAGCCTGTGGCAAAACCCGTTCACCCGAGGACCGGTGCGCGACGCGGGTTATATCAGCAACGACGGCAGCGCCGAGATGCTCGATGCCGCCGCTGGCGCGCTGCAGGCCGGGCAAACCCTGATCATCTTTCCGGAAGGCACCCGCACCACACCCGGCGCGGCGCCTGCCTTTCATCGCGGGGGCGCCGCCATTGCGCTGCGCGGTGCGACAATCATCACCCCCGTGGTGATCAAGGTCAGCCCCACCACCCTGACCAAGGCCGAACCCTGGTATCGCATCCCAAAATGCCGCGTGCACTTCAGTTTGCGGGTGGGTGCCGATATAGAACCACAGGCCTTCGCGGCATTGGGGCCTGCGCCCCAGGCTTCACGCAAGCTCAACGATTACCTGCACCACTATTTTATTAAGGAGCTCGCCGAAGATGAGCGACCAACACCGCCTTGAGCACGACATAAAGACGCTGATCATCGAGGCCCTGGGCCTGGAAGACATCAGCGCCGACGACATCGGCAGCGAACAAACCCTGTTCGGCGAAGGCCTGGGCCTGGATTCGGTCGACGCCCTGGAATTGGGCCTCGCGATCCAGAAAAAGTACGACATCAAAATCGATGCCGACGCCAAGGACACCCGCAATCACTTCACCAACGTGGCCAGCCTCGCGGCGTTCGTCACGGCCAGACAGGCAGCTTGAGACCGGACCATGCAAACTCGTGACGATATTTTCAACACCCTGCGCGATGCCTTGGTGGAACTGTTTGAACTGCCGCCTGAGCGCGTCACTCTCGACGCCAACCTGTACCAGGACCTGGAAATCGACAGCATCGACGCCGTCGACCTGATCGACCATATCAAGCGCCAGACCGGCAAGAAGATCGCTGCCGAAGAGTTCAAGGCCGTGCGCACCGTCAACGACGTGGTAGAGGCGGTGTACCGTCTGGTCACGCCGGCCGCATGAGCCGGCTGATCGGCCTTGGCCTGTTGCTGGCGGGGCTGCTGTACCCCTTTGCGGTGTATTACGGCACCGAGCACTTCGCGCCGTGGCAATTCGGCCTGCTGCTCGGCAGTTTGTGGCTGTTGCGCGCGTTGACCGGTGCGCGGCGCCCCGGCAGCCGCTGGATGGCGGTGGCCGTGATCGTGTTCTGCCTGTTGCTGGCCTGGTTCGACAACCCGCACCTGCTGCGCTGGTACCCGAGCCTGGTCAGCGCGTTCATGCTCGCGCTGTTCGGCCTGAGCCTGAAATACGGCCCGCCGATGGTCGAGCGCCTGGCGCGCATGACCGACCCGCAGCTGCCCCCCCACGCGATTGTGTATACGCGCCAGGTCACCGTGGTGTGGAGTGTTTTTTTTCTGTGTAATGGCCTGCTCGCCGCCGCGCTCACCCTGTGGGCGCCGCTGAGTTGGTGGACGTTGTACAACGGCCTGATCGCCTACGGGCTGATGGGGCTGTTGTTTGCCGTGGAATGGCTGGTACGACAAAGGGTTCGAGGCCGCGTATGAAAGGGTTGAAACTTGAGCACCTGTTGCTCGAGCCGCTGCAACAGCGTTTGGTGACCACCGAACCTGCAATGAATCACGCTGAACTGTGGGAACACGCCCTGAGCCTGGCCGCAGGCCTGCAGGCGCTTGGCATCCAGCGCCTGGCCGTGCACCTGGAAGACGCCGGCGTACTGGCGATTGCCCTGCTGGGCGCCTGGCGTGCCGGGGTCAGCGTGCTGCTGCCCGCCGACCTGCAACCCCAGACCCGCCAACGCTGGGACGAGGCCGTCGACGCCTGGCTGGTGGAAGCTGCCGACCTCGACGCGCTGTATCAGTCGCCCTTGAGCCCTGCTGCCCTCGACCTTGACGCCTGCCAACTGAGCCTGTGCACCTCGGGCTCCAGCGGCGAGCCCAAGCGCATCGACAAGACCCTGCGTCAGTTGGCCAATGAAGTCCAGGCGCTGGAAGCCTTGTGGGGCGCGGACGTGAAAGACGCGTGCATCATCGGCAGCGTCGCCACCCAGCATATCTACGGCTTGCTGTTCCGTGTGCTGTGGCCGCTGTGCGCCGGTCGCACTTTTGTGCGCAGGCAACTGGCATTCCCCGAAGACCTGCAGCGCGCCAGCCGCGAGCACCCGCACTTTGCCTGGGTCGCCAGCCCGGCGCTGCTCAAGCGCATGGGCGACAACCTCGACTGGCCGGCACTGAGCCAGGTGGCGAGAGTGTTCTCGTCCGGCGGCGCCTTGCCCCTCGAGGCGGCCACCAGCCTTTACGAGCGCCTGGAGCAATGGCCGACGGAAATCCTCGGCAGCTCCGAGACCGGCGGCATCGCCTGGCGCCAGGGCGCGCAACCCTGGCAACCATTCGCCGACGTGCAACTGAGCCAGGACGCCGACGGCGCGCTGCGTATCGCCTCGCCTTACCTGCCCGCCGGGCATATTGAACAGACTGCCGACGCTGCCCGAATCCATCCAGATGGCCGTTTCGAGCTGCTGGGTCGCCTGGACCGCATCGTCAAGCTGGAAGAAAAACGCATCTCGCTGCCGATGCTCGAACAGGCGCTGATGGCTCACGCTTGGGTCGCCGAAACCCGCCTGGGCGTGGTACAGGAAAATCGCGCGTCCCTCGGCGCGTTGGTGGTGTTGAGCGCCGAAGGCCTGCACGCCCTGCGCAACCAGGGCCGGCGCACCGTCACCCAAACCCTGCGCCAGCACCTCAGCCAGCATTGCGAAGCCCTGGCCCTGCCGCGGCGCTGGCGCCTGCTGCGCCAATTGCCGCTGAACAGCCAGGGCAAGCTCCCGCAGGCCGACGTCGAAGCACTGCTGCTGGCGCCACGACCAAAAGCCCCGGAAGTGCTGGAGCAGGTAAAAGCGGATGGCGAATGGACCCTGCAACTGAGTGTGCCGCCGGACCTGGCTTACTTCAGCGGCCACTTCCCGGTCACTCCGGTGCTGCCCGGCGTGGTACAGGTGGAATGGGCCTTCAACCTCGGCCAGCAACTGCTGGACCTGCCGACGACCTTTGCCGGCATGGAAGTGCTCAAGTTCCAGCAACTGGTACGCCCGGGCGACCGTATCGAACTGCACCTGCGCTTTGATACAGAGCGCGCCAAGCTGTACTTCGCCTACCGCAATAGCGTGGCGGCCTGCTCCAGTGGCCGGATAGTGCTGGAGGCGAAAAATGCATAACCTCTTGTGGCAAGCAGGTTCGTCGTGGCAAGCAGGCTTTTTGTGGCAAACAGGCTTTTTGTGGCGAGCGGGCTTGTTGTGGCGAGCGGGCTTGCCCCGCGTTGGGCTGCGAAGCAGCCCCAAAACCAGCCAACTCGGTATGCCTGGAAGACCCCGTCGACCTTATTGGGGCCGCTTCGCAGCCCAACGCGGGGCAAGCCCGCTCACCACAGGGAGCTTGCTCATCACAGGGAGCTTGCTAACCACAGGGAGCTTGCTCATCACAAGGAGCTTGCTAACCAAAGGGAGCGTGCTCACCGCAGAAAATCCATTCACCGCAGGAAGCACGCTACCCGCCGATTGGGTGAGCCATGCATAACCCCTGCGCCCTGATCCCGGTCTACAACCATGAAGCCGCCGTGCCAGCCGTGGTCCGCAGCCTGTTGGACAGCGGCCTGCCGTGCCTGTTGGTCGACGACGGCAGCAGTCCGGCCTGCGCGGCGGTGTTGGCACAGCTGGCACGCCTCGAAAACGTCACCCTGCTGACCCTGCCGAACAACCAGGGCAAAGGTGGCGCGGTCATGGCCGGTTTCCGCGAAGCCGCACGCCTGGGCTTCAGCCATGCCCTGCAAGTGGATGCCGACGGCCAGCACGATTTGCGTGAAGTCGAGACGTTTATCGACACCTCGCGCCGGCACCCCGACGCGGTCATCTGCGGCTATCCCGAATACGACGACAGCGTGCCCAAGGGTCGCCTGTACGCGCGCTATCTGACCCACGTGTGGGTGTGGATCAACACCCTGTCGCTGCAGATCCGCGACTCGATGTGCGGCTTTCGCGTGTACCCGCTGGCGCCGACGCTGGCGCTGATGGACTCGGCCTATATCGGCACGCGCATGGACTTCGACTCCGACATCCTGGTGCGCCTGGCCTGGCGTAACCAGCCGATGCGCTGGCTGCCGACGCAGGTGCATTACCCCACCGACGGCCTGTCGCACTTTCGTTTGTTCCGCGACAACGTGCGCATCTCGGCCATGCACACCCGGTTGTTCTTCGGCATGTTGGTACGCGCGCCGATGATCCTGTGGCGACGGTGGCAGGCATGAGCGACAGCAGCAAACACTGGGCCGACCGCGAAGAACGCGGCAGCTTCTGGCTGATGAAACTCACGGCCGTCGCCGCCAAGGTGCTCGGCCGCCGCCTGCTGAGCCCGGTGCTGTACGGCATCGTGCTGTACTTCTTCCTGTTCGGCCGCACCGCGCGCCAGAGCGCCTGGCAATATCAGCAGCGCCTGGCCGAGTGGAGCGGACGCGATGAATTGCGCCCGACCCATAAAAAGGTCTTCGGCCAATTCATGGCCTTCGCCGACTCGCTGCTGGACAAGCTCGACGTGTGGAACGGCAAGCTGCGTATCGAGCAGATCGAAATCAACGACCCGGCGCAACTGCGCGGGCAACTGCGTGGCGGGCGCGGGCAGATGCTGGTGGGCGCGCACCTGGGCAACCTTGAAGTGTGCCGCGCGCTGGCGGAAATCGGCGAGCAGGTCACCATGAACGTGCTGGTGCATACCAAGCACGCCGAGCGCTTCAACCGTCTGCTGGGCGAAGCCGGCGCGACCCACTTGCGCCTGATCCAGGTCAGCGAGCTGGACCCGGCCACCATGCTGTTGCTCAGCCAGCGCCTGGACGACGGCGAGTGGCTGGCCATCGCTGGCGACCGCGTGCCGCTGCATGGCGGGCGCACGGTACGGGTGGATTTCCTCGGCCACGACGCCGCCTTTCCCCAAGGCCCATGGTTGCTGGCCGGCCTGCTGAAATGCCCGGTCAACCTGCTGATGTGCCTGAAACACCAGGGCCGCTATCACCTGACCATCGAGCCGTTCGCGCAGTTGATCGAATGGAAACGCAGCACCCGCGAGCAGATCATCGCCCTGTGGACCGCGCGCTATGCCGCACGCCTGGGCCAGTTCTGCCTGGAAGCGCCCCAACAATGGTTCAACTTTTACCCTTTCTGGAAGACCGATGACGACGCATCTTGAGCCGGTAACCTTTGGCGAACGCCCCCTGCGCATCGAAGACGTGCTGGCCCTGGCCAACCGTCAGGTGCCCACACATTTGCAGGATGACGCTGCCTATCGCCAGCGCATCGCCAAGGGCGCGCAGTTCTTAGACTCGCTGCTGGACAAGGAAGGCGTGATCTACGGCGTGACCACCGGCTACGGCGACTCCTGCGTGGTGGCGGTGCCATTGCACCACGTCGAGGCGCTGCCGCGTCACCTGTACACCTTTCACGGCTGCGGCCTGGGCAAGTTGCTCGACGCCCAAGCCACTCGCGCCGTGCTGGCGGCGCGCTTGCAGTCGCTGTGCCATGGGGTTTCCGGGGTGCGCGTGGAACTGCTCGAGCGCCTGCATGCGTTCCTCGAACACGATGTGCTGCCGCTGATTCCGGAAGAAGGCTCAGTCGGCGCCAGCGGTGACCTGACCCCACTGTCCTACGTGGCCGCGACCCTGTCCGGCGAGCGCGAGGTCATGTTCCGTGGCGAGCGGCGCCAGGCTGCCGATGTGCATCGCGAACTGGGTTGGGACCCGCTGGTGCTGCGTCCCAAGGAGGCCCTGGCGCTGATGAACGGCACCGCCGTGATGACCGGCCTCGCCTGCCTGGCCTTCGCCCGGGCCGACTACCTGCTGCAACTGGCGACGCGCATCACCGCGCTGAACGTGGTGGCGCTGCAAGGCAACCCGGAGCACTTCGACGAGCGCCTGTTCGCCGCCAAGCCGCACCCGGGGCAGATGCAAGTCGCCGCCTGGCTGCGCAAGGACCTGGCCATCGATGCGCCGACCGCGCCGCTGCATCGCCTGCAGGATCGCTACTCGCTGCGCTGCGCCCCGCATGTGCTCGGGGTGTTGGCCGACAGCCTGAACTGGCTGCGCTCGTTTATCGAGATCGAACTGAACAGCGCCAACGACAACCCGATCATCGACGCCGAGGAAGAACGCGTGCTGCACGGCGGGCACTTCTACGGCGGGCATATCGCCTTTGCCATGGACAGCCTCAAGACCCTGGTGGCCAACGTCGCCGACCTCCTCGACCGCCAGCTCGCGCTGTTGGTAGACGTGCGCTACAACCATGGCCTGCCGAGCAACCTGTCCGGCGCGCCGGCCGAGCGCGCGATGATCAACCACGGCTTCAAGGCGGTGCAGATCGGCACCAGCGCCTGGACCGCCGAGGCGCTGAAAAACACCATGCCGGCCAGCGTGTTCTCGCGCTCCACCGAGTGCCATAACCAGGACAAGGTGAGCATGGGCACCATCGCTGCGCGCGATGCGATCCGTGTGCTGGAGCTGACCGAACAGGTCGCCGCTGCCACCCTGCTCGCCGCCAACCAGGGCGTGTGGCTGCGTGCCCAGGCCGAGGATGCGCGGCCTTTGCCGCCAGCCTTGGCCGCCATGCATGCAGCACTCGCCAAGGACTTCCCGCCGGTCATCGAGGACCGTGCCCTCGAAGGCGAGCTGCGCCTGTGCCTCAAGCGCATTGCCGAGCAACACTGGAGGCTGCATGCGTAGTCAGGGCGTTCTGCACAGCGACAGCGAAATCCTGGTGCCGTTTTTCGACATCGACACCATGAACGTGGTGTGGCACGGGCACTACGTCAAATACCTGGAAGTGGCGCGTTGCGCGCTGCTGGACAAGATCGGCCATAACTACACGGCGATGCTCGAATCCGGCTACGCCTGGCCGGTGATCGATATGCAGCTGCGCTACGTGCGCGGCGCGACCTTTGGACAGACCATCAATGTGCGCGCGAGCCTGGTGGAATGGGAGAACCGCTTGAAGGTCAATTACCTGATCACCGACCTTGCCAGCGGCGAACGCCTGACCCGTGCCAGCACGGTGCAAGTCGCCGTTGAAATCGCCAGCCGCGAGATGCAATTGGCCTCACCCAGAATATTCACCGACGCCGTCGAAAGGGCTCTGAAATGCTGACCCCTGTGGGAGCGGGCTTGCCCGCGAAGGACGTTAACGATAATGCGATCCGCCTGACACTGCGCAGCGCCCTCAGGTTTTTCGCGAGCAAGCTCGCTCCCACAGGGATCGTGTTGCTGCTCAGTTTCAGCGCCCATGCTTTCGACTTGCAACAACTCAGCGCTCAACTGGCAAAGCCCTCGGTGATCCACGGCAGCTTCATCCAGGAAAAACACCTGCGCGCCCTGCCGCAGCCGCTGGTCAGCAAAGGCACCTTCGTACTCGCCAAGGACCACGGCCTGCTATGGCTGCTGAAAACCCCGCTGCAACAGGACTACCGCATCAGCGCCCTGGGCATCGCCCGGCGTGATGCCAACGGCTGGCAACTGCTGCCGAACAAGAGCGCCGGCGCCGAGCAGAACCGCCTGTTCCTCGCCGTGCTGCAGGGCGACAGCAGCGGCTTGCAACGCGACTTCGAGCTGCAGCTGCAAGGCGAAGCCCGGCAATGGAAGCTGACGCTGATCCCACGCTCGCTGCTGTTAAAACAAGTATTCACCCAGATCAATATCGACGGCGGCGAGCTGGTGCAAACCATCGAGCTGCTGGAAACCCAGGGCGACAGCACCGTGCTGCGCATGCAGGACAGCACCGCCAGCCAGCCGTTGAGCGATGCGGAGCAACACGACTTTGCCCAGTGAACGCTTGCTGCCGCGCCTGTTCCTGATCCTGCTGGTGGCCGTGCTGGCCCTGGCCGGCTGGCAGTGGCGCCACGGCGCCCCGCTGTCCGCCAACTTGATGGAACTGGTGCCGGGCAACACGCCGGATGCCCTGGAACTGCAGGCCGAACAGCGCATGCAGGAGCCGCTGAACCGCGAGATGCTGGTGCTGGTGGGCCATGCTGATCGGCAGACAGCCGTTGCGGTCGCGCAGCAACTGGGCGAGCAGTGGCAGGCCAGCGGCCTGTTCGAAAAAGTGCAATGGAACCTGCAAGCCGACTTGCCCGCGCTGCGCGAGCAACTGCTGCGCGGTCGGCTGGCGATGCTCTCGGCCAAAGACCGCGCGCAACTGATCGAACAGCCCGGCGCGTTTATCCAGCAGCGTGTACAGGCGCTGTTCGACCCCTTCACCGGCTTCAGCCTGGTGCCGAGCCAGGATGACTGGCTGGGCCTGACCGGGCGTATCCAGAACAGCCAGCCGCAACACGGTTCGGTGCAACTGGATATCGGCAGCGGCGCGTTGATCGCCGATGCCGACGGCAAAAGCTGGGTGCTGCTGCGTGCGCGCACCACCGGCAATGCCTTTGACATGAAACTGCCGCTGCAAGTGGCGGCGCTGCTCCAGGCCAGTCGCGAACAGGCCAGCGGGCAAGGCGCGCAATTGCTCGCGGCCAGCGGTCTGCTCTACGCGGCCAACGGTCAGCAGCAGGCCACACGGGAAATCACCTGGGTCGGCGGCGGCGCGACCGTCGGTATTCTGTTGCTGCTGTTGCTGGCGTTCCGCCGTTGGCGCGTGCTGCTGGCCTTTGTGCCGGTGCTGGTGGGCATGCTGTTTGGCGCGGTGGCCTGTGTGGCGCTGTTCGGTCATATGCATGTGATGACCCTGGTACTGGGCTCCAGCCTGATCGGCGTGGCGGTGGATTACCCGCTGCATTACCTGTCGAAGAGCTGGAGCATGAACCCCTGGCGCAGTTGGCCGGCGTTGCGGCTCACCCTGCCGGGGCTGAGCCTGAGCCTCGCCACCAGTTGCATCGGCTACCTGGCGCTGGCCTGGACGCCGTTCCCGGCACTGACCCAGATTGCCGTGTTCTCCGCCGCCGGGCTGATCGGTGCTTACCTGTCGGCCGTGTGCCTGTTGCCCGCGCTGCTCAAGGGTGTGGAACTGCGCCCGGCGCAATGGCCGCTGCGCATCGCCGAATGCCTGTGGCTGGTGCGGGCTTCCTTGCTCAAGCGCGTGCCGAGCCCGGTGTTGCTGGCAATGGTGCTGCTGTTCTGCGCAGGTGGCCTGTGGCACCTGAACAGCAAGAACGATATCCGCCAATGGATCGGTGCGCCGCCGCAATTGCTGCAAGAGGCGCAGGCCGTCGCGCGGATTACCGGGTTCCAGCCCACCAGCCAGTTTTTCCTGGTGCGCGCGGACGACCAGCAGCAGTTGCTGGAGCGCCAGGCCGCCCTGAGCCAGCGCCTGGATCAACTGGTGAACATGGACAAGCTCCAGGGGTACCTGGCGCTCAACCAACTGGTCAACCTGCCGGCCGAGCAGCAGCAACTGCGCGACGCCTTGAACCAACTCCCGCAACATTGGCAGCCGCTGCTGGACCTCGGTGTGCCCGCCACTGCCCTGCAAGCCGAAGTCGCGCAGCTGCAAGCGTTGCCCACCGAAGACATCGACGCCGCACTCGTCGGCCCCCTGGCCGAGCCTTGGCGCACCTTGTGGCTTGGCCAGGTCGACGGCGGCGGCGTGGCGGCGATGGTCAGCCTGCAAGGCTTGAACAACCCGGCGCTGCTGCGGGTGCAAGCACTGGATCTGCCGGGTGTGCAACTGGTGGATCGCCTGGGCGACTTGAACCGCGTGTTCGCCGATACGCAGATCAGCGCGGCCGAACTGAAGTTGATGTCCTGCGTGCTGATCGTGCTGCTGCTGATCCTGCCATTCGGCTTTGCCGGCGCCTTGCGTATCGTCGCCCTGCCCTTGCTGGCGGCGCTGTGCAGCCTGGCCAGCCTGGGTTGGCTGGGCCAGCCGCTGACCCTGTTCAGCCTGTTCGGCCTGCTGCTGGTCACGGCCATCAGCGTCGACTACGCGATTTTGATGCGCGAACAGATCGGCGGCCCGGCCGTCAGCCTTTTAGGCACGCTGCTGGCAGCGCTGACGACCTGGTTGTCGTTCGGCCTGCTGGCGGTGTCGAGTACCCCGGCGGTGAGTAATTTCGGCCTGTCGGTCAGCCTGGGCCTGGCGTTCAGCTTTATGCTGGCGCCTTGGGCGGGCCACCAGAAGCACGCCTCATGAATGTGATTATCGCCAATGCGGCAAGGAGCCCTCGTGCCTACAGTTGAAATGGAACGTCGCCAGGTGGTGGTGATCGGTGCCGGTCCATCCGGTGCCATCGCCGCCGCGCTGTTAAAGCGCAAGGGGCATGATGTATTGATCATCGAGCGCCAGCACTTCCCACGGTTCTCGATCGGCGAGAGCCTGCTGTCGCACTGCATCGACTTCATCGAGGAAGCCGGCATGCTCGACGCCGTGCAGGCCGCGGGCTTCCAGGTGAAAACCGGCGCTGCGTTCGCCTGGGGCGAGCGCTACAGCGCATTCGATTTTGGCGACACCTTCAGCAACGGCAAACCGACCACCTTCCAGGTGCAACGCGGCGAGTTCGACAAATTGCTGGCCGATCAGGCGGCGCTGCAGGGCGTCGATATTCGCTACGGCGAAACCATCGTTGGCGTGGATTTCAAAGGCGAATCGCGCTACCTGCACGTGCGCCGCGAGAACGGCAGCGAATACCATCTCAAGGCCAGGTTCGTGCTCGACGCCAGCGGCTACGGCCGTGTCTTGCCGCGCTTGCTCGACCTCGAGGCGCCGTCGAATTTCCCGCTGCGCCAGGCGGTGTTCACCCACGTCGAAGACCGCATCGAACATCCTGGGTTTGATCGCACCAAGATCCTGGTGACCACCCATCCGACACAGCGCGATATCTGGTTCTGGACCATCCCGTTCAGCAATGGCCGCTGCTCGGTCGGCGTGGTCGCGGCGAAGGAGCATTTCGACGGCCGCGACGCGGACCTCGACGCCTGCCTACGCGGTTTTATCGACGAAACCCCAAGCCTGTCCGGCGTGCTGCACAACGCCGTGTGGGATACCCCCGCGCGCACCATCGGCGGCTACTCGGCCAACGTCAAAACCTTGCACGGCCCGGGCTTCGCGCTGCTGGGCAACGCCGCAGAATTCCTCGACCCGGTGTTTTCGTCCGGCGTGACCATCGCCATGCGCTCGGCGAGCATGGCCGCCGGTTTGTTGCATCGTCAGCTGAGCGGCGAAACGGTGGACTGGCAAAGCGAATTCGCCGAACCGCTCAAGCGGGGTGTCGACACCTTCCGTTGCTACGTCGAAGGTTGGTATGCGGGGACGTTCCAGGATGTGATTTTCCACCCCGGCAGCTCGCCGGAGATTCGCCGGATGATCAGCTCGATCCTCGCCGGCTATGCCTGGGATGAGCGCAACCCGTTTGTCAGCGAGCCCAAGCGGCGGTTGCGGATGTTATCGGAGATTTGTGCAGGGGATGCCGCGTGAGCAGTCAGTACCTGAGTAAGAATTACGTCGAGGAAACCAGGTTCGGTTTCTGGTTCCTGCGCAGCCACACCTGGCAGCACCATGTGCTGCGCGTGGCGATCAACGACCTGCGCGGCCTGTTCAGCGAGGCATTGCCCCAGGCGCCGGTCTTGCTCGACGCCGGTTGCGGCCAGGGCAAATCCTTCAAGCTGCTGCAGCAAGTGTTTGCCCCCTCGCGCCTGATCGGGCTGGATGCCGACCCTCACAGCCTCCAACTGAGCCGCGAGGAAGCCACGCGCCAGGGCCTCGCCGTGGAGCTGATCGGCAGCGACTGCGCCACCCTCGAAGTGCCGGACGCCAGCGTCGATATCCTGTTCTGCCACCAGACGTTCCACCATCTGGTGGAACAACATCGCGCGCTGAAAGAGTTCTACCGCGTGCTCAAGCCGGGGGGCTACCTGCTGTTTGCCGAATCCACCGAAGCGTATATCGACACCTGGGTGATCCGCTGGCTGTTCCGCCACCCGATGCACGTGCAGAAGAGCGCCGAAGAGTACCTGCAGATGCTGCGCGAGCAGGGCTTTGAGTTCGGCGCGCAGAACGTCTCGTACCCCTATCTGTGGTGGAGCCGCTCCAGCGATTTCGGCCTGCTGGAACGCTGGGGCCTGCGCAAGGCGCCGCCGGTGGGCCAGCGCGAAGAAACCCTGGTCAATTGCGTCGCGCGCAAACCCTTGGCGGGTGCGCCCGCATGATGCGCCTGCTGCTGATCGGCTGCCTGTTGCTGCTGAGCGCCTGCGCCAGCCAGGCGCCGCTGCCCGGAAAAATGCCCACTCTGACCCTGCCGATGCAATTGCATGTGCAACGCCAGGAAGGTGCCCAGCGCCAGGATTGGCTGCTGGTGATCCAGCGCGAGGACGGCGGCATTCGCTGGTCGATGATGGATCCCCTGGGTATCCCCCAGGCCCGGCAGATACTGATCAATGGGCAGTGGCAGGCCGATGGCTTGCTGCCGCCCAATCCCCAGGCGCGCGAGCTGTTCGCCGCCCTGCTGTTTGCCCTGACTTCGGCGGACGACCTGCGCGCGCTGTACCCCGACGCGCAGGCGATGGACCTGACGCGCACCCTGCCGGGCCATTGGCAAATCGTGTATCAGTCGTCCGAGGTATTTCGCGTGAACATCAGCGGGCAGCCGTTGAGCTATCGCATTACGCCGCTGGGAGTCGCGCGATGACCGCCTATCTCAATGTACTCGGTGTGATCTGCGCGCTGGGCCGCGGCCAGGCCGAGGTCAGCCGCAGCCTGTTCGCCGGTGACTGTTCGGGCATGCGCGCCGAAAGCGGCTGGGTCCCGGAGCGAGTGCTGCCGGTGGCCGGTGTGCACGGCGAGCTGGCGACCATCCCACCCGAGCTGGGCCAGCAGAGCAGCCGCAACAACCAGCTGCTGCTGGAGGCGGCGCTGCAGATCGAGGGCGAGATTCGCCAGGCGATCCAGCGCTACGGCGCGGCACGTGTCGCCATTGTGCTGGGCACCAGCACCTCGGGGATCGATGAGGCCAGTCGCGGCATTGCCCATTACCTGCGCGATAAGCAGTTCCCCGGCGACTATGACTACCAGCAACAGGAGCTCAGCGCGCCGGCAAACTTCCTTGCCGACTGGCTGCAAACGAGCGGCCCGGCCTATGTGATTTCCACTGCGTGCACCTCCAGCGCCCGCGCGCTGATGAGCGCCCAGCGCCTGCTGGACCTGGGCGTGTGCGATGCAGTGATCTGCGGCGGCGTCGACAGCTTGTGCAAGCTCACCCTCAATGGGTTCAGCTCGCTCGAGGCGGTGTCGGACCAGCGCTGCAATCCGTTTTCGCGCAACCGCAACGGCATCAACATCGGCGAGGCGGCGGTGTTGTTTCTGATGAGCAGGCAGCCGTCGCCGATTGCCTTGCTGGGCAGCGGCGCGAGTTGCGACGCGCACCATATCTCGGCGCCGGAGCCCAGCGGCAAAGGCGCTTTGCAAGCGATGCGCAAGGCCTTGGCCAGCGCGAAACTGGCCCCCGAACAGATCGGCTACTTGAACCTGCACGGCACGGCCACCCAGCATAATGACGCGATGGAAAGCCTGGCCGTCGCCAGCCTGTTCCCCGCCGGCGTGGCCTGCTCGTCGACCAAACCCATGAGCGGCCACACCCTGGGTGCTGCGGGCGCGCTGGAAGCGGCGTTCTGCTGGCTGAGCCTGACCCACAACCAACTGCCACCGCACGTGTGGGACGGCCAGGCCGACCCGGCGCTGCCCGCGCTGCACTGGGTACAGCCGGGTGCCCGCTTGGAAAAACGCTGCCTGATGAGCAACTCGTTTGCCTTCGGCGGCAATAACGTCAGCCTGATTATCGCAGAGGCACCATGATCGATTGGCCACTCGCCGAACTGCTGCCCCACGCGGGCGACATGATCCTGATCGACCAGGTGCTGTCGTTCGATGAAGAGCAGGTTCGCACCCGCACGACCGTCAAGCCCGGCGGCCTGTTCAATCGCCCGGACGGCAGCCTGCCGGCCTGGGTCGGCATCGAGCTGATGGCGCAAAGCGTCGCCGCCTATGCCGGTTGCCGCGCGCGCCAGAAAGGCGCCGCCGTGGAGCTGGGCTTTTTGCTTGGCACGCGCAAGTTCGAGTGCAACGTGGAACACTTCCCGGCAGGCGCCGAGCTGACGATCCACGGCCTGCGCTCGCTGGAAGACGACAACGGCATGGGTGTGTTCGAATGCCACCTGACCGGTGACGGTATCCAGGCCAGCGCCCGCCTGAACGTATTTCGACCGCCACAGGCGGCCAACTATTTAGAAGAATCGAAGGACGAAACGCCATGACTGAATCCGTACTGGTCACCGGCTCCAGCCGTGGCATTGGCCGCGCCATCGCGCTGCGCCTGGCCCAGGCCGGGCACGACATCGTGCTGCATTGCCGCAGTGGCCGTGCCGAAGCCGATGCCGTGAAGGCCGAGGTTGAGGCGCTGGGCCGCAACGCACGGGTGCTGCAGTTCGACGTGGCGGACCGCGCGCGCTGCAAGGAAATCCTCGAGGCGGACGTGGAGCAACATGGCGCCTATTACGGTGTGGTGCTGAATGCCGGCCTGACCCGCGACGGCGCCTTCCCGGCCCTGTCGGAAGACGATTGGGACGTGGTGATGCGCACCAACCTCGACGGTTTCTATAACGTGCTGCACCCAGTGATGATGCCGATGATTCGGCGCCGTGCGGCCGGGCGTATCGTGTGCATTACCTCGGTGTCCGGGCTGATCGGCAACCGGGGCCAGGTCAACTACAGTGCCTCCAAGGCCGGCCTGATCGGCGCAGCCAAGGCGCTGGCCATCGAGCTGGGCAAGCGCAAGATCACCGTCAACTGCGTCGCCCCCGGCCTGATCGACACGGCCATGCTGGATGAAAACGTACCGGTGGAAGAACTGATGAAGATGATCCCGGCGCAACGCATGGGCACCCCGGAAGAAGTCGCCGGCGCGGTGAATTTCCTCATGTCGGCCGAAGCCGGCTATATCACGCGCCAGGTGTTGGCCGTGAACGGAGGCCTGTGCTGATGAAACGCGTTGTCGTCACCGGCATGGCCGGCATGACCTCCCTGGGCAGCGATTGGGAAACCATCGCGGCCAACTTTCGCGCCAACCGCAGCGGCATCCGGCGCATGGACGAGTGGGACCGCTTTACCGAACTGAACACGCGCCTGGCCGGGCCGATCGACAACTTCGTCGTGCCCAGCCACTGGACGCGCAAGCAACTGCGCAGCATGGGCCGCGTCTCGCGCCTGGCGGTGTGGGCGGCGGAGCAGGCGTTGAAGGATGCCGGTCTGCTCGGCGACGAGTCGATCAAGGACGGGCGCATGGGCGTGGCCTGCGGCTCGTCCACCGGCAGCACCGACGAGATCAAGGCGTTTGGCAATATGCTGCTGAACTCAGTGGCCGAGGGCCTGAATGCCAACTCCTACGTGCGCATGATGCCGCACACCACGGCGGCGAATATCAGCATCTTCTTTGGCCTGACCGGGCGGCTGATCCCTACATCCAGCGCCTGCACCAGCGGCAGCCAGGGCATCGGCTATGCCTACGAGGCGATCAAGTTCGGGCGCTTGCCGCTGATGCTCGCCGGCGGCGCCGAAGAGCTGTGCCCGACCGAAGCCATGGTGTTTGACGCGCTCTACGCCACCAGCCTGAAAAACGATGCGCCGCAGACCAGCCCACGCCCTTACGACACTGGCCGCGATGGCCTGGTGATCGGCGAGGGCGGCGGCATGCTGGTGCTCGAAGAACTCGAACATGCGTTGGCGCGAGGGGCGCATATCCACGCCGAGATCGTCGGCTTCGGCAGCAACGCCGACGGCCAGCACACCACCCGCCCGGAACAGAAAACCATGCGCCGCGCCATGGAGCTGGCCCTGGAAGATGCCGGGCTCGAGCCTGGCGCGATCGGCTACGTCAACGGCCACGGCACCGCCACCGATCAAGGCGACATCGCCGAGACGCTGGCGACCAGCAGCCTGTTCGGCAGCCGCATGCCCATCAGTTCGCAGAAGAGCTTCCTGGGCCACACGCTGGGCGCCTGTGGTGCGCTGGAATCGTGGTTCAGCATCGAGATGATGAACCGCGACCAGTACGTGCACACCTTCAACCTGGACGCCATCGACCCGCAATGCGGCGAACTGGATTACCTGCAGGGTGAGTTTCGCGAGATGCATCACGACTACGTGATGAACAACAACTTTGCCTTTGGCGGCGTCAATACATCGCTGATTTTCCGCCGCTGGTCCTGACTTTTTAATCGATTGGAGAAAACGGAATGTCTTCCTTGCTACGCGCTACCCTGATCACCCTGGCCCTGTTGACCACCGCCGGCTGCACCAGCAAGCCGATCCTCAACACCCAGCACGAGCTGCCGGTTGCCAACCAGGTCAGCGAAGAAAAAATGAAAACGGTGATCATCAACGCCCTGCAAAAGCGCGAGTGGACGGTGCAACGCCTGAGCCCGCAACTGGTACAGGCCGAGATCAACGTGCGCAACCAGTACTACGCAGCGATCGACATCCGCTACACCCGCAACAGCTACGCCATCACCTACCGCGACAGCCGCGACCTGGGCTACAAGGACGGCAAGATCCATCGCAACTACAACCGTTGGGTGAGCATGCTTGATCGCGACATCATGGCGGCATTGCGCAGCGTTGGCGTAAATGAGGCCGGAACTTCGGCGCAGTCGTCTGGGCAAACGGGTACGTCGAAGTAAGACCAGAGCCAGGCACGACCTCTGTGGCAAGCCCGCTTGCCACAACCGCCTGCTTGCCCAAGTTTATCGGGCAGCCTTACGCGTCAACAACTCCACGAACGCCTTCGCCATCGGCGTCTGTACGCCCTTGCGCTGCACCAGCCACACCGCCGTTACCGCCTCCTGGTCCAGCAGCGTGCGATACACCACCCCATCAATGCGGATGCGCTGGTACGACGCTGGCAACACCGAAACGCCCAGCCCCGCCGCTACCAGGCCGATGATGGTCATCGCCTCGCCCGCCTCCTGGGCGAAGTGCGGGCTGAAGCCGGCATCACGCGCCAGATTGAGCAGTTGCGCATACAGGCCACTACCGTACGTACGCGGGAAAAACACGAACGGCTCCTGCGCCAGTTGCGCCAGGTGCAAACCTCGTTCGCTGCCCTGCACCAACGGGTGACCGGCGTTCAATACGGCCACCAGCGGCTCGCGCATCAACTCGACCACACTCAGTGAATCCGGCAACGGCAGCGGACGCATCAGCCCGACCTGGATCGACTCATCCACCAGCGATTCGGCCACCTCGGTGCTGCTCATTTCCTGCAGGTTCAAGTGCACGGCCGGGAACGCCTGGCGAAAGGCGAAGATCGCCTGGGGGATGCTGGAGTTGAAGGGCGCCGACGAGGTAAAGCCGATCTTCAGTTCCCCCAGTTCACCCAATTGAGCCCGACGCGCGACGTCCGCCGCCTTGTCGACCTGCGCCAGCACCAGGCGCGCCTCCTGCAGGAACAGTCGACCAGCCTCACTCAGCTCGACCCGACGATTGGTACGTTCAAACAAACGCGCGCCCACCTCTTGCTCCAGCGCCTGGATCTGCTGGCTCAAGGGCGGTTGCGAGATGCCCAGCACCTGCGCAGCGCGGCCAAAATGCAGTTCTTCGGCAACGGCGATGAAATACCGCAAGTGACGCAATTCCATGCAAGCCTCATTAGGTCGTTAAAGCTATCAAACAGGTCGAACAATATATTGGAAAGAATCATTAGCCAGCTATATTCTTTTCAGCATTGCCAGTCCTGGCACGCTCTTCCTCCCCGAGGTCCCCCGTGAAATCTGCTGTTGCTCCCTTCGCGCAAGAAGTCCCACCCACCGCCTTGGATGAGGTGGTGGCGCAGCTCAACGACGAGTACATTGAAAAAGGCACGCCGATGTTCATGCGCACGGTGCTGGCGCTGTTTTCCGGCGGGTTTGCCACCTTTGCCCTGTTGTATTGCGTGCAGCCGATGATGCCGGCGTTGTCCCACGAGTTTTCCATCAATGCCGCGCAAAGCAGCCTGATCCTCTCGGTGGCGACGGCGATGCTGGCGTGCGGCTTGCTGATCACCGGGCCGATTTCCGACCGGCTGGGACGCAAGCCGGTGATGGTGTCCGCACTGTTCTGTGCGGCGCTGGCGACCATCGCCAGTGGCCTGATGCCAACCTGGGAGGGCATCCTGCTGATGCGCGCGCTGGTAGGCCTGTCGCTGAGCGGCCTGGCCGCCGTGGCAATGACCTACCTGAGCGAAGAGATCCATCCGCAGCACATCGGCCTGGCAATGGGCCTGTACATCGGTGGCAACGCGATTGGCGGCATGAGCGGGCGCCTGATCATCGGCGTGTTGATCGACTTCGTCAGCTGGCACACCGCGATGCTGATCATCGGCGCGCTGGCATTGATCGCCGCTACCGTGTTCTGGAAAATCCTTCCCGAATCGCGCAACTTCCGCGCCAGCAGCCTCAAGCCGCGCAACCTGGTGGATGGTTTTGTCATGCACTTCAAGGACGCGGGCCTGCCGTGGTTGTTCCTTGAGGCGTTCCTGCTGATGGGCGCGTTCGTGACGATGTTCAACTACATCGGCTATCGCTTGCTGGCCTCGCCCTACGAACTGAGCCAGGCCGTGGTCGGCCTGCTGTCGCTGGTGTACCTCTCGGGCATCTACAGCTCGGCGAAAATCGGCTCCCTGGCCGACCGACTCGGCCGCCGTCGCGTGCTGTGGGGCACGATCGTGCTGATGCTCGCCGGCATGGCGCTGACCCTGTTCACCCCGCTGTGGCTGGTGGTGCCGGGCATGCTGATCTTTACCTTCGGCTTCTTCGGCGCCCACTCGGTGGCCAGCAGCTGGATCGGCCGCCGCGCCGTCAAGGCCAAGGGGCAGGCGTCGTCGCTGTACTTGTTCTGCTATTACGTGGGGTCGAGTATCGCCGGTACGGCGGGCGGGTTCTTCTGGCACTTTGCCGGGTGGAACGGGATTGGGGCGTTTATCGTCGCGCTGTTGATTGGGGCGTTGCTGGTGGCGTTGAAGCTGGCGAAGTTGCCGCCGCTGGGGATGTGAAGGCCTGAGGCAATCCTGCTTTGAATGTGGGAGCGGGCTTGCTCGCGAATCCGGAGTGTCAGTTGATACATTCATGACTGATACACCGCATTCGCGAGCAAGCCCGCTCCCACAGTTGTTTTGCGTGTTAGTTGTGGTATTGCGCGGACAGTTCGTGCACCGCCTGCAGGAACGCACCAGCGTGCTCCGGGTTCACTTCCGGGGTGATGCCATGACCGAGGTTGAACACGTGACCGGTGCCCTTGCCATAGCTGGCCAGGATGCGTCCGACTTCGGTGCGGATCGCTTCCGGCTTGGCGTACAGCACGGTCGGGTCCATGTTGCCTTGCAGGGCAACCTGGTTGCCGACCCGACGACGGGCATCGCCCAGGTCGCAGGTCCAGTCCAGGCCCAATGCATCGGCACCGGCATCGGCGATGCTTTCGAGCCACAGGCCGCCGCCCTTGGTGAACATGATGACCGGCACTTTACGGCCTTCGTGCTCGCGGATCAGGCCGCTGACGATTTTGCGCATATAGGCCAGGGAAAATTCCTGATACGCCGCGGCCGACAGGTTGCCGCCCCAGGTATCGAAGATCTGTACTGCCTGGGCACCGGCCATGATCTGGCCGTTGAGGTAGGAGGTGACCGACTGCGCCAGCTTGTCCAGCAGCAGGTGCATGGCCTGCGGGTTGTCGTAGAGCATAGCCTTGGTCTTGCGGAAGTCTTTCGACGAGCCGCCTTCGACCATGTAGGTGGCCAGGGTCCATGGGCTGCCGGAGAAGCCGATCAGCGGCACGCGGCCATTCAGCTCGCGGCGGATGGTGCTGACGGCGTCCATCACATAGCCGAGGTCCTTGTGCGGATCAGGAATCGGCAGGGCTTCGATATCGGCCAGGGTGCTGACGACTTTCTTGAAACGCGGGCCTTCGCCGGTTTCAAAATACAGGCCTTGGCCCATGGCGTCGGGGATGGTGAGGATGTCGGAAAAGAGGATGGCCGCGTCCAGTTGTGGGTAGCGGTCCAGCGGCTGCATGGTGACTTCGCAGGCGAACGCAGGATTCATGCACAGGCTCATGAAATCGCCGGCGTTGGCGCGACTGGCGCGGTATTCCGGCAAGTAGCGACCGGCCTGGCGCATCATCCACACAGGGGTGACGTCCACGGGTTGCTTGAGCAGGGCACGAAGGAAACGGTCGTTCTTGAGGGCAGTCATGTCGGCATCCGCAAAAAAAGTGCGGGCATTTTCTCAGAGCGCGACGCAAAAGGCACGGAATGCGCCGTGCCTTTTGTCTATCGGGTCAATTTGTCGCAATGAGTGGCGGCACAAACCTCAATGTGAAATGAGGTTTGTGTGGGAGCTGGCTTGCCTGCGATAGCATCAACCGGGTCTGGTTGACAGACCGGGTTGCCTGCATCGCAGGCAAGCCAGCTCCCACATTTGATCGCATTTCAAACTGAAATTTGATCAGACCTGCAGGTAATCCAGGATCCCTTCAGCGGCATTGCGCCCTTCGAAGATCGCCGTCACGACCAGGTCAGAACCGCGCACCATATCGCCACCGGCGAAGATTTTCGGGTTGCTGGTCTGGTGCTTGTACTGGCCTTGTTCCGGGGCGACGACGCGGCCCTGGCTGTCGGTCTGGATCTGGAACTGTTCGAACCACGGCGCCGGGCTTGGGCGGAAACCGAATGCGATGACCACGGCATCGGCCGGGATGATCTCTTCGGAACCCGGGATCGGCTCGGGGCTGCGACGGCCACGGGCATCCGGTTCGCCGAGACGGGTCTCGACCACCTTCACGCCTTCGACGCGGTCTTCACCGACGATAGCGATCGGCTGGCGGTTGTAGAGGAATTTCACCCCTTCTTCCTTGGCGTTCTTCACTTCTTTGCGCGAGCCGGGCATGTTCGCTTCGTCACGGCGGTACGCACAGGTCACCGACTTGGCGCCCTGGCGGATCGAGGTACGGTTGCAGTCCATCGCGGTGTCGCCACCGCCGAGTACCACGACCTTCTTGCCTTTCATGTCGACGAAATCTTCCGGCGACTTTTCAAAGCCCAGGTTGCGATTGACGTTGGCGATCAGGAAATCCAGTGCGTCATACACCCCCGGCAGGTCCTCACCGGCAAAGCCGCCCTTCATGTAGGTGTAGGTGCCCATGCCCATGAACACCGCATCGTACTCCTCGAGCAGTTGCTCCATGGTGATGTCTTTGCCGATTTCGGTATTGAGACGGAACTCGATACCCATGCCGGTGAAGACTTCACGGCGATTGCTCAGGACGGTTTTTTCCAGCTTGAACTCGGGGATGCCGAAGGTCAGCAGGCCACCGATTTCCGGGTTCTTGTCGAACACCACCGGAGTCACGCCGCCACGCACCAGCACGTCGGCACAGCCCAGGCCCGCCGGGCCCGCGCCGATGATCGCAACACGCTTGCCGGTCGGCTTGACCTTGGACATGTCCGGACGCCAGCCCATGGCGAAGGCGGTGTCGGTGATGTACTTCTCCACCGAACCGATCGTCACCGCGCCGAAGCCGTCGTTGAGGGTGCACGCACCTTCGCACAGACGATCCTGCGGGCACACCCGGCCACACACTTCCGGCAAGGTGTTGGTCTGGTGCGACAGCTCGGCGGCGGCAAGGATGTTGCCCTCGGCCACCAACTTGAGCCAGTTGGGAATGAAGTTGTGCACCGGGCACTTCCATTCGCAATACGGGTTACCGCAACCCAGGCAGCGGTGGGCCTGGTCGGCCGAGTGCTGGGGCTTGAAGGGTTCGTAGATTTCCACGAACTCCTTCTTGCGTTGACGCAACAGTTTCTTCTTCGGATCTTTGCGCCCGACATCGATGAATTGGAAGTCGTTATTGAGACGTTCGCCCATCTTCAAAACCTCTTACACGACAGCTCCAAGCGGCAAGCTTGAAGCTGCAAGAAAATCACATTAACCGGCATACCGCGCACTGCATTTCACTTGCGGCTTGAAGCTTGCCGCTGGCGACTGCTCTTATTGCGGGTTGGCACGGATGCTGGAAAGCAACGACTTCAGGTTGGCAGCCTTGGGCTTGACCAGCCAGAAACGACGCAGGTAATCATCGAGGTTTTCGGCGAGGTTACGACCCCATTCGCTGCCGGTCTCCTCGACGTACTCGTCCAGCACGTGCTGCAAGTGGTTCCGGTAGGATTCCATGGCTTCGCCGCTGATCCGCTGGATCTCGACCAACTCGTGGTTGACCTTGTCGACGAAGGTGTTGTCCTGGTCGAGCACGTAGGCGAAACCGCCGGTCATGCCCGAACCGAAGTTGTAACCAGTCTTGCCCAGTACCGCGACAAAGCCACCGGTCATGTACTCGCAGCAGTGATCGCCGGTACCTTCCACCACGGTGTGGGCACCGGAGTTACGCACGGCGAAACGCTCACCGGCCGTACCGGCGGCGAACAGCTTGCCACCGGTGGCGCCGTACAAGCAGGTGTTGCCGATGATGGCACTGTCCTGGGTCTTGTACACGCTGCCTGCAGGCGGGACGATCACCAGCTTGCCGCCGGTCATGCCCTTGCCCACGTAGTCGTTTGCATCGCCTTCCAGGTACATGTGCAGGCCGCCGGCGTTCCACACGCCGAAACTCTGGCCAGCGGTGCCCTTGAAGCGGAAGGTGATCGGTGCTTTCGCCATCCCCTGGTTGCCGTGCTTGCGCGCGATTTCGCCGGAGATCCGTGCGCCGATGGAACGGTCGCAGTTGCAGATATCCAGGGCGAACTCGCCACCGCTGGCATCGTTGATCGAGGAACTGGCCATCTCGACCATCTTCTCGGCCAACAGGCCTTTGTCGAACGGCGGGTTGCGATCCACCTGGCAGAATTGCGGCTTGTCGGCCGGGATGTGATCACTGCCCAACAGCGGTGTCAGGTCGAGGTGGTTCTGCTTGGCGGTCTGACCTTCGAGGATATCCAGCAGGTCGGTACGCCCGATCAGCTCTTCGAGGGAACGCACACCCAGCTTGGCCAGCCACTCACGGGTCTCTTCGGCGACGTAGGTGAAGAAGTTCACCACCATGTCGACGGTGCCGATGTAGTGATCCTTGCGCAGCTTCTCGTTCTGGGTCGCGACGCCGGTGGCGCAGTTGTTCAGGTGGCAGATGCGCAGGTATTTGCAGCCCAGGGCGATCATTGGCGCAGTACCGAAGCCGAAGCTCTCGGCGCCGAGGATCGCAGCCTTGATCACGTCGAGGCCGGTTTTCAGGCCGCCGTCGGTCTGCACCCGGACCTTGCCGCGCAGGTCGTTGCCGCGCAGGGTCTGGTGGGTTTCGGCCAGGCCGAGTTCCCACGGCGCGCCGGCGTACTTGATCGAGGTCAGCGGCGATGCGCCGGTGCCGCCGTCGTAGCCGGAGATAGTGATCAGGTCGGCATAGGCCTTGGCCACGCCAGCGGCGATGGTGCCCACGCCGGCTTCCGCCACCAGCTTCACCGAGACCAGCGCCTGCGGGTTGACTTGTTTCAAGTCAAAAATCAGCTGCGACAAGTCTTCGATCGAATAGATGTCGTGGTGCGGCGGTGGCGAGATCAGGGTCACGCCGGGTACTGCGTAACGCAGCTTGGCGATCAGGCCGTTGACCTTGCCGCCTGGCAGTTGGCCGCCCTCACCGGGCTTGGCGCCCTGGGCAACCTTGATTTGCAGCACTTCGGCGTTGACCAGGTATTCCGGAGTCACACCAAAACGGCCGGTGGCCACCTGCTTGATTTTCGAACTCTTGATGGTGCCATAGCGCGCCGGGTCCTCACCGCCTTCACCGGAGTTGGAACGCGCACCCAGGCGGTTCATGGCTTCGGCCAAGGCTTCGTGAGCCTCGGGCGACAAGGCGCCCAGGGAAATACCGGCGGAGTCGAAGCGCTTGAGGATCGATTCCAGCGGCTCGACTTCGTTGATGTCCATCGCGGTGTCCAGGGTCTTCACCTTGAACAGGTCGCGGATCATCGACACCGGGCGGTTATCCACCAGGCTCGTGTATTCCTTGAACTTGGCGTAGTCGCCCTGCTGCACGGCAGCTTGCAGGGTGTTGACCACGTCCGGGTTGTACGCATGGTATTCGCCGCCGTGGACGAACTTCAGCAGGCCGCCTTGCTGGATCGGCTTGCGCGCGCTCCAGGCTTCGGCCGCCAGGGCTTTCTGCTCGGCTTCGATATCGACGAAACGCGCGCCCTTGATACGGCTCGGCACACCACGGAAGCTCAGCTCGCAAACTTCTTCGGACAGGCCGATGGCCTCGAACAGTTGCGCGCCACGGTACGAAGTGACGGTGGAGATGCCCATCTTCGACAGGATCTTCAGCAGGCCCTTGGTGATGCCTTTACGGTAGTTCTTGAACACCTCGTAGAGGTCGCCGAGGACTTCGCCGGTACGGATCAGGTCGCCGAGGACTTCGTACGCCAGGAACGGGTACACCGCCGAGGCGCCGAAGCCGATCAGCACCGCAAAGTGATGCGGGTCGCGGGCGGTAGCGGTTTCGACGAGGATGTTGGAATCGCAGCGCAGGCCTTTTTCGGTCAGGCGGTGGTGTACCGCGCCGGTGGCCAGGGACGCGTGGATCGGCAGCTTGCCCGGCGCGATGTGACGGTCGGTCAGCACGATCTGGGTACGACCGGCGCGCACGGCTTCTTCGGCCTGGTCGGCGACATTGCGCACAGCGGCTTCAAGGCCGAGGCTCTCGTCGTAGTTGAGGTCGATGATCTGGCGGTCGAAGCCCGGGCGATCCAGGGTCATCAGCGAGCGCCACTTGGCCGGCGAAATCACTGGCGAGCTGAGGATCACGCGAGAAGCGTGCTCAGGCGATTCCTGGAAGATGTTGCGCTCGGCACCGAGGCAGACTTCCAGGGACATCACGATGGCTTCACGCAGCGGATCGATCGGCGGGTTGGTCACCTGGGCGAACTGCTGGCGGAAATAGTCGTACGGCGTGCGCACGCGCTGGGACAGCACGGCCATCGGCGTGTCGTCGCCCATGGAGCCGACCGCCTCGTAGCCTTGCTCGCCAAGCGGACGCAGCACCTGGTCGCGTTCCTCGAAGGTGACCTGGTACATCTTCATGTACTGCTTGAGCTGGTCGACGTCGTAGAAAGCCGAACCGTGGTCGTTGTCTTCCATGGTCGCCTGGATGCGCAGGGCGTTCTTGCGCAGCCATTGCTTGTACGGGTGACGCGACTTCAAGCGGTTGTCGATCGCGTCGGTGTCGAGGATCTGCCCGGTCTCGGTGTCCACGGCCAGGATCTGGCCAGGGCCTACACGGCCCTTGGCGATCACGTCTTCGGGCTGGTAGTTCCACACGCCGATTTCCGACGCCAGGGTGATGAAACCGTTGGTGGTAGTCACCCAACGCGCCGGGCGCAGGCCGTTGCGGTCGAGCAGGCACACGGCGTAGCGACCGTCGGTCATGACCACGCCGGCCGGACCGTCCCACGGCTCCATGTGCATCGAGTTGTACTCGTAGAATGCACGCAGATCCGGGTCCATGGTTTCGACGTTCTGCCACGCTGGCGGAATGATCATGCGCACGCCACGGAACAGGTCGATGCCACCGGTGACCATCAGCTCGAGCATGTTGTCCATGCTGGAGGAGTCGGAACCGACGCGGTTGACCAGCGGGCCGAGCTCTTCCAGGTCCATCAAATCGTTGGCGAACTTGGTGCGACGGGCCACGGCCCAGTTGCGGTTGCCGGTGATGGTGTTGATCTCGCCGTTGTGGGCGAGGAAGCGGAATGGCTGGGCCAGCGGCCATTTCGGCAGGGTGTTGGTGGAGAAGCGCTGGTGGAACACGCAGATCGCGGTTTGCAGGCGCTCATCGCTCAGGTCTGGATAGAAGGCGGTCAAGTCCGCCGGCATCATCAGGCCTTTATAAATGATGGTCTTGTGGGAAAAGCTGCAGATGTAGTGGTCGGTGTCGGCGGCGTTGGCCACGGACGAACGACGACGCGAGGTGAACAGCTTGATCGCCATGTCCTGGTCGCTCAGGCCATCACCGGCAATGAACACTTGCTCGATCTGCGGCAGGCGCTCCAGGGCCAGGCGGCCGAGCACGCTGGTGTCGATCGGCACTTTGCGCCAGCCGACGAGTTGCAGGCCGGCAGCCAGGATCTCGCGGTTCATGTTCTCGCGAGCGGCTTCGGCTTTGACCGGGTCCTGGTTGAAGAACACCATGCCCACGGCGTACTGCTTGGGCAAATCGGTGCCGAAATGCTCCTTGGCGACAGCACGCAGGAACTGGTCGGGCTTTTGAATCAGCAAGCCACAACCGTCACCGGTCTTGCCGTCGGCGTTGATCCCACCACGGTGGGTCATGCAGGTCAGGGCCTCGATGGCCGTTTGCAAAAGGGTATGACTGGGCTCGCCCTGCATATGGGCTATCAGGCCGAAACCGCAGTTATCCTTGAATTCATCGGGTTGGTACAGACCTGCTTTCATAGACACTTTCTCACCAGGCTGCCTCTTATATCGAGGCAAATTTCTTTTCAATTCAACCGGTTACCTTCCACGCCGAACGTACGCCGGCTTAGCGGGGGCAAAAGGGAGGTCATTGTACACACCGACACGAACGCTCACAAATTTAGCGACGAAATGTCGCAAATCTATGTCGCATTTATGAAAGGTTTAAAGCGATATGCTGTGCTAGTCAAAACTTTTTTAATTCTGACCGCTACGACTCAAAAGCTACTGTGACGCAGACACCACAAAGCGCGCGGCCTTCAGGGCTGCACGCTGTTGTAGTTTTTTTGAGGTGCCGGGAGGGCGGCCTGGGTAAGGCCGCCGGATCTTCAGCGAGTTGTTGCGAGTTCTTGTTGAACGCTGGCAACAGTGCGTGGCCAAGGTTTACCAGCCTGGACCTTCGCTGGCAAGGTTTTGATCGCAGAATCAGCAGCGGCACGGCTGGAGAAACTGCCGTAGGTGATCACGTAGAGAGGCTTGCCGTTGAGCACTTTCTTGAAATAACGGTACTCGCCACCCTGCTCTTTCACGAACGCCTGGGCGTTGGCTTCGGAGCTGGTGCCGAGGATCTGCACCACGAAGTTACCGGTCGGCTGGCTGGTGTACCAGCTGCTGCCGGCGGCGCCAGCCTTGGCAACGGTGGCGGCGGGTTTTTCTGCAGGCTTGGCAGCCGATGCCGGAGCGGGCTTGGCGGCTGGCGCCGGGGCGACCGGCTTGGTCACTGGCGCAGGCTTGGCCGTGGCGACGGTAGGTGCCGGCGTCGGCTTGGCGGCCGGCTGGCCCGCTGGCACACCCGCAGGTGGTGCAGTGGTGGTGACCGTCGGCGGCGTGGCGCTGGAGCCTTCCACCGGCACGCCGTCGTCGCCTTCGGAGATGCCGCCGGCTTCTTCGGCGAGCGGGCCGCGCATCACCGGCTGGCCGACCATCGGCAGGTTGGTCGGTTGGCCGGAGTTGGCGAACTCGACATTTGGCGTGGGCTTGCCCAGTGGCAACTGCGCCTGTTCGGTTGGCGCGCCGGCAGTCGTCGGTGCCTTGCTGCGACCCGGGATCAGCCAGGCAGCGGCAACGGCGACCACGACAACGGCGGAAATCGCCAATACGTGCTTCTTAGGCATAGTGAACCCCATCTTTGGACGCTTGACCGCAGAGCGGCTGGCAATCATGGCTTCGATCATGGCATCGCGGGCGACCTGGTTGATGGTGCCAGGCCAGCCGTCGGAGCTTTCGTGAATATCAGAGATCTGCGCAGCGGAGAAAAGTTCGATGCCCTGCCCTGCGCCTTCAAGGCGTTGAGCCAGGTATTCGCGGGTTTCTTCCTCTTCGTACGGCTGCAATTCGATGACGTGGAACAGCTCCTGATCGCCACTGATCTGCTCCAGATCGGCGATCAACGACGACTCACCGAACAGGAACACATGGGGGCGACCTTCGGGCGTACCCGCCGCCAGCGCCAGCAGTGCTTCCAGGGCGGATTCGTCGAGTTGTTCGGCGTCATCCACCAGCAGGTAGACTTCCTGGCCGGTCAGGCCCAATTGCACCACCTGCTTGAGGATCGCATTCGGCTCGGCAGTGGACACGTCCAACGCCTGGGCCACTTGGCGCAATACGCCCGCTGCATCACCAGCGCCGCGAGCCGAGACCACCACGCTCTGTACCGACTGCTTGTTGGTGCTGGCCACCAGGGCCTGGCGCAGCAGAGTCTTGCCGCTGCCCAACGGGCCGGTCACCACCAGCAGCAGTTGGCTGTAGCGCGCCAGATGGTGCAACTGCCCAAGCACCGGCTTGCGCTGGGCCGGGAAAAATTTGAAGCCAGGCACCCGTGGAGCAAAGGGGTCGTGGCTGAGCTGGTAATGGCCGAGGAACGCCTCGTCGGCATGCAAACTAGTCATCGGGATCTTATTAACCTTTAAGCTGGGCCAGGGCGCGGTAATCCGCTCCCAGCGTGGCCTGTAAAATCTCTTTCGGATAATCGTCGGTCACCACTGCTTCGCCCATGTGGCGCAGCAGCACCAGTCGCAGTCGACCGTCGATCACTTTCTTGTCTATCGCCATATGTTCGAGGAAGTCCGCCTCGGTCATCTCCTCAGGCGGGATGACCGGCAAACCGGCGCGCTGGAACAGGCGGATACCACGATCACGCTCCTGGGCACTGATCCAGCCCAGGCGGTGCGACATCTCCAATGCCATCACAGTGCCAGCCGCAACGGCCTCCCCATGCAACCACACACCATAGCCCATATGGGTTTCGATCGCATGGCCGAAGGTGTGACCCAGGTTCAAGGTGGCCCGTACACCGGACTCCCGTTCGTCGGCATTCACCACCAGCGCCTTGGCGGCGCAGGAGCGGGAAATCGCTTCGGTGAGTGCCGCCTGGTCCAGGTTGCGCAGGGCGTCTACGTGCTCTTCGAGCCAGGTGAGGAACGGCTCGTCACAGATCAGCCCGTACTTGATGACTTCCGCCAACCCGGCCGACAGCTCGCGCGGCGGCAAGGTGTTGAGGGTCGCGGTGTCGATCAGCACGGCTTGGGGCTGGTAGAACGCGCCAACCATGTTCTTGCCCAGCGGGTGGTTGATACCGGTCTTGCCACCCACCGAGGAATCGACCTGGGACAGCAAGGTGGTCGGCACCTGGATAAAGTCCACGCCACGCTGATAGCAGGCGGCCGCAAAGCCGGCCATGTCACCGATCACACCGCCGCCCAGGGCGACCACGGTGGTACGACGGTCATGACGTGCGGTCAGCAGGCCATCAAAGATCAGTTGCAGGGTTTCCCAGTTCTTGTGGGCTTCGCCGTCGGGCAAGATCACCGAGATCACGGAATACGCCGACAGGCTGCGGCTCAGACGCTCAAGATACAGCGGCGCGACCGTTTCGTTGGAGATGATCGCCACTTGCCGCCCGGCAATATGCGGTGCGAGCAACTCGGGCTGGTCCAGCAGACCTTCGCCAATATGGATCGGGTAGCTGCGCTCGCCTAGATCGACCTTAAGTGTCTGCATGTGTCCCCGCGTTGAAGATGTATTGACGACCGGTAACGTCCAGATCAGACGTTGCCTGATGGCTCTACGCCACACCCGCAAGGGTGATAGCGCGCCGCCGAGAATAGCGCATTTCGGGCCTGGCTTTAACGGGGTGGCAGCCGTTGCAGGCGCTCAAGAATGTCGAGCACCACCATCCGCGGTGGCCGCTCATCGGTTTCCACCACCAGATCGGCGATCTCCCGATACAGCGGGTCGCGCAGCGTCAGCAGATCCCGCAGGGTCTTGGCCGGGTCGGCGGTGCGTAACAACGGGCGATTGCGATCGCGGGCGGTACGGCCCACTTGCTGTTCCACCGACGCATGCAGATAGACCACGCGACCGCCGGCATGCAGCGCCCGGCGGTTTTCCTCGCGCATCACCGCGCCACCGCCGGTCGCCAATACCACGCCATCGCAGCCGCACAGCTCGGCAATCATCGCCTGCTCGCGGTCGCGAAAGCCCAGTTCGCCTTCCTTATCGAAGATCCATGGGATATTGGCACCCGTGCGCAATTCAATTTCCTTGTCGGAATCTTTGAATGGCAGGCGCAGCTCTTTGGCCAGCAAACGGCCGATGGTGCTTTTTCCAGCCCCCATCGGTCCTACAAGAATCAAATTTCGCACAGAATCAACGACTCACAGCAATCGCCTGGTTATTCATAATACGCGGAGTCAGGAATACCAGCAGCTCGGATTTTTTCTCCGCCAGCACATCGCGCCGGAAAAGGCGGCCAAGATACGGCACATCGCCCAAAAATGGCACTTTATCTACCACTTTGCTTTGGGTATTGGAGAAAACCCCGCCAATCACGATGGTCTCCCCATCCTTGACCAGCACCTTGGCGTTGACCTCGTTTTTCTTGATCGGCGGCACGTCATTGAGCTTGTTCAGGTAGTCGGGCTCATCCTTGGTGACCTTGACCTCCATGATCACCCAGCCGTCCGGTGTGATCTGCGGGGTGACTTCCAGCGACAGCGAAGCCTCCTTGAACGACACCGACGTGGCACCGCTGGAGCTGGATTCCTGGTAGGGAATCTCGGTGCCCTTGAGGATGCGTGCGGTTTCCTTGTCAGAGGTGACCACTTTGGGTTGCGAGACAATTTCCCCGTTACCGGTTTTCTCCATGGCGGTCAGCTCAAGGTCCAGCAGCAAATTATCGGTGATGAAGGCGATGCCCAGGCCGGAGGTACCGGCCAGCGAGCCCATATCGACAAACGGTGCGCTGGCCGGGTTTTCCACAGGCTCCATGCCGTCGGGCAAAGGTTTCTGAATGCCGCCAGCCCCCCAACCACCGCGACTGAGTCCACCTCCCCAACGCACGCCCAGGCTTTTGTCGTAATCGACATTGGCCTCGACAATCCTCGCCTCGATCATCACCTGGCGCACCGGGATATCCAGCTGCGCCACGATTCGCCGCAGCTCGTCCAAACGCTCGCGGGTCTGGTAGGCGATGATGTTATTGGTGCGGTCGTCCACCGCCACCGAGCCGCGCTCATCGGTGCTGCCTTCAAGGCCAGCCACCGACTGGAACAGCTTGGCCAGGTCCGCGGCCTTGGCGTAATTGACCTGCAGCAGCTCGCGGCGCAAGGGCGCCAGCTCGGCCATCTGTTTGCGCGACTCCAGCGTCAACAGTTCGCGGGCAGCCAGCTCCTCGGCAGGCGCCACCAGCAATACACCGGCCTTCAGCCGCTTATCCAGGCCCTTGGCCTGCAGCACCAGGTCGAGCGCCTGATCCCACGGCACATCCTTGAGGCGCAGGGTGATCGAACCCTGCACGTCGTCGCTGGCCACCAGGTTGAGGCCCGCGACATCGGCGATTTGCTGCAGCACGGTGCGCAGCTCGATGTTCTGGAAGTTGAGGTTCAGCTTGTCGCCGGTATAGGTGTTCGATACCGCGCTGCCGGGGGGCGGCAGCTGGATCAGATCCACACGATTGGGCACAGCAGCAGCCATCGGTGCCGTGAACGCTATCCATAGCGCCACACCGAAGGACGAGAAAGTCCTTTTCATTGGTTTATTCCGTTATGAGTTGACGTTTAACGCGAGGGTTCGCGGACGCTCCAGCCATGCGCCCTGTTCATCGGGGAACAATTCCACCAGCTCTATATGCCCCTCATGGATGGCCGTCACCCGGCCGTGGTCCGGCCCCAGGTAATCCCCGACCGCAAGGCGATGCACCGTGGAGGCGGCACGCAGCAAGGCATAGGTCTGCAGCCCGCGAGACAAGGTGCCGACCATTTCGAGCTGATCCACCGCCAGGCTTTCGAGAATACCTCGCGCCCGGGTGAGGTCCGGCGCAGGGGCCGCGCGTCCACGCACATGATCGACCTGGACGGCAAGCGGCTGGAACGGGTCGCGCAGGCCAAAGGCATCGTAGACAAACGGCTGTGCCTGAACGGCTATGCCACGCCCCTGCTGCGCATGCCAATAGGTCCTGGCCAGCAGGTCCAGGCGCAGCAGCTTGCCATCACGGCGCAGGGCGACATCGTGCACCGTGGTGAGTCGTGCCAGGCCGCCCAAGGCACTCACGAACGTGGCCAGGTCGTGGTAAGCGCCCGTCACGCCGATCTGCACCGGCTGCTCGCTGTGCAAAGACCGTGGCTGCTCATCCAGCGGGGCGATGCTTTCGATCAGCAAACCATTGGCCAGCGCCAACCGAGCGGTGTCTTCCAGCAAAGCGGGCATCTGCGATTCGGCGGGCAGCGCCTGCAATAGCTCGTCGAACTTCGCCTGCCTGAGTGCAAGCTCATGGACCCGTGCCTCGAGGCTGGCCGACAAGGCGCTTTTTTGCGCAAGCTGCTGCTGCAAAGCGACGTCCTCGCGCTCCAGCTGCTGCAACCGCTCCCGCGACGGGCCCAGGTACATCCACTCACCCATCACCAGCACCACGCCCACCAGCGCACAGCCCAGCAGGGCCTTGCCAGGTAGGGGCCATTTTGCAGCGTTGTGAGTGAGTGCAGAAATATCGAGCCTGGGCAGGCTCATGGTTGAGCCTCGGTGGACTCTCCCTGGCGCACCATCAGCTGGAATTCATTGTTGCCGCGCATGCCTTCGGTGCGCACATGCTGCAGCCGCGTGGCGTGGGCGCCTTCAGACGCCTCCAGGCGGCGCATCAACTGGGCGATGTCCTGGCTCGATTCAGCACTGCCGCTGATGCTCAGCGTGTCGCCCTTCGCCACGACTTCATGCAGGTGTACCCCTTCAGGCACCGCGCGGGCCAACTGGTCCAGCAGTTGGGCGCCGGATGAGCGGGAGTCGTGCAGGTCCTGTACGACCTTCATGCGCTCTGCCAGTTGCTGGCTTTGCTCCTGCAGGTCGTCGATGGTCTTGATGCGCGAATCGAGCACGCCGACTTCCTTGCCGAGGTGGTCATTGCGCGTCACTTGCCGGTCAATCGCCTGGTCGATCACCTGGTCCGCCAGCCACACGGCTGCGAGCGCCACGCAGGCGAACGCCAGCAAACACGCGAGGAAGTACTTGCGTCGCCGCTCTGCCAGCGCCTGGCGCCAAGGCAAAAGATTGATTCGTGTCATCAAGCGAAACTCCTCAGGGCCAACCCGCAAGCAATTCCCATCCCTTGGGCATCCAAGGCCCATTGTGCACCATCGACTCGATGGCCCGGCGTGAAGCTGGCGAAATCCTGACTGCAAGCGCGCGCCAATGCAAACGCTTCGACGTCCACCACCTTCGGCACCAGCCCGGCCAGCGCCAAAACCGCCTCGCGCGCCTCCACCTGCGCCTTCAGGCACGCAGCCAGCAGCACCTGCACCCGCGTCGGGTCCTGGGACAATTGCCCTTGCACCTGAAAGTCGATGCTCACGTCATCCAATGGGTAGGGGATGTACTGGTCCGCCTCCATCTGGATCATCCATGTCATCTCGTCGTCGCTGAGGCCTGCTTCCATTTCGATCACCCGCGTGATCACCGAGGGCCCGGACACCGCCACGGCAGCCCCGCGCGCCGAGGTTCGCAGCCGTGCCAATGCAGCCTGCAGGGCACGCCCGATCCCCTCGAGATCCAGCAAGGTACCATCCACCACCGCATGGGCCGGCAGCGCCTGGGTGGCGTAGCCTTGAATGGTGTAACCGGCGGTTGAACGACTCAACTCGACCAGGCTGATGGCCGTGTCATTGATATCGACGCCCAGGAGGGTGTCGGTTTTTCGCCTGAAAAATCCCTTTCGCATAAAACTCCCTAAGGCTTTGCCTGTCATACCGCCTGATTGCCGTCGGGCGCCATGCATTCGGTCGATTTGTTGAACCTGTGCGAATGACGTCCGAAGCCGAAAAATGCTTTAATGCCCAGCGTTTTTTCCCGCTTTTTATCTGCAGCTCGGGTTGATCCATCGTTTGCCATGCATGCCCCGACGCCTAACTCATTCTTTTCTCTGGAAATCCAAAAGCCTTGATTCGTCTGCTGAAGTTTTTCGGGTACTCCATTGTCGCGATCGTCTGCGGGCTGCTGCTCGTGCTCAGCGGGGCCTATCTCTACCTTAGTCCGGGTTTGCCCTCCGTAGAGGCCCTGAGAAGTATCCAGTTGCAGATTCCTTTGCGGGTCTACAGCAGCGATGAAAAACTGATCGCGGAGTTCGGCGAAATGCGCCGCACACCGATCCGTTTTGCCGACATTCCACCCAATTTCATCAGCGCCTTGTTGTCGGCCGAAGACGATAATTTTGCCAACCACTATGGCGTCGACCCCAGCAGCCTGGTGCGCGCAGCCACACAATTGGTAAAAAGCGGACACATTCAATCCGGCGGCAGCACCATCACCATGCAGGTGGCGAAGAACTTCTTCCTCACCAGCGAGCGCAGCTTTTCGCGTAAAGCCACCGAGATCCTCCTGGCGCTGCAGATCGAACGCCAGCTGACCAAGGATGAAATCCTCGAGCTGTACGTCAACAAAATCTATCTGGGCAACCGTGCCTACGGGATCGAGGCGGCTTCACAGGTGTACTACGGCAAGTCGATCCGTGACGCCAGCCTGGCGCAGATGGCGATGATCGCCGGCCTGCCCAAGGCCCCGTCGCGCTTCAACCCGCTGGCCAACCCGGCGCGCAGCAAGGAGCGTCGCGACTGGATCCTGGGGCGCATGTACAAGCTGGGCAAGATCGACCAGGCCGCTTACGAAAGCGCCGTGGCCGAGCCGCTGAACGCCAGTTATCACGTACCGACGCCAGAAGTGAACGCGCCGTATATCGCTGAAATGGCGCGCGCCGAGATGGTCGGCCGCTACGGCAGCGAGGCCTACACCGAAGGTTTCCGCGTGACCACCACCGTGCCGAGCGACCTGCAGGAAATCGCCAACACGTCGGTGCATTCCGGCCTGGTCACCTACGACCAGCGCCACGGCTACCGTGGCCCGGAATCGCGCCTGCCGGGCAAGACCCTGAGCGCCTGGACCACCGAGCTGGGCAAGCAACGCCCGATCAGTGGCCTGGAGCCCGCCATCGTCACCCAGGTGAAGAAAGATGGCTTGCAGGTCCTGACCCGCACCGGCGAAGCACATGTGGCGTGGGACAGCATGAAATGGGCACGCCCGTTCCTGAACACCAACAGCATGGGCCCGATGCCCAAGCAGCCGTCGGACGTCGCGCAAGTCGGTGACCTGATCCGCGTGCAGCGCCAGAAGGACGACAGCCTCAAATTCAGCCAAGTGCCGCTGGCCCAGGGCGCGCTGGTATCGCTGGACCCACAGAACGGTGCGATCCGCGCGCTGGTCGGTGGCTTCGCCTTCGAGCAGAGCAACTACAACCGCGCCACCCAGGCCAAGCGCCAACCAGGGTCGAGCTTCAAGCCGTTCATCTACAGCGCCGCACTGGATAACGGTTATACCGCCGCCAGCCTGGTCAACGATGCACCGATCGTGTTTGTCGACGAGTACCTGGACAAGGTCTGGCGCCCGAAAAACGACACCAACACCTTCCTCGGCCCGATCCGCATCCGCGAGGCGCTGTACAAGTCGCGCAACCTGGTGTCGATCCGACTGCTGCAAGCGATGGGCGTGGGCAAGACCATCGACTACATCACCCGCTTTGGCTTCAACAAGTCGGACCTGCCGCCGAACCTGTCGCTGGCCCTGGGCACCGCGACCCTCACGCCGATGGAGATCGCCACCGGCTGGAGCACCTTTGCCAACGGCGGCTACAAGATCACGCCGTACCTGATCGACAAGATCGAAAGCCGCAATGGCGACACCCTGTTCACCGCCAACCCGCCACGCGTGCCGGGTGACGTGGTCAACGGCGTGGCGGCCACCGATGGCGTGGCGGCCCCGGGCAACGGCGGTATCACCATCGAGCCGACCCCAGGTACACAGCCTGCGGCAAATGCCACGGCCCCGACCGAGCCGCAGGCACCTGCCGTGGCCGAGCGCGTGGTGGATGGCCGTACCACCTATATCCTCAACAGCATCCTGGAAGACGTGATCAAGAAAGGCACTGGCCGTCGCGCCCTGGCCCTGGGCCGGGCGGATATCGCAGGCAAGACCGGTACCACCAACGATTCCAAGGACGCCTGGTTCTCCGGCTACAACGCCGACTACGTGACCACCGTGTGGACCGGCTACGACCAGCCGGAAAGCCTCGGCCGTCGCGAGTTCGGCGGCACCGTCGCGCTGCCGATCTGGATGAGCTACATGGGCGCCGCCCTGAAGGACAAGCCGCTGCATACCCAACCCGAGCCGGAAGGCATCCTCAGCCTGCGGATCGATCCGGTCAGTGGCCGTGCGGCCTCGCCAAGCACGCCGAATGCGTACTTCGAACTGTTCAAGAGCGAAGACACCCCGCCGTCGGTCAACGAGCTGGGCAATGGCGTTGCGCCGGGCAGCCCGCTGCCAGCGGATGAGGCGGCGCCGATCGACTTGTTCTAATCCGATCTGTGGCTGAGCACAGATCCAATATGGGAGCGAGCAAGCCCGCTCCCACCTTTAGCTCACCGCAAGGCTCGAGCTAATTGCCAGCCAACAAAAAGCCCCGACTCTCACGAGCCGGGGCTTTTTGTTGTGCGCTACAACGGCTTAGCCGTTGAACACATCATCCACGCTTTGCAGCGGGTAGTGCTTCGGATACGGCAGGGTAGCCACACCGGTCTCGATCGCGGCCTTGGCCACGGCATCGGAGATCAGGGTGATCAGGCGCTTATCCATTGGTTTCGGAATGATGTACTCACGGCCGAATTCCAGCTTGATGCCACCGTAGGCGTCGCACACTTCCTGAGGGACCGGCAGCTTGGCCAGTTCGCGCAGGGCGTTGGCGGCGGCGACTTTCATTTCTTCGTTGATGCGCTTGGCGCGAACGTCCAGGGCACCACGGAAGATGAACGGGAAGCCCAGTACGTTGTTGACCTGGTTCGGGTAGTCCGAACGGCCGGTCGCCATGATCACGTCGCTGCGGGTGGCGTGCGCCAGTTCCGGAGAGATTTCTGGATCAGGGTTGGAGCAGGCGAACACGATCGGGTTGGCCGCCATGGACTTCAGGCCTTCGGCGCTCAGCAGGTTCGGACCGGACAGGCCGACGAACACGTCGGCACCATCGAGGGCGTCAGCCAGGGTGCGCTTCTCGGTGGCGTGGGCAAACATCGCCTTGTACTGGTTCAGGTCGGTACGCTCGGACTGGACCACGCCCTTGCTGTCGACCATGAAGATGTTTTCCAGCTTGGCGCCCATGCTCACCAGCAACTTCATGCAGGAGATGGCCGCAGCGCCAGCGCCCAGGCAGACGATCTTGGCGTCAGCCAGGGTTTTGCCAGCGATTTCCAGGGCGTTGATCATGCCGGCTGCGGTAACGATCGCGGTGCCGTGCTGGTCATCGTGGAATACCGGAATGTCGCACTGCTCGATCAGGGCCTTTTCGATCTCGAAGCACTCAGGTGCCTTGATGTCTTCCAGGTTGATGCCACCGAAGGTGATGGAAATGCGCTTGACGGTGTCGATGAAGGCCTGCGGGCTTTCGGAGTCGACTTCGATGTCGAAAACGTCGATGCCGGCGAAGCGCTTGAACAGCACGCCTTTACCTTCCATGACTGGCTTGGAAGCCAATGGGCCGAGGTTACCCAGGCCCAGGATCGCGGTGCCATCGGAAATCACTGCAACCAGGTTGCCTTTGCCGGTGTACTTGTACGCCAGTTCAGGGTCGCGGGCGATTTCACGTACGGGCTCGGCAACGCCAGGGCTGTAGGCCAGCGACAGGTCGCGGGCGGTGGCAGTGGCTTTGGTGAGCTCTACACTCAGCTTTCCTGGACGAGGATGGGCATGATATTCGAGAGCGGCAGTTTTCAAATCAGACATATCGGCATTCCGCTTTTACTGTTGGTCGACGGACCGCCGAGGATACGCGTGTCGCAAAGTCCCTACAAGACTGGGCAGTCACAGGTGTCAAGGGCCCTGCACTAAGACTTTCGGCCAAGAGCCGCGGGATACAAGGGCTCAACTGTTCACAATCGACTTAAAAAATGTCTACAATTTTTCTTAAAGCGTCGATTTAAGCATCCCGGGATCGGTCAGTGGCAGCAGCCAACGTGCCTGGCCGTTTTTCAGGCCGCCGCGTCGCGAACGATCCTGCAGCCAACCACGCGCCTCAACAGTGCGCCCTTGCAGACCATTGAGCAGGGCACTGTCGAATTGGCTGACCAGAGCCGGGGCGATGCGTAATACCAGTGAACCCTGCAGCTCAATCCAGACGCCGCCCCGATTGCGCTCGACCTTGCTGACCCGGCCACTGACCACGGCAAACCCGGAACGCTTGAGTTGCGTGACGGCCTGCACCGGCGATTGCCGCCAAAGACCGAGCCGCGCCTTGCGGGCAGTGTTTTCAGCGGCCTGCTGACAGCTGACGAGGTCAACATTCGGCGCCACACCCACCTGGAAGCCCAGCCCTTCGGCCAACAGTTGGGCTTCAAGGTTCTTGCCGTCGGCACCATAGAGATGAGCCAGGGTGCGCCCGTAATGATCTTTACGCTCGCGCCCCACCACCAGGCCGACACGGCCATCGCTGGCCTGGACCAGCGCCTGTAAGCGCTGACGGGCGGCGACGGCGTAGGGTTCGTCCGCACGGCCCTTCTTGCCGGTCTCCGGCGCATTGATACCGATCAGCCGCACGCTGCGGCCATCCTTGAGGCGTACCGTGTCGCCATCCACCACGCGCTGCACTTCCACACGGGCCAGGGATGTCGGTGCCGGGCAGAACGCCTCGGCCTGCGCAGCCGACAGCCAAATCACAGGCACAAAAAAGGCGCCCACAAGGGACGCCTTTTTCAACAGCTGGCAAAAGCCCATAAGGCTTTTGAGCCTTACTCTGCTGGAGTAGCAGCAGGCTTCTTGCCGAAAGCACCAAAGCGATCTGCGAAGCGCTGTACACGGCCGCCGGTGTCCAGAGTTTTCTGCTTACCGGTGTAGAACGGGTGGCACTCGTTGCATACGTCAGTACCCAGTGGCTTGCACAGGTTCGAACGCGTTTCGAACTTGTTGCCGCAGCTGCAGGTGACTTCGATGGTTTCGTACGCTGGATGGATATCGGCTTTCATGGTGACTTCCTCGGGCTAGCGTGCCGCCACTCGACACTATTGTCGAATACCGCACGTAATTAGGCCGCGGATTCTACCAGACCTTTTTAATCACGCAAGCGGCGCCTCCGTTCGTTTACACACATAAAAGCCCCTTTCATCAGAAAAATTGCGGCACACCACCGGGCAAGCCTGCCCACCATAACCCGCCCGGCGCCCACAGAAGTGCTGCCTCCTGTACCAGAGACGGGACACCTCTACCGCAGGTCTGCTAGGCTCCCGCCCCTGCGCCACTGCCTGCCTTTATAGATGAGACCCCTCGCGTGCCCGACGCCATTTTGCGCCTAGCCCTGCCCTCGCCCCTGCGCCGCCTGTTCGACTACCGGGCCCCGGCCGGCGTGCTGCGGGCGCAGCTGCAGCCGGGCATGCGCGTGCGTGTGCCATTCGGGCGGCGGGAGATGATCGGCATCCTGGTGGAAGTCGCCGACCACAGCGAAGTGCCGGCCGAAAAGCTCAAGCCGGCCCTGGCGATCCTTGATGCCACGCCACCGCTGCCGCCGGAGCTGTTCAAGCTGTGCCTGTGGACCGCCCAGTATTACCAGCACAGCCTCGGCGATACCTTGAGCTGGGCACTGCCGGTGCTGTTGCGCCAGGGCGAGTTGGCCGAAGCGCGCCAGGAACGCTTCTGGTCGATGGTGCCCGGTGCGCGCCTCGACGACCCGCGCATCGCCCGCGCGCCGCGCCAGCGTGAAGCCCTGGCCACCCTGGCGCAACATCCTCACGGCGTCGCGCATCAGCTGTTGAGCAAGCTGATGCTGAGCAAGGACAGCCTCGACCTGCTGTTGGCCAAGGGCCTGGTGCAGGTGGAAATCCGCAAGCACGCCCCGGACCCGCGCCACGAACACTGGCTGGCCCAGCCCGAGCTACCGCTGAACACCGAACAACGCGCCGCGTACGAAGCCATTCGCGCAGGCTTCGACAGTTTCCACGCGTTCCTGCTGGCTGGTGTCACCGGCAGCGGCAAGACCGAAGTCTATCTGCAACTGATCCGTGAAACCCTGCAGGCCGGCAAACAGGCGCTGGTGTTGATCCCGGAGATCAACCTGGGCCCGCAAACCCTGGCGCGCTTCGAGCAGCGCTTCAATGCGCGCATTGCCCTGGTGCACTCGGCGGTCAACGACCGGGAGCGCCTGGAGTCGTGGCTGGCGGCGCGCGACGGCGAGGCCGACATTATTATCGGCACGCGTTCGGCGCTGTTCACGCCGATGAAGAACCCCGGGCTGATCATCATCGACGAGGAGCACGACGGCTCCTATAAACAGCAGGAAGGCCTGCGTTATCACGCCCGCGACCTGGCGCTGGTGCGCGCGCGCCAGGAAGACATCCCGATTGTGCTGGGCTCGGCCACGCCATCCCTGGAAAGCCTGCATAACGCTTACACCGGCCGGTATGGACTCCTACGCTTGAATGAACGCGCGGGGGGCGCCAAACAGCCACGTTTCCTGCGCCTGGACGTCAAGAGTCGTCCACTCGACAGCGGCATCTCCGGCCCCATGCAGCAAGCCATCGGCCAGACCCTCGCCGCCGGCCAGCAGGTATTGGTGTTTCTCAATCGCCGTGGCTTTGCGCCGACCCTGCTGTGCCATGACTGCGGCTGGATGTCGGAGTGCGAGCGCTGCGATGCGCGCATGACCGTGCACCAGCGCTACGGCGAATTGCGCTGCCATCACTGCGGCCATGTGGAACGCGTGCCGCGCCACTGCCCGCAGTGCGGCAAGGTCGACCTGCGGCCGGTGGGCGCAGGCACCGAGCGCGCCGAGGAACGCCTGGGCATTCTGTTCCCCGACTACCCGGTGCTGCGAGTCGACCGCGACAGCACCTCGCGCAAAGACGCGATGAATCAGTTGTTTGCCACCATTCAGAAAGGCCAGCCATGCATTCTGGTGGGCACGCAGATGCTTGCCAAAGGGCATCATTTTCCACGGGTGACCCTGGTGTCGATCCTGGATGCCGATGGTGGCCTGTTCTCCGGCGACTTCCGCGCCAGCGAGCGCATGGCGCAGTTGATCGTGCAGGTGGCGGGCCGCGCCGGACGCGCCGAAGAGCCGGGCAAAGTGATTATCCAGACGCATTTGGCCGACCATCCGCTGCTGATCCAACTGACAGAACAAGGCTACTTTGCCTTCGCCGAGCAGGCGCTGAGCGAGCGCCGTTCCGCCGGACTGCCACCCTTTGCCCATTTGGCGCTGCTGCGTGCCGAAGCGCATAAACCCGGGCAGGCCGAAGGTTTCCTGGATGAAGCCTGCAGCGCCGCCGAACGTTTGCTCGTCGAGCTGGGTCTGACCGGCATCGAATTGCTCGGCCCGGTGCCCGCGCCCATGGAGCGCCGCGCCGGACGCTATCGTGCTCAGCTACTCTTGCAGGCAACCTCCCGTGCACCGCTGCATCGGCTATTAAGTAGCTGGTTGCTTGCCCTGGAGCAAATGCCCAGTGGCCGGCAAGTGCGATGGTCGTTGGACGTAGACCCGGTAGATTTGTACTGATTTCAAAATCGCTATCCCAGGCAAGCCGGCTCCCACGTTTTGAAATGTGAATACCCTTAAATGTGGCAGCGGGCTTGCCCGCGATGAGGCCCGCAGGTCTGCCGAAGAACCTGAACGGTTGGCAAGCCCGCCCTCGCCACGGATAATGCCCAGTTTTTCCACCTGCGCATCGCGCGCCGCCGCTTGCGGTCGAAAGAGAACACCATGAAAGACACCATTCGCCAGCTGATCCAACAAGCCCTCACCCAACTCGTCAACGAAGGTGTGTTGCCTGAAGGCCTGACGCCGGCGATCCAGGTGGAAAACACCCGCGACAAGACCCACGGCGACTTCGCCAGCAACATCGCGATGATGCTCGCCAAGCCTGCGGGCATGAAACCGCGCGACCTAGCGGAAAAAATCATCGCCGCCCTGCCCGCCGACCCGCAGGTCACCAAGGCCGAAATCGCCGGCCCGGGCTTTATCAACTTCTTCCAGAACACCCAGGCCCTGGCGTCCCGCCTGGACGCGGCCCTGGCTGACGAAAAAATCGGCGTGCGCAAGGCCGGCCCGCTCGAGCGCGTGGCAATTGACCTGTCGGCACCCAACCTGGCCAAGGAAATGCACGTCGGCCACCTGCGTTCGACCATCATCGGCGACGGCGTGGCACGCGTGCTGGAGTTCCTCGGCGACACCGTGATCCGCCAGAACCACGTGGGCGACTGGGGTACCCAGTTCGGCATGTTGATGGCGTATCTGCAGGAAAACCCGATCACCAGCAACGAGCTGGCAGACCTGGAGAACTTCTACCGCGCCGCCAAGAAGCGTTTCGACGAATCCGAAGAATTCGCCGACCGCGCCCGTGGCCTGGTGGTCAAGCTGCAGGCCGGTGACAAGGAATGCCTGGAGCTGTGGGGCCGCTTCCGGGAGATCTCGCTGTCGCACTGCCAGGAAATCTACGAGCTGCTTAACGTCAAGTTGACCCCGGCCGACGTGATGGGCGAAAGCGCCTACAACGATGACCTGATCAACGTGGTCAACGACCTCAAGGCCAAGGGCCTGCTGGTCGAAAGCAACGGCGCCCAGTGCGTGTTCCTCGAAGAATTCAAGACTGCCGACGGCGAGCCGCTGCCGGTAATCATCGTCAAGGCCGATGGCGGCTACCTCTACGCCACCACTGACCTGGCGGCCGTGCGCTACCGCAGCGGCGTGCTGAAAGCCGACCGTGCGCTGTATTTCGTCGACCAGCGCCAGGCCCTGCACTTCCAGCAGGTGTTCGAAGTGGCGCGGCGCGCAGGGTTTGTCACCCACCCGATGCACATGGAACACATGGGTTTCGGCACCATGAACGGCGCCGATGGCCGCCCGTTCAAGACCCGCGACGGCGGCACCGTGAAGCTGATCGACCTGCTGACCGAAGCCCAGGAGCGTGCCTACAACCTGGTGAAGGAAAAGAACCCGGAGCTGGCCGAGGCCGACCTGCGCAACATCGCCCGCGTGGTGGGGATTGGCGCGGTGAAATACGCCGACCTGTCCAAGCACCGCACCAGCGACTACAGCTTCAACTTCGAACTGATGCTCAACTTCGAAGGCAACACCGCGCCGTACCTGCTGTACGCCTACACCCGCGTAGCCGGGGTGTTCCGCAAGCTCGGCAAGGATTTCAGCGCAGTCGAAGGCCAGATCGTGCTCCAGGCCCCGCATGAGCAGGAACTGGCCGCGAAACTGGCGCAATTCGGCGAAGTCCTGAACAGCGTCGGCGAGAAAGGCACGCCGCATATCCTCTGCACCTACCTGTACGAAGTCGCCGGTCTGTTCTCCAGCTTCTACGAGAATTGCCCGATCCTCACCGCCGACGACGAAGCCCAGAAGCAAAGTCGCCTGCGCCTCGCCGCACTGGCTGGACGGACCCTCAAGCAAGGCCTGGAACTGTTAGGCCTGGAAACCCTGGAGCGTATGTAAGTTGGCTGCCAAGAAAAAACCTGCACCCAAGCGCGGCGCGAGCCGCTACCAGGCACCGGCGAAGAAGCCTATTCCAGGCTGGTTGTGGATGGCCATCGGCCTGGCGGTCGGCGCGTTTGTGGTGATTCTGATGAAGCTGGAGCCGGGCAAGGGCGATGACGTCAAACGCGTCAAGCAGGAGCAGCAGAAGGCCACCAAAATCGCCGAAGCCAACAAGACTGCGCCGAGCCCGACTGCACCGGTGAAGCCGAAGTACGACTTCTACACGCTGCTGCCAGAATCGGAAGTGATCGTGCCGCCCGACGCCGTGCCGGAGAAAACCCTGCCGACGCCGCAAGTGCCGACCACTCCGGTAACGCCTGCGGAAGCGGCGAAAATCGACACCGCACGGGCCCAGGCGGCGCTGGCCGGGATCACCCCGCCACCAGCCCCGCCGGTTGCAGAGACCAAGGCGGCGCCGGTGACCAAGTTCTTCCTGCAGGCGGGCTCGTTCCCGAAACAGGCGGATGCGGATCGTGTGCGTGCGCAGATCATCCTGCTCGGCCAGACGGTGACGGTGGAGTCCGGCACGGTCAAGGACGCGACCTGGTATCGCGTCCTGGTAGGGCCGTTCAGCAACCGCGAACAGCTGACCGTCGCACAGAAACAACTGGCCGGCGCCGGGTTTAGCAACCTGTTGTTACAACAACGCCAGAGCCGCTGAATCTGACAACACAGTAGGGCCCATGTGAGAGCTGGCTTGCCGGCGATGGCGGTGTAACAGTCAATATTTTCAGTGACTGACACACCACCATCGCAGGCAAGCCCGCTCCCACATTTGGTTTTGGTGTGCGCTTAAAAAATTTGTCAGACCGATAAACACCACTCGTCCGCCTTAAACCCCTACGGTTGAAATCCCCCCCGCCACCCCCATATGAGTTTCCATCAGGGCATTTTCGCCCCGCTGCGTGGAGACTCTCCCCTTGACCACCATCGTTTCAGTACGTCGCCACGGCAAAGTCGTCATGGGCGGCGACGGCCAGGTTTCCCTTGGCAACACCGTGATGAAAGGCAACGCGAAAAAAGTCCGTCGCCTGTACCACGGCCAGGTTCTCGCGGGCTTTGCCGGCGCTACCGCCGACGCCTTCACCCTCTTCGAACGTTTCGAAGGCCAGCTTGAAAAACATCAGGGCCACCTCGTGCGCGCCGCTGTCGAGCTTGCCAAAGAATGGCGCACCGACCGCTCCCTCAGCCGCCTGGAAGCCATGCTGGCAGTCGCCAACAAAGACGCGTCCCTGATCATCACCGGTAACGGTGATGTGGTTGAGCCCGAACACGGCCTGATCGCCATGGGTTCCGGTGGTGGCTACGCACAAGCGGCTGCCAGCGCACTGTTGAAGAAGACCGACCTGTCGGCCCGCGAAATCGTCGAGACTGCCTTGGGCATTGCCGGCGACATCTGCGTGTTCACCAACCACAACTTCACCATTGAGGAGCAGGACCTCGCCGAGTAAGCCGTAGGCTTATTCCTGCTTGAGGCCGCCAAACACTATGTCCATGACTCCCCGCGAAATCGTCCATGAACTCAATCGCCATATCATCGGCCAGGACGATGCCAAGCGCGCCGTTGCCATTGCGCTGCGTAATCGCTGGCGCCGGATGCAACTGCCCGAAGAACTGCGCGTTGAAGTAACCCCCAAGAACATCCTGATGATCGGCCCGACCGGCGTGGGCAAGACCGAGATCGCCCGGCGCCTGGCCAAGCTGGCCAACGCGCCGTTCATCAAGGTCGAAGCCACCAAGTTCACCGAAGTGGGCTATGTGGGCCGCGACGTCGAGTCGATCATTCGTGACCTGGCCGACGCCGCGCTGAAGCTGCTGCGCGAACAGGAAATGACCAAGGTCAGCCACCGCGCCGAAGACGCCGCCGAAGAACGCATCCTCGACGCCCTGCTGCCACCGGCGCGCATGGGCTTCAACGAAGACGCCGCACCGGCCTCGGATTCCAACACCCGCCAGCTGTTCCGCAAGCGCCTGCGTGAAGGCCAGCTGGACGACAAGGAAATCGAGATCGAAGTCGCCGAAGTTTCCGGCGTCGACATCTCCGCACCACCTGGCATGGAAGAAATGACCAGCCAGTTGCAGAACCTGTTCGCCAACATGGGCAAGGGCAAGAAGAAAAGCCGCAAGCTCAAGGTGAAGGAAGCACTGAAGCTGGTGCGCGACGAAGAAGCCGGGCGCCTGGTGAACGAGGAAGAGCTCAAGGCCAAGGCCCTGGAAGCGGTCGAGCAGCACGGCATCGTGTTTATCGATGAGATCGACAAGGTGGCCAAGCGCGGCAACGCCGGCGGCGTCGATGTGTCCCGTGAAGGCGTGCAGCGCGATCTGCTGCCGCTGATCGAAGGTTGCACCGTGAACACCAAGCTGGGCATGGTCAAGACCGACCACATCCTGTTTATCGCCTCCGGTGCGTTCCACCTGAGCAAGCCCAGCGACCTGGTACCCGAGCTGCAAGGCCGGCTGCCGATTCGCGTCGAGCTCAAGGCGCTGACCCCGGGCGACTTCGAGCGCATCCTCAGCGAGCCGCACGCGTCGCTGACCGAGCAGTACCGTGAGCTGCTGAAAACCGAAGGCCTGGGCATCGAGTTCCTGCCGGACGGCATCAAGCGCCTGGCGGAGATTGCCTGGCAGGTCAACGAGAAGACCGAGAACATCGGTGCCCGTCGCCTGCACACCCTGCTGGAGCGCCTGCTTGAGGAAGTGTCCTTCAGCGCTGGCGACATGGCGGGCGCGCAGAATGGCGAGGCGATCAAGATCGATGCCGACTACGTCAACAGCCACTTGGGCGAATTGGCGCAGAACGAAGATCTGTCTCGTTATATCCTGTAAGCCTTACATCGGACCAGCTTGTGTGAGCGCTGGCTTTTGTGGGAGCCGGGCTTGCCCGCGATGGGGTCGCCGCGTAGTGCCAGAAGCACCGCGGTGATGCTATCGCAGGCAAGCCAGCTCCCACACACGCCCAGCGACCACATTGATCCGGTTCCTTCAGGATCATCTCCGAGCGGTTCCCCAAATGACCAAACTGCCTACCGCCATCAACCTGCACAAAACCTCCAATACCCTCGGCCTCACCTACGGGCCCGACGAGGTCTACCAGTTGCCTGCCGAACTGCTGCGGGTGCACTCGCCGTCGGCCGAGGTCCAAGGCCACGGCAAACCCATCCTGCAATTCGGCAAACTCAATGTCCGCTTGACCAAGATCGAGCCGGCCGGTCAGTACGCACTGAAATTGACCTTCGACGACGGGCATGACAGCGGTTTGTTCACCTGGGACTACCTCTACCAACTGGCCGTGCGTCAGGACACGCTGTGGGCCGATTATCTCGTCGAGCTCAAGGCTGCCGGCAAAACCCGTGATCCGAGTGAATCGGTCGTGCGCCTGATGCTCTAGCCCAGGCTTCTTGCTCTTTAGAGGGCATTTTCTAATTTCATCTGCTTGAATGCCCTGTCGCGTGGCCAATGATTGGCCCGCTTGCGAAAAAAATTAAACTCGGGTAACCAATGGAACTGGCAAGTTCCCTGCATTTGACGATGCGGTATCAACGGTCACCCGAGTCGCAGTACCTGGCTTGTGTTGTGTATCGAAACCTGGTGCGCAGCGGTACCCGGTACTCGTCTTTCGGACAATGGAGCGTCGTAGATGAGTAACAAGAATAACGATGACTTGAAACGCCAGGCCTCGGAAAACACCTTGGGGCTCAACCCGATCATCGCGTTACGAAAAAAGGATTTACTCGCCTCGGCGAAGATGGTGCTGACCCAAGCCATCAAGCAACCGTTGCACAGCGTCAAGCATGTGGCCCACTTCGGTGTCGAATTGAAGAACGTGATGTTCGGCAAATCGCAGCTGCAGCCCGAGAGCGACGACCGTCGCTTCAATGATCCGGCCTGGACCCAGAACCCGCTCTATAAACGCTACCTGCAGACCTACCTGGCGTGGCGCAAAGAACTGCACGAGTGGATCGGCGACAGCAACCTGTCGGAACAGGACATCAGCCGCGGCCACTTCGTGATCAACCTGATGACCGAAGCCATGGCCCCCACCAACAGCGCGGCCAACCCGGCGGCGGTCAAGCGCTTCTTTGAAACCGGCGGCAAGAGCCTGCTCGATGGCCTGTCCCACCTGGCCAAGGACATGGTGCACAACGGCGGCATGCCGAGCCAGGTCAACATGGGTGCGTTTGAAGTCGGCAAGACCCTGGGCACCACCGAAGGCGCCGTGGTGTTTCGCAACGACGTGCTGGAGCTGATCCAGTACAAGCCGACCACCGAGCAGGTGCACGAGCGCCCATTGCTGGTGGTACCGCCGCAGATCAACAAATTCTATGTGTTCGACCTGAGCCCGGATAAAAGCCTGGCGCGCTTCTGCCTGCGCAATGGCCAGCAGACGTTCATCGTCAGCTGGCGCAACCCGACCAAGGCGCAGCGCGAGTGGGGCTTGTCGACCTATATCGAAGCGCTGAAAGAAGCCGTCGATGTGGTCACCGCGATCACCGGCAGCAAAGACATCAACATGCTCGGCGCCTGTTCCGGCGGCATCACCTGCACCGCGCTGCTGGGCCACTACGCGGCGCTGGGCGAGAAGAAGGTCAACGCCCTGACCCTGCTGGTGAGTGTGCTGGACACCACGCTGGACACCCAGGTGGCGCTGTTCGTCGACGAGCAGACCCTTGAAGCGGCCAAGCGCCACTCCTACCAGGCCGGCGTGCTGGAAGGCCGCGACATGGCCAAGGTATTCGCCTGGATGCGCCCCAACGACCTGATCTGGAATTACTGGGTGAACAACTACCTGCTCGGCAACGAGCCGCCGGTGTTCGACATCCTGTTCTGGAACAACGACACCACGCGCTTGCCGGCGGCCTTCCACGGCGACCTGATCGAACTGTTCAAGAACAACCCACTGGTGCGCGCCAATGCACTGGAAGTGTGCGGCACGCCGATCGACCTCAAGCAGGTCACCGCCGATATCTATTCACTGGCCGGTACCAACGACCACATCACACCCTGGCAGTCCTGCTACAAGTCGGCGCAGCTGTTTGGCGGCAAGGTCGAGTTTGTGTTGTCCAGCAGCGGGCATATCCAGAGCATCCTCAACCCGCCGGGCAACCCCAAGGCGCGCTACCAGACCAGCGATGGCTTGGCGGGCAAGGCGCTGGAATGGCAGGAGAATGCCACCAAGCACACCGATTCCTGGTGGCTGCATTGGCAGGCCTGGCAGGCGGAGCGGGCGGGGAAACTGAAGAAGGCGCCGACAACTTTGGGTAATAAAACTTACGCCGCAGCTGAGGCTGCGCCGGGGACATACGTTCACGAACGGTAACCAGAATGCGTGGCTGAAACGAGATCAGTGTGGGAGCTGGCTTGCCTGCGATAGCGGTGGGTCAGCCAGCAGAGCTGTTGCAGGTGCCGGCCTCATCGCAGGCAAGCCAGCTCCCACCGGGACCGCACCGCCCATTAGACCTATGCACCACCTGACAGGGCTCGAGCATGCCGCAACCGTTCATCTTCCGCACCATCGACCTGGATGGCCAGACCATCCGCACGGCGGTGCGCCCGGGCAAGCCGCACTTGACGCCGTTGCTGATCTTCAACGGCATCGGCGCCAACCTTGAGTTGGTGTTTCCGTTCGTCCAGGCCCTGGACCCGGACTTGGAAGTGATCGCCTTCGACGTGCCGGGCGTGGGCGGTTCCTCGACGCCCAGCCGGCCGTACCGGTTTCCTGGTTTGGCCAAGCTCACGGCGCGCATGCTCGATTACCTGGATTACGGCCAGGTCAACGCGGTGGGCGTGTCCTGGGGCGGCGCGCTGGCGCAGCAGTTTGCCTATGACTACCCGGAGCGCTGCAAGAAGCTGATCCTGGCCGCCACCGCCGCCGGCGCCTTTATGGTGCCGGGCAAACCCAAGGTGCTGTGGCTGATGGCGAGCCCACGGCGCTATATCCAGCCCTCTCATGTGGTGCGCATTGCGCCGATGATCTACGGCGGCTCGTTCCGCCGCGACTCGAAATTGGCCGCCGAACACGCCAGCAAAGTGCGCTCGGCCGGCAAGCTCGGCTACTACTGGCAGCTGTTCGCGGGGCTTGGCTGGACCAGCATTCATTGGCTGCACAAGATCCGCCAGCCGACCCTGGTGCTGGCCGGGGACGACGACCCGCTGATCCCGCTGATCAACATGCGCATGCTGGCCTGGCGCATTCCCAACGCGCAGTTGCACATCATCGATGACGGCCATCTGTTCCTGATCACCCGCGCGGAAGCCGTGGCTCCGATCATCATGAAGTTTCTCGAGGAGGAGCGTCTGCGGGCGGTGATTCACCCGCGACCGGCGGTGTAAGGACTGCGCCGCCGCGCAACTTGCCGAGAACCGGCTATGGTTCTGAATTGGCGTGCCTGTTGATGGCTTGACGAAGGAGTGTTGGCTCATGCGAGAAAGACCCGTGACGAACCCGGCGCCCACCCCCGCTGCGTTCATCAACGCGCAAAATGCGATCACCGGCCTGCGCGGCCGGGATCTGCTGTCGACCCTGCGCAGCGTCGCCGCCCATGGCTTGCGCAACCCGGTGCATACCGCCCGTCACGCGCTCGCGCTGGGCGGTCAACTGGGCCGCGTACTGCTGGGGGAAACGGTTCACGAGCCCAATCCCCGCGACAGCCGCTTTGTCGACCCGACCTGGGCCCTCAACCCCTTCTACCGGCGCAGCCTGCAAGCCTATCTGAGCTGGCAGAAGCAGACCCGCCACTGGATCGATGACAGCACCTTGAGCGCCGATGACCGCGCCCGTGCGCATTTTGCCTTCGCCCTGATCAACGACGCCGTCTCGCCGTCGAACACTCTACTCAACCCGCTGGCCATCAAGGAGCTGCTCAACTCCGGCGGCAACAGCGTGGTGCGCGGCGTGAGCAACCTGTTCGACGACCTGCTGCACAACCACGGCCTGCCACGCCAGGTGAGCAAGCAGGCCTTCGAGGTCGGCAAGACCGTGGCCACCACGCCGGGCTCGGTAGTGTTTCGCAACGAGCTGCTGGAGCTGATCCAATACAAGCCCATGAGCGAAAAGCAGTACGCCAAGCCGCTGCTGATCGTGCCGCCGCAAATCAATAAGTACTACATTTTCGACCTGAGCCCGGCCAACAGTTTTGTGCAGTACGCGCTGAAGAACGGCCTGCAGACGTTCATCGTCAGTTGGCGCAACCCGGACGTACGCCATCGCGAATGGGGCCTGTCCACCTATGTGGCCGCGCTGGAAGAAGCGCTGAACGTGTGCCGGGCGATCACCGGGGCCCGTGAAGTCAACCTGATGGGCGCCTGCGCCGGCGGCCTGACCATCGCGGCCCTGCAAGGCCATCTGCAAGCCAAGCGCCAGCTGCGGCGCATCTCCAGTGCCAGCTACCTGGTGAGCCTGCTGGACAGCCAGATCGACAGCCCCGCCACGCTGTTTGTCGACGAGCAAACCCTGGAGGCGGCCAAGCGCCGCTCCTACCAGCAAGGCGTGCTCGACGGCCGCGACATGGCGCGCGTGTTCGCCTGGATGCGTCCCAATGACCTGATCTGGAATTACTGGATCAACAATTACCTGCTGGGCAAGGAGCCACCGGCGTTCGACATCCTGTACTGGAACAATGACAACACGCGCCTGCCCGCCGCACTGCATGGCGACCTGCTGGATTTCTTCAAGCACAACCCGTTGAGCCATCCGGGCGGCCTGGAGGTGTGCGGCACGCCCATCGACTTGCAGAAGGTCACGGTGGACAGCTTCAGCGTCGCCGGGATCAACGACCACATCACGCCGTGGGACGCGGTGTACCGCTCCACCCAACTGCTGGGCGGCGAGCGGCGCTTCGTGCTGTCCAACAGCGGGCATATCCAGAGCATCCTCAACCCGCCGGGCAACCCCAAGGCCAACTACGTCGAAAACCCCAAGCTGAGCAGCGACCCGCGTGCCTGGTACTACGACGCCGATCACGTCGAAGGCAGCTGGTGGCCACAGTGGCTGACCTGGATCCAGCAACGCTCGGGCGTACAGCGCGAAACCCTCACCGCCCTGGGCAACCAGAACTATCCACCGATGGAAGCGGCGCCAGGCACTTACGTGCGGGTGCGCTGAGCTCAACGATCACATTAAGAAGACTGGATGAAGACCCGCGACCGTATCCTTGAATGTGCCCTGCAGTTGTTCAACCAGAAGGGCGAACCGAACGTGTCGACCATGGAGGTGGCCAATGAAATGGGGATCAGCCCCGGCAACCTCTACTACCACTTCCATGGCAAGGAGCCGCTGGTGCTCGGGCTGTTCGAGCGCTTCCAGAACGAGCTGGCGCCGCTGCTCGACCCACCGGCAGATGCGCAACTGGAGGCCCAGGATTACTGGCTGTTCCTGCACCTGATCGTCGAGCGCATGGCGCACTACCGTTTTTTGTTCCAGGACCTGTCCAACCTGGCCGGCCGCCTGCCGAAGCTGGCCAAGGGGATTCGTGGCCTGTTGACTGCACTCAAGCGCACCCTGGCGTCATTGCTGGCGCGGTTGAAGACGGCGGGGCAACTGGTCAGCGATACCCAGGCACTGGGGCAACTGGTGGAGCAGATCACCCTGACCCTGTTGTTCTCCCTGGACTACCAGCGCATTATCGACCGCGACGGCGAAGTGCGGGTGGTGGTGTACCAGATCATGATGCTGGTGGCGCCGCACTTGATGTTGCCGGCACGCCAGGCGACCGAGCGATTGGCCCTCAAATACCTGGATCACACCGATTAAAAATTAAAAAAAACGCCCGACCTCTGTAGGCCGAGCGTTTTTTTCTGTCCTGTAGAAATCAGGACTGACTGGATGGCGTCGGGGTTACCGGCGTTGCAGTCGGGGTGACAGCAGCGGACGTCGGTGCGGAAACCGAGTTGGCTGAGGACGCGGTTGGCGCTGGTGCGGTGGCAGGCTTGGCCGCTACGGCGGGCTTGGCCGCTGTGGGTTTTTTCGCTGCAGCGGGCTTCTTCGCGGCGGCCGGTTTGGCAGCAGCGGGCTTGGCAGCCGGTTTCGCGGCAGCAGGCTTGGCAGCTGGCTTGGCGGCAGGTTTGGCTGCTGCGGTTTTCGCTGCCGGCTTGGCGGCGGGTTTTGCTGCTGCTTTGGCGGCAGGCTTGGCAGCCGGTTTAGCCGCTGGCTTGGCTGCAGCTTTAGCCGCTACAGGTTTAGCCGCAGGCTTGGCGGCCGGTTTGGCCGCGGCGGTCTTGGCTGCAGGCTTGGCGGCGGGTTTCGCCGCGGCTTTCGCAGGGGCCTTGGCCGCAGGTTTGGCAGCAGGCTTGGCGGCAGCTTTCACCAGAGGCTTGGCAGCGGTTTTGGCGGCCGGTTTGGCAGCAGCGGTTTTGGCCGCTGGCTTGGCAGCCGGTTTCGCCGCAGCGGTTTTAACCGGAGCCACTTTGGCGCCCGTGAGTTTTTCGATTTGCTTGGTCAAGGTATCGACCTTGGTGTGCAGGGCCTTCACTTCAGTACGGCTAGGCACGCCCAGTCGCGAGATAGCTTTGTTGAGGCGAGTATCCAGTGCCCCTTCAAGCTCGCTCCAAGTACCCAGTACCTGTTTCTTCGCATCACTGATGCGCGAACCGGCAGTCGCCTTGGCGGCATTAACTTGTTTACCAACTGTGCTCTTGGTCAACTTCTCGGCCTTTTCGCCGTCCTTGACCAAAGTCTCGAAGAGTTTACTGCCGTCACTGTCGATCTTCGAGTAAACGCCTAAACCAGCCAGCCAGATCTTGCGGGAATATTCTTCAACTTTCCCGACCCACGAGCTGCCTTCTTTCTGAGTAGTCTTTTTAACAGCCATCCCGATGTCTCCTTAGTGTTTACGCGCGACACGTTCGAGCAATGCCGTCAGCTCTTCGAGCTTAGCAGAGAGTGTCTCCACGTCATGTTTAGACGCAATGCCGATTCGATTCAAGGCACTGGCGACACGAGTATCAAAAGCTTTTTCAACTTTATCCAGCTGAACTTCTACCAGACCTTTGACCGCGGAGACATTACTCTTTACTTGATCAATCTGACTGTTGGCAGCATCAAGTTGTTCAACTGCAACTTTTTTGCCTTTACTTTCAACATGTTGACCAGTCTTAACCAGCTCTTTGAAGTAGTCGCTGCCCTCGCTTCCGACCTTGGCGTAGGCACCAAGACCCGCCAGCCAAATCTTGCGGGCATAGGTTTTAACGTCACTCAGGGCAGTGGTCTGGGCGTCGATTTTTTTCTTCAGAATAACTTTGGCCATGGTGCACCTCACGCGAAAAAGGGGGGAGGAACGGCCCACAGGAGTTGAGGGCTTGGGCACAAAGTAGGCTGGAAAATTAGAATCGGCACCCTAAGTACACGCGGATCAGGCCAAGGCTTTATCCAGGGCTTTCTCGATTTCGGATTTGATCGTGCCACTCATGGCCGACATCAACAGCCCCAGTTCCACATCAATACGCAGTGAATCATCAGCGACGACTACCGTGCCTTTAACCCCCGAACGCTTGAGGTTCAAGGTATCGCCGGACCACGACGGCTCGAGGCCATATTGCTCCTGGAGTTTGTGCGCCAACTTGTCGGCCTTTGCCCGTGCGCCTTCTTTACCCAGGGAATGTGCACGTTCAACGGTTATACGGGCCATTGCAATGACTCCTCTTTATAGGGATTTGAATACCTTCGATGCGGCAAAAGGTCTCGGTGACCGCCCATCTTACCTGCAGCCTTGCCAAGACAAAGCAGGCCTTGGGGATTATCATGTCCCGCATTCTCTTTTGGTGACAGCGATATGACTGATCAGCGCAAAGGCAGCGATGCCGAACCCACCACTCACTTCGGCTTCAAGAACGTCCCGGAAAGCCAGAAAGCGGAAAAAGTCGCTGAGGTGTTCCACTCCGTAGCGGCCAAGTACGACCTGATGAACGACGTGCTCTCCGGCGGCATGCACCGCCTGTGGAAACGCTTCACCATCGAGCTGTCGGGTGTCCGCACCGGCAACCGCGTGCTGGATATCGCCGGCGGCACGGGCGACCTGGCAGCCAAGTTCTCCAAGCTGGTTGGCCCGACCGGCCAGGTGGTCCTGGCGGACATCAACGGTTCGATGCTCAAGGTCGGCCGTGACCGCCTGCTCGACAAGGGCGTGGCCGGCAACATCGAATTCGTCCAGGCCGACGCAGAAAAACTGCCGTTCCCCGACAACCATTTCGACTGCGTGACCATCGCCTTCGGCCTGCGCAACGTGACCCACAAGGAAGATGCGATCCGCTCGATGCTGCGCGTCCTCAAGCCGGGCGGCCGCCTGTTGGTCCTGGAGTTCTCCAAGCCGACCAATGCGCTGATGTCGAAGGTCTACGACACCTACTCGTTCGCCTTCATGCCGCTGATGGGCAAGCTGATCACCAATGACGCCGAGAGCTACCGCTACCTGGCCGAATCGATCCGCATGCACCCCGACCAGGAAACCCTGAAGTCGATGATGGTAGAGGCCGGTTTCGACCGCGTGACCTACCACAACATGACCTCGGGCATCGTCGCCCTGCACCGCGGCATCAAGCCCTGATGTTGTTCGCGGGCCTCCTCGCCAGCGTAGAGCACGGCCTCAACCGTGTGCTGCGCCTGGACAGCACCGCCCTGGCGCGGCTGGCGCACTTGACCGGCAAGGTGATTGCCGTCGACTGCCGCAGCCCCGCCTTGCAGCTGTTTATCCTGCCCAGCGATGAAGGCCTGCTGCTCGCGACCCAATGGGCCGCCGAGGCCGACTGCACCCTGCGTGCGCCGGCCTCGAGCCTGTTGCACCTGGCGCTCAGTCGCAACAAGACCGCCATCCTGCACAGCCCCGAAGTGGAGCTGGAAGGCGACAGCGCGGTGCTGATGGACCTGGCCGCCGTGCTGCAGGACCTGGAGCTGGACTGGGAATACGAGCTGTCCCGCTGGATCGGCCCCGTGGCCACCCAACTGATCAGCGGACACCTGCGCAGCCGCTCGCGCTGGTACCAGCAGGGGTTCGCCAGCCTCAATCAGAACCTCGCCGAATACCTGAGCGAAGAATCGCGCACCCTGGTCGGAGAACGGGAAGCGCAAGCGCGCTTTCGTGAACTCGACAAGGCCAAAATCGACCTGGAACGCCTCGAGGCCCGCTTCGAGCGCCTGAGCCGTTCCCTTGATCCAAGCGATAACGCATGAAGCTGCTCGCCGTCCGCCGTTTGTTTCGTATCCAGCGCGTCGTAATCCGCTACCGCCTCGATGACCTGCTGTTCGCCCTGCCCCTGCCGTGGTTCCTGCTCGCGGTGCGCTATGTGCTGCCGTGGCGCTGGTTCCCGCGCAAACAGCTGGAGCTGAGCCGTGGCGCGCGCCTGCGCCTGGCGCTGCAGGACCTGGGGCCGATCTTCATCAAGTTCGGGCAGATCCTGTCGACCCGCCGCGACCTGCTGCCGGAAGACATCGCCGACGAACTGATGCTGTTGCAGGACCGCGTACCGCCATTTGATTCCCAGCAGTCGATGAAGCTCATCGAAGACCAGCTGGGCAAGAAGATCAGCGAGGTGTTCAGCCGCTTCGACGTCGAGCCCCTGGCTTCGGCCTCGGTGGCGCAGGTGCACGCGGCGCAACTCAAGACCGGCGAAGAAGTGGTGGTGAAGGTAATTCGTCCGGGCCTCAAGCCGATCATCGGCCAGGACCTGGCGTGGCTGTTCATCCTCGCCCGCGCCGCCGAGCGTTTCTCGGCGGATGCACGCCTGCTGCACCCGGTGGACGTGGTCGCCGACTACGAAAAAACCATCTACGACGAACTCGACCTGTTGCGCGAGGCGGCCAACGCCAGCCAGCTCAAGCGCAACTTCGAAGGCTCGCCGTTGCTCTATGTGCCACAAGTGTATTGGGACTGGTGCCGCCCGAAAGTGCTGGTGATGGAGCGCATCTACGGCGTGCAGGTCACTGACCTCGCCACCCTCGCCGACCAGCGTACCGACATGAAGATGCTCGCCGAGCGCGGCGTGGAGATCTTCTTCACCCAGGTGTTCCGCGACAGCTTCTTCCACGCCGACATGCACCCGGGCAACATCTTCGTCAGCACCGTCAACCCGTGGAGCCCGCAATACATCGCGATCGACTGCGGCATCGTCGGCAGCCTGACCCCGGAAGACCAGGACTACCTGGCGCGCAACCTGTTCGCCTTCTTCAAGCGTGACTACCGGCGCGTGGCGCAGTTGCACATCGACTCAGGCTGGGTGCCGGCAGAAACCAAGCTGAATGAATTCGAAGCGGCGATCCGCACCGTGTGCGAGCCGATCTTCGAAAAACCATTAAAAGATATTTCCTTCGGCCAGGTGCTGATGCGCCTGTTCCAGACCGCGCGCCGCTTCAATATGGAAGTGCAGCCGCAACTGGTGCTGCTGCAGAAGACCTTGCTGAACATCGAAGGCCTGGGCCGCCAGCTCTACCCGGACCTCGACTTGTGGAACACCGCGCAGCCGTTCCTCGAACGCTGGATGCGCGAGCGCGTCAGCCCGAAAACCTTGCTGGGCAACCTGCACAGCCAGATGGAACAGCTGCCGCACCTGGCCAACATGACCCGCGACCTGCTGGAGCGCATGTCCCAGCCCCATGCCAAGGACCCGGCGCCACCATGGCAGAAGCGCAAGGACGACTGGTTCCTGCGCCTGCTCGGCGCGGCGCACCTGGTGGGTGGCGTGATGCTGGCCATCGGCGGGCCGCTGAACCAATTGGGCCACTGGCCGGCCGGCATCATGGTCGCCGTGGGTGTTTATCTGATCGTGCGTCGATAGCCAATCCGGTTATACACTGTCGCAAATTGCCGGAGCCGAACATGAAAGACTGGCTGGACGAGATCAAGTGGGACAGTGACGGCCTGGTGCCGGCCATTGCCCAGGACTACAAGACCGGGCGCGTCCTGATGATGGCCTGGATGAACCGCGAGGCGCTGAGCCTGACTGCCGCTGAGCAGCGTGCCATCTACTGGTCACGCTCACGTGGCAAACTGTGGCGCAAGGGCGAAGAGTCCGGGCATGTGCAGACCCTGCACGAGATGCGCATCGACTGCGACGCCGACGTGGTGATCCTGATGGTCGAGCAGATCGGCGACATCGCCTGCCACACCGGCCGTCACAGCTGCTTCTATCGCGTGTTCGAGAACGGCGAATGGAAGGTTGTCGAGCCGGTGCTCAAAGACCCGCACGCCATCTACTCCGCAGGACACTGAACATGAGCGATACCCTGAACCGTGTGGCCCAGGTGCTGGAAGACCGCAAAGGCGCGGACGCCGACAGCTCCTATGTCGCCAGCCTGTACCACAAGGGCTTGAACAAGATTCTGGAAAAACTCGGCGAAGAATCCATCGAGACCATCATCGCCGCCAAGGACGCCCAGGTCAGTGGCGACTGCAGTGATGTGATCTACGAAACTGCCGACTTGTGGTTCCACAGCCTGGTCATGCTCGCCCAACTGGGGCAGCATCCACAGGCAGTGCTGGATGAACTGGACCGTCGCTTCGGCTTGTCCGGGCATGCCGAAAAGGCCTCGCGCCCGTCCGCCTGAATAACTTTTACAGAGGAATTGCAGCATGGGCATTTTTGACTGGAAACACTGGATCGTCATTCTGGTGGTGGTGGTACTGGTGTTCGGCACCAAGAAACTGAAAAACCTCGGCACCGACGTGGGCGAGTCGATCAAGGGCTTTCGCAAAGCCATGAACGACGATGAGAAGCCGGCCGACCCGGTCGTCAACCCGGTGCCTCCGGCCCAGCCTGTGCACCCACAGGCCACCCAGCCGATCACCGAACGTCGTACCTTCGACGTGCAGGCTGAAAAAGTCGAAGAGCCGACCCGCAAAGACTCGTGAGCACTGACTAATGTTTGGTATCAGCTTCTCTGAACTGCTCCTCGTCGGCCTGGTTGCCTTGCTGGTACTCGGGCCGGAACGCCTGCCCGGTGCCGCGCGCACGGCCGGCCTGTGGATCGGGCGCCTGAAACGCAGTTTCAACGCCATCAAACAGGAAGTTGAACGGGAAATCGGCGCCGACGAGATCCGTCGCCAGCTGCACAACGAACATATCCTGTCGTTGGAGCAGGAAGCGCGCAAAATCCTGTCTCCGGTACAGGAACCCGCCAAACCGGCGGAGCCCGTGGTGGAACACAGTATTGCGCCGCCCGCCGTGGCCGAGCCTGCGCCCGTGGTGGAACCGACCCCGGCACCGAGCGTTCCCGCCCCGACAGAGCCAGCGCCGACGCCCGTTGCGTCGCCCGCTCCCCATGACCCTACATTGCCGCCGCGAGCCCCATGAGCGCTGATAAACCGGAAAACGACCAGCACATGCCGCTGGTCTCGCACCTCACCGAGTTGCGTACCCGCCTGCTGCGTTGCGTAGCGGCCATCTTCATCATCTTTGCCGGGCTGTTCGCCTTCACCCAGCAGATCTACACCTTCGTCTCCACGCCCTTGCGCCAGTACCTGCCGGCCGGCGCGACGATGATCGCCACCGACGTCTCGTCGCCGTTCCTCACGCCGCTGAAGCTGACCATGATGGTCTCGCTGTTCCTGGCCATCCCGGTGATCCTGCACCAGATCTGGGGCTTTATCGCGCCGGGGCTGTACAAGCATGAGAAACGCATCGCCGTGCCGCTGCTGGTGTCGAGCATCCTGCTGTTCTACACCGGCATGGCGTTCGCCTACTTCCTGGTGTTCCCGCTGATCTTCAAGTTCTTCGCTGCCGCCACCCCGGCCGGCGTGGAGATGATGACCGACATCACCAGCTACCTCGACTTCGTGATGACGCTGTTCTTCGCCTTCGGCGTGGCCTTCGAAATCCCGGTGGCGGTGGTGCTGCTGGTGTGGATCGGCGTGGTCGACGTGAAGTACCTGAAGAAAATCCGCCCGTACGTGATCATCGGCTGCTTTGTGGTCGGCATGATCCTCACGCCGCCGGACATTTTCTCCCAGACCCTGCTCGCCGTGCCGATGTGGATGCTGTTCGAGATCGGCATCCTGTTCAGCGCCTTGATCAGCAAGCGCGGCGAACATCCGGATGACCAACCCGCCGACGACGACCAGCCGCCAGCGACCCAGCCGTGAACCTGCTGCTGCTCGAAGAGGCCGACTTCATCGCGGCCGACCGCGTCATCTTGCGTGATCGGCGCCTGGTGCATATGCAGGACGTCCACCGCGCGGCGGTCGGCGACAACCTGCGTGTCGGCCGCATTGGCGGGCTGATGGGCAATGCGCAACTGCAACGCCTTGAAGCACACGAAGCCGAGCTGCAAGTGAGCTTCGACCTGCCGCCCCCGGCCAAACTGCCGCTGACCCTGCTGCTGGCCCTGCCGCGCCCGAAGATGCTGCGGCGGGTGCTGCAGACCGTGGCAGCCATGGGCGTGCCCAAGGTGGTGCTGGTCAACAGCTATCGGGTCGAAAAGAGTTTCTGGCAAACCCCGTTCCTGGAACCCGAGGCGATCCGCGAGCAACTGATCCTCGGCCTTGAACAGGCGCGCGACACCGTGCTGCCCGAGATCATCATCGAGAAGCGCTTCAAACCCTTCGTCGAAGACCGCCTGCCGGCCATGACCGAGGGCACCCTGGGCCTGATCGGCCATCCGGGCGATTACCCGGCGTGCCCGCGCGGGCTGGATACGCCGGTGACCCTGGCCATTGGCCCGGAAGGTGGCTGGATCCCCTATGAAGTGGACCTGCTGAGCAAGGCCGGCATGCAGCCAGTCCAGCTGGGCGCGCGCATCCTGCGGGTCGAAACCGCCGTCACCGCCCTGCTCGCCCGGCTGTTCTGAGCCCCCACTTGTTGCGGATGAACGCGTTTCAGGGCGCGAGCCGACTAAGGCAGTAAGATTTTGTGGCTGATCTGCTTTTTGTGGTGAGCGGGCTTGCCCCGCGTTGGGCTGCGAAGCGGCCCCAAACCCACCACTCATGAACACCTGACCCACCGCACTCTGCTGGATTGGGCCTGCTGCACAGTCCAACACGGAGCAAGCCCGCCACAACCCCTTCCGCCTACAGAATCTTCCCGCTCTGCCGATAACCCCTGGATAAGTCCAAGCCTTGTTCCAGGGGAGATCGCAGCATGTATCGTTGGTTAGCCGAAAAGCTGGGGAATGTAAGCGTCAACCGCAAGCTGGGCATAGGTTTTGGCCTGGTGTTGATCCTGACCCTGTTGATCACGTTCACCGGCTGGACCGGGCTGGGCGAGGTGATCAGCCGTGGTGACAAGCTGGGCTTCATCTCCAGCCTCACCGGGCTGACCAAAGACCTGCGCCTGGCGCGCCTGGACTTCGAAACCCGCCGTGGCGAACAGGGCACCGGCGCGGTCAATGACCTGATCACACAGCTGGAAAACGGCCTGAAAACTGCCGAGTCCCTGATCGAGCAACCCGACGACAAGGCCCTGGTCGAGCAACAACTGGACGCCTTGAACCAATACAAAAAGGCCTTCGGCGCCATGGTCCAGGCCGGTCTAAAGCGTGAAGGCGCTCGCAGCAAACTCGGCGACACCGCCGACAACGCCGTCGCCAAGATCAACGAAGTCGAAAAAACCCTGCTGCAAGGGGACAGCGTCACCCAGTTCAATCGAGTGGTCGACCTGAGCAAGCTGATCCAGCAATCACGCTTCCAGGTGCGCGGCTACACCTACAGCGGCAAAGTCGAGGCCGAGCAGCCGGCGCTGGATGCCATCGACAACGCCCTGAAGAAAATCACCGAACTCGAAGGCCAACTGCCGGCCGAGTTCCAGGCCAACCTGCAAGAGGCCAGCGTTTCGCTGCAAGCTTATCGCGCGGCCGTCAGCCAGTACCGTGACTCCCAGGTCGCCAGTGCTGCGGCCCTGGCAATCATGAACAGCCAGGGCGATGTGCTGCTGGGTCATAGCGAAAAACTCACGGCTTCCCAGACAGTGGTGCGCGATACCGACGCAGCGCAAGCCAAACAGTTGCTGCTGCTGGCCACCGCACTGGCGCTGATCTTCGGCGTCGTCGCCGCCTGGGCCATCACGCGCCAGATCGTCATTCCGCTGAACCAGACCCTCAAAGTCGCCGAGCGCGTAGCCTCCGGCGACCTGAGCCACAACCTCACTTCCCTGCGCAAGGACGAGCTGGGCCAGCTGCAACGCGCCATGCAAAGCATGACCGTAGGCCTGCGCGAACTGATCGGCGGCATCAGCGACGGCGTCACTCAGATTGCCAGCGCCGCCGAGCAGTTGTCGGCCGTGACGGAGCAGACCAGCGCCGGCGTCAACAGCCAGAAAGTCGAAACCGACCAAGTCGCCACCGCCATGAATGAAATGGCTGCCACGGTGCAGGAAGTGGCGCGCAACGCCGAGGAAGCTTCTGAGGCCGCTGTAGCCGCCGACCAGCAAGCCCGTGAAGGCGACAAGGTCGTCGGCGAAGCCATCGCCCAGATCGAACGCCTGGCCACCGAGGTGGGTAACTCCACCGAGGCCATGGGCCATCTGCAGCGCGAAAGCGACAAGATCGGCAGCGTGCTTGATGTGATCAAGTCCGTGGCCCAGCAAACCAACCTGCTGGCCCTCAACGCGGCGATCGAGGCCGCGCGGGCCGGTGAAGCCGGCCGCGGCTTCGCGGTAGTGGCCGATGAAGTGCGCAGCCTGGCCCAGCGCACCCAGAAGTCCACCGAGGAGATCGAGGAGCTGATTGTCGGCCTGCAAAGCGGCACCCAGCAGGTAGCGAACATCATGGACAACAGCCGTGGCCTCACCGACAGCAGCGTCGAGCTGACCCGCCGTGCCGGCAGCGCCCTGGGCAGCATCACCCGTACGGTATCGACCATCCAGGCGATGAACTCGCAGATCGCCACCGCCGCCGAGCAGCAAAGCGCCGTGGCCGAAGAGATCAACCGCAGCGTGCTCAATGTGCGCGACATCTCGGAACAGACCGCTGCGGCCAGCGAAGAAACCGCCGCGTCGAGTACCGAACTGGCGCGCCTGGGCACGCACCTGCAAGCGCTGGTCAGCCGCTTCCGCGTCTGATGCCCGCCCCGCGTGGCGACCTGTCCCGGGTCGCCGCGCATACCCTGTGAAATTTCCTACGCACTTATCAGCCCCGCCGTCGCGCCCCGAGAACTAGCGTTCAGTCAGTTCAATGTGCTTGCGCACCTCAAGAACGCCCGTCGTTCTCTTGTTGGAGGGGTCACCATGTTTGCTCGAATGACGCACCTGTTGGGTGACGCCAGCGTCACCCTCAAGCTGGTCCTGGGATTCTCGCTGGTCCTGGCCCTGAGCCTGGTGATTGCCGTCACCGGTTGGCAGGCCCTGGCCGCCTCGCTTTATCGATCACAAACGCTGACGATAATTGCGCAACTGGCGGTGACGGGTGAAGAACTGCGCGCCGACAGAATTGTTTATCGCACCCTCGACGATAACAACAGCCTGAATAAATTGAGTGTCAGCATGGGCAAAGTCGACGAGCTCCTGGTGGAGCTTTCCGGCCGACTCAAAATGCCCAAACCCATCGAATACCTGCAGGAAATGACGCGCATTTCAGCGTCGTTCAAAACCACTCTCAAGGACGTGCCCCTGCTGGTTGAAAAGCGCGAGGGCGCCCGTGAACAGCTGAAACAAAGCTCATCGCGTACCGGCGACGTCCTGGCGCAACTGGCCAGCGACCTGCCTGACCAGGAGGACGCAAAAGCCCTGGATGCCATCGAAGACCTGCGCCAGGCCATCGAGCAGGCCGAAGATCGCGCGCAAAGCCCAGCGTGGGCCGCCAGTTCGCTGGAGGCCTACGCGCAGGCGAACGGTGACGCAGAGCGCAGCCTGGAAACCGCCCAGGCCGCCGTGGCGAAACTACCGGTGGACAGCGACCTGCTGAAAAATACCGTACTCGGCACCCGCACTTACCTCACGCGTCTCAAGGACACCCAACTGAACACGGAAAATACGCAAAACCAACTGGAGCAACAGCTGGATCAACTGCTCGCGCAAAGCGATCTATTGAGCCGGGACCAGACCTACAGGCGCGACAGTGAAGCTGAGCAAGCCCGCACCCAGATGCTGGGGGTTACCGCTGCTGCGTTGCTCCTCGGTGCGCTGGCCGCCTGGGTGATTGCCGGGCAAATCGTCAAGCCGCTGCGCAAGGCACTGGAGGTCGCCCATCGCATTGCCGAGGGCGACCTGAGCCACGACATACAAACCAGGCGTAGGGACGAGCTGGGCCAGTTGCAACGCAGCATGGCGCAAATGACCCTGAACCTGCGGGGGCTGATTGGCAATATCAGCGACAACGCCCGGCAAATCGCCAGTGCTGCCGAGGAGCTGTCGGCCATCACCGTGCAAACCCGTGCCGGGGTCAGTCATCAGCGCGATGAAACCGAGCAGGTCGCGACAGCCATGAACCAGATGCTGGCCACTGCCCAGGAGGTGGCGCGCCACGCCGAGCAGGCGTCCATCGCCGCGGCCGAAGCCAATCAACAAGCCGAATTGGGCGATCAGGTGGTGACGGATGCCGTCGCGCAGATTGAACACCTGGCCCATGAGATGGCGCGCTCGAGCCAGGCCATGCTGGCGCTGCAACGCGAGAGTCAGAAGATCGGCAGCGTGCTGGAGGTGATCAAGTCGGTGTCACAGCAGACCAACTTGCTGGCGCTCAACGCCGCGATAGAAGCCGCACGCGCTGGCGAAGCTGGCCGAGGCTTTGCGGTGGTTGCCGATGAGGTCCGCAGCCTGGCGCAACGGACCCAACAGTCTGCCGAGGAAATCGAGGGGCTGATCGGGGGCTTGCACAGCGGCACGCAACAAGTGGCCGACATCATGGACTACAGCCGCACCCTGACCGACAACAGCGTCACCCTGACGCGCAACGCCGGGGATGCCCTGACCGAGATCGCCCGCACCGTGGCGGTCATTCAGGAGATGAACCCGCAGATCGCCGCAGCCGCCGAAGAGCAAAGTGCAGTCGCCGAGGAGATCAATCGCAGTGTCTTGAAAGTCCGCGACGCCTCGGAACAGACCGCCACCGCCAGTGAGCAGACGGCGGAGGCGAGTCTCGAACTGGCGCGGCTGGGAACGGATCTGCAACAGTGTGTGGGGCGGTTCAAGGTCTGAGCGCCCCTCGCGCGTTACAGGACCTGACGCAAGAATGCCTGGGCCCGTGGGTCTTTCGGCGCGTCGAAGAACTCGGCCGGGGCCGCGTCCTCGAGCAATTTGCCGTGATCGAAGAACAGCACCCGGTCCGCCACTTCCCGGGCAAAGCCCATTTCGTGGGTCACGCAGACCATGGTCATGCCTTCCAGGGCCAGGGTCTTCATGACGTCCAGCACTTCGCCGACCATTTCCGGGTCGAGCGCCGAGGTCGGTTCGTCGAACAGCATCACCTTGGGTTCCATCGCCAGCGCCCGGGCAATCGCCACGCGTTGTTGCTGGCCGCCGGACAGCCGCGACGGGAACTCGTTGGCTTTCTGCGCAATACCGACCTTTTCCAGCAGCGCCAGGGCCTTGGCCTCGCGCTCCTGCTTGCCGCGCTTGCGCACGACTTTTTGCGCCAGGCACAGGTTTTCCAGCACGGTCATGTGCGGGAACAGGTTGAAATGCTGGAACACCATGCCGACTTCACGGCGATAGGCGTTCACGTCGGTTTTCGGGTCGGCCAGTTGCAGGCCGTCGATGCTCACCGAACCCGAATCGAATTCCTCCAGGCCGTTGAGGCAGCGCAGGAACGTCGACTTGCCGGACCCCGACGGGCCAATGACCACCAGCACTTCGCCCTTGGCGACTTGAGTGGTGACGTTATCCACCGCGCGCACCACATGGCCACGGGTGTCGAAGACTTTTACCAGATCGCGGACTTCAATCACTTTGCGCGAGCCTCCGCTCAAGCCGGCTGGCCATTTTCGACAGCGGCAGGTTGATCAGCAGGTACAGGCCTGCCACGCAGAACAGGATTTCAAACGGCGAGAACGAGGTGGTGATCACCTCGCGGCCACTCTTGAGCAGTTCGGTAATCGCGATCACCGACACCAGCGAGGTGTCTTTCACCAGGCTGATAAATTGCCCGGCCAGCGGCGGCAGCACGCGCTTGAACGCCTGCGGCAGGACCACGTGGCGCATCGACTGGCTGGCACTCAGGCCCAGGGAGCGCGCGGCTTCGTTCTGGCCACGGGTGATGGACTGCACGCCGGCACGAACAATCTCGGCCACATAGGCACCAGTGAACAGCGACAGTGCGGCGATCCCGGCAAACTCGCGGGACAGGTTGAGGACCGTGCCGATAAAGAAGTAGAAAATGAAGATCTGCACCAACAGCGGCGTACCACGCACCAGTTCGACGTAGATCGTCGATAGATCGCGTGAGGTCGGATTAGTGGACAGACGGCACAACCCGGTCGCCAAACCAATCGCCAAACCGAGAATGCCGGACACCACCGACAGCCACAACGTGGTCCACAAGCCCCACATCAGTGGCCCCAACGCCCAATGCCGGGTCACACCGACCACATCGCCCTCGGCCACATCGTCACCGCGCGCCACTTGCAGGCTGTTGTCGGCCACGCTGAGCTTCTGCTCCACGCCGGCATCGTTGCGCAGGGTCACTTCGGCCACATCGCCTTTGCGCACCAGCTCGACCACGGTGGAGATATCGGCGGCACGCTGCGACGTTTCGGCCTGATAGGCGAAGTACTGCGGTACGCGATTCCAGCGCCATTCGTAGGACATCATCGACGTGGCGTAGTACAACGCGCCGGCTAGGCCGACCAGCACGACCACGGTCAGCAGGTGCCAGGGCCATTGGGCTTTTTTCTGTTTCATTTCAGGTTCCGGAAAATTGTATCGCCAGGCAGGCCGCCATCGCGGGCAAGCCCGCTCCCACAATGTTCGATGTCAGCCCTGACAACTCGGTCAACTGTGGGAGCTGGCTTGCCTGCGATACAGGCAACTCGGTCTCGGCCTTATTCCATGTCCTTGAGCCACTCGGAGCTCTTGAACCACTTGTCATGGATACGATCGTAGGTGCCGTCGTTGCGGATCTGGTGCAGGAAGTTGTTGATGTAGTTGATGCTGTCGTAGTCACCCTTTTTCAGGCCAAACGCCAATGGTTCGAAGGTGAAGGGTTCTTCCAGGAATACCAGCTTGCCGTTACCGACTTTTTTCTCGGCAACCACGTTGTAGGGGGCGTCATACACAAAGGCGTCGGCCTTGCCGTTGACCACGTCCAGCACGCCTTCCTGCTCGTTGTCATAGCCGTGGTACTTGGCCTTGGAGATCAGCTTCTTGGCGACCATCTCACCGGTGGTGCCGAGCTTGGAGGTCAAGCGGTATTTCTCGTCGTTCAAGTCCTTGTAGGACTTGATGGTGCCTTCCAGGTCCTTGCGAATCAGCAGGGTCTGGCCGACGACGATGAAGGGTTCGCTGAAGTTCAGGCGCAGGTTGCGCTCCTGGGTCAGGGTCATGCCGCTGCCGATCATGTCGAACTTGCCGGTAAGGAACGCCGGGATGATCCCGTCATAACCGGTGGAGACCAGCTCCAGCTTGACGCCCATGGACTTGGCCAGGGCCTTGAGGATGTCGACTTCGAAGCCGATGATCTCGCCACGCTTGTCGGTCATCTCGAACGGCATGTAGGTCGGGTCCATGCCGACTTTCAGCGTGCCGCGCTTGACCGCATCGTCGATGGCGCCGGCCTGGGCCGCAGTGGCGGCAACCAGCGCCGTGACGCCGAGCAGCAGCATCGAAAGATACTTTTTCATCATCAAGTCCCCTGAACGTTTCTTATGAGGTCGGCGCGCAAACGGGCTGCACCATTTCGGGGTGCGATCCTAACCCACTCGATGCCTGTCACAAAGGTTTCACGGGTAATTGTTATCGGCGTATGTCGCAAAGGCCCCACAACGGTGCAGCCAAGCGCAGGACTAGACGCATGCACACGGCAAAGCGCCAACGGATTGATGTGTAAGAAGTTATGACTTTCAGTGGATTTCCTTCAACCAGGCTGTGTCTTTAAACCACTTGTCGTGCAAGCGATCATAGGTGCCGTCCTGGGCGATCTGATTGAGGAAATGGTTGATCCAGTTGAGGCTGTCGAAATCGCCCTTTTTTACTCCAAACGCCAGTGGCTCGAAGGTGAACGGCTGCTCCAGGGCCAGCAGCGCGCTGTTTTCCGGACGCCCCAGGGCAATCAGGTTGTAGGGCGCATCGTGGATAAAGGCATCGGCCGCACCGGTCACCACCTGATGCACGCCCTCCTCCGGCGTGGCAAAGGTGCTTAATCGCGCTGCGGCGAGAAAGCGTTGCGCCGCCGCCTCGCCCGTGGTGCCTTCGGTGGTGGCGATGCGGTAGCTGGCGTCGTCGAGGTCTTCAACGCTGCCGACCTTGCCGAGCAGGCTGGGGTGCAGCAGAACGGACTGGCCGACCACGATGAAAGAGTCGCTGAAATTCAGCTTCAGGTTGCGCTCCTGGGTGACCGTCATGCCGCTGCCGATCAGGTCGAACTTCTTCGCCAGCAACCCCGGCATCAGCTCCGTATAGGGCACGCTGACCAGCTCCAGCTCCACCCCCAGGGCCTGGCTCATCACCTTGAGCAGGTCGATTTCAAAGCCGACGATATGCCCCTGTTTGTCGGTCATTTCAAACGGAACGTAAGTGGGCGTAGTGCCCACCTTGAGCACGCCGCGCCGAACGGCGTCATCAATGGCCCCGGCCTGGACCAGGCCGATGTGCAGCCACGCGACAGCGACTATCAGCAGTGCCGAACAATACCGTTTACTCATGAATCCCCCTGTGACTACGTCAAATTCGGGGCGATGCTAACCCAGCCGCGCGCACGGCAATACGCCTCGGGCGAGGGTCTTTTGTTTCGAAATAACAAGGAGTTAGAGAGATACGGAAGAGGCTCGAAACGCTGTAGGACACGCGTCACGAACACCCCCGAGGAGAATCCTCGGGGGCGTCTGAATCAGGCCGGTTGGGCCTGGGACGACAGCGGTTGCAGCGGCAGCAACGGCGCGTGCGGGTCGGCCTTGATCGAGTCACGCCAGGCGGCGAGCCACTCGGGGTGCCCTTCGCTCCAGACCTGCTCGTGCAGGCGGGCCAGGGCTACCGGATCACTGAGCAAGGCCAGGCGCTCGGCATTGTTGAGGCCGGCAGGGCCGACTTTCAACGCATGACGCACACGCTCGATACGCACATACTCGATCGGCTCCGCTTCACGGTGCCGCGAGGTCGCCAGGGCGCAGGCCAGGGCGTTCTGCTGCGGGTCGACCACCGAACGCACGAAGCCGTCGTTGAGCGCGTGCCAACGGTTTTCGTGGGTGTACTTCTCGGTCGACAGCAGGGCTTGCGGCGGATTGTATTCCTCAGGGATCAGGAACAGGCTCTCGTCACGCGACTTGAGGCCCAGCTTGACCCGGCTGGAAATCACCGACACCGGGATCGACAGCATCAGCGAACCGACGATCGGGATCAGCCACCACAGGAAACTTGGGTTCAACCACACCACCAGGAGCGCCCACAGGAAGCCGAGCACGGTTTGCGGACCGTGGCGCTTGACCGCCTCGCTCCAGGGGGTGGAGTCGTCGTCACGCTGCGGCGAATTCCAGGTCGCGGCCCAGCCGAGGAACGCGGCAAGTACGAAACGCGTGTGGAAAATCATCCGCACCGGCGCCAGCAGCATGGAGAACAACATCTCCAGCAGCATCGACAAGGTCACCTTGAACTTGCCGCCGAACTCTTTCGCGCCCTTGGCCCAGATCAGGATGATGCTCAGCAACTTGGGCAGGAACAGCAGCACGATGGTGGTGGAGAACAGCGCCACCGCCTTGTCCGGATGCCATTGCGGCCACAGCGGGTACAGCTGGCGTGGCGCCATGAAGTACTGCGGCTCCATCAGGGTGTTGACCGCCAGCAACGCGGTGGACAACACCAGGAAGAAGAACCACAACGGCGCCGACAGATAAGACATCACACCGGTCAGGAACACCGCGCGGTGCACCGGGTGCATGCCTTTGACGAGGAACAGGCGGAAGTTCATCAGGTTGCCGTGGCACCAGCGACGGTCACGCTTGAGTTCGTCGAGCAGGTTCGGCGGCAACTCTTCGTAGCTGCCCGGCAGGTCGTAGGCAATCCACACGCCCCAGCCGGCACGGCGCATCAGCGCAGCCTCGACGAAGTCGTGGGAGAGGATCGCACCGGCAAACGCACCCTTGCCCGGCAACGGCGCGAGGGCGCAGTGCTCGATAAACGGCTTCATGCGGATGATTGCGTTGTGACCCCAGTAGTGGGATTCACCCAGCTGCCAGAAGTGCAGGCCGGCAGTGAACAGCGGGCCGTAGACGCGGGTGGCGAACTGCTGCATGCGTGCATACAGGGTGTCCATGCCCGACGCACGCGGCGCGGTCTGGATAATCCCGGCATCCGGCGTGGCTTCCATCAGGCGGACCAGGCTGGTCAGGCATTCGCCGCTCATCACGCTGTCGGCGTCGAGGACCACCATGTACTTGTAGTCACCGCCCCAACGACGGCAGAAGTCGTCGAGGTTGCCGCTCTTGCGTTTGACGCGACGGCGACGGCGGCGATAGAAGATCTTGCCGAAGCCGCCGGCTTCGCGGCACACGTCGAGCCAGGCTTGCTGCTCGGCGATACAGATGTCGGCGTCATTACTGTCGCTGAGCACGAAGAAGTCGAAACGATCCAGGTCGCCGGTGGCGGCCACCGACTCGAACGTCGCGCGCAGCCCCGCAAACACACGCGGCACGTCTTCGTTGCAGATCGGCATCACCAACGCGGTACGCGCATCTTTCGGGATCGGCTCGTCGCCGGCACTTTTACCGGAGATCCGGTATTTGTCGTGGCCGGTGAGCAACTCCAGGAAGCCCATCAGCGCGGTCCAGAAACCGGCCGAAACCCAGCAGAACAAGATCCCGAACATGATCAGGATGCTGGTTTGCAGGGCGTAAGGCAGTACCTGGGTGGCGGTTTGCAGCAGGGTCTGGTTGCGGATCTCGTCGAAGTCGACCAGCGACCAGCCCTGGTACGGCATGATGCCTTTCATGTACCAGCCGGCGACGATGGTCTGGCCGAGCATCAGCACCAGCAGGATGTAGCGGCGGATCGAACCGACGGTGCGCCAGCGCGCAGCCGGCAACACACGCTCGTCTTTCGGCGGCTTCGGCGGGTTGGTGCGACCGGTCAGGCGCCGCCAGCCACGCACCAGGATATTGGTGCGCCATGGCTCAGGCACGACCTTGGTACGGCGAATCGGCGGCGTGGCCTTGAGGCACACGCGGCCGTTGGCGTCGAGCGCGAGCATTTCGGCGTCTTGCAGCTCTTCGGCCGTGTTCAGGGTCAGCCGGCGGCCGACCGACGCCTGGGCGGCATCGACCGGCGCATCGAACGTCGACGACGACAAGCGCTCGTGCAGCTCGGTGAAGGATGTGCAGCCCGCCAGTTCGGCGCGCTGCTCAGCGGTCATCGGGAGATGCGCCAGATACTCGGAGAGAGTCTCTGGCTGGACTTGAGAATTACTCATCGGCAGGCAACTGATAGCTCCAGGTTTCGGTCAGGACTTGCTCGGTCTTGATCGGCTCCGGCGTGGCTGGGGCAGCTTCTGGCTGCTTGGCTTCCTTGTCTTTCGCGTCTTTCTTGGCCTGTTTCTCGTGCTGCTTGGCCAGGACCTTGTCAGCCTTGAGCACTTGCGTCGAAACCTGCTCCGGCTCCGGCTGCACGATGTCTTGCACCAGTGCGGCGCGCATTTCGGTCGGCTTGCCTGCGTCCTTGATCTTCATGCGCAGGGTCAGGCGCCAGCCTTTGGTGTGCTCGTTGTAACGCACGCTGTTTTCCACGATTTCAGCGTTGTCACCCACGCTCACCTGGCTGCGCACCGGGGCGTCCGGCAGCAGTTTTTTCAGGGACGGACCTTCGAAGTCGACCAGGTAGGCAACGCTGCCATCCGGCTGACGGATCAGGTTCGATTGCTTCACATCACCGGTGGAACGCAGGGTCTGCTTGACCCAGGCGCTGTCCGGCGAGTGGAACGCGGCGTCGTCCAGCGTCCAGTGCAGGCGATAGGCAACATCCAGCGGCTTGCCGACTTCCGGCAATTCGGCCGGGCTCCAGAACGCCACGATGTTGTCGTTGGTCTCGTCGGCGGTCGGGATCTCTACCAGGTCGACGGAACCCTTGCCCCAGTCGCCTTCAGGCTCGATCCAGGCGCTTGGGCGCTTGTCGTAGTTGTCGTCCAGGTCTTCGTAGTGGCTGAAGTTGCGACCGCGTTGCAGCAGGCCGAACCCACGCGGGTTCTCGACGGTGAAGTTGCTGACCGACAGGTGTTTAGGGTTGTTCAGTGGGCGCCAGATCCACTCGCCGTTACCGGCATGGATCGACAGGCCGCTGGAATCGTGCAGCTCGCGACGGTAGTTGAGGACCTTGGACGGCTGGTTGGCGCCGAACAGGAACATCGAGGTCAACGGGGCTACGCCCAGCTTGCTGACCTTGTCGCGCAGGAACATCTGGGATTTGACGTCGACCACGGTGTCGGTGCCCGGACGCAGGATCAAGCGGTAGGCGCCGGTGGCACGTGGCGAGTCCAGCAGGGCGAAGATCACCAGGTGCTTGTCACCCGGCTTCGGGCGCTCGATCCAGAACTCGGTGAAACGCGGGAATTCTTCACCGGACGGCAGCGCGGTATCAATCGCCATGCCACGGGCGGACAGGCCGTAGACCTGGTCCTTGCCCACGACGCGGAAGTAGCTGGCGCCAAGCATGGTCATGATTTCGTCTTGCTTGTCGCCCTTGTTGATCGGGTACAGCACGCGGAAACCGGCATAACCCAGCTGTTCGGTGGCCTTGGGATCAAACTTGACGTCACCGAAATCGAAGCGCGTCGGGTCGTATTTGATTTCCTGGACGCTGTCGGCAGTGACTTCGTTGATTTTCACCGGTGTATCGAAATGCATACCCTGGTGATAGAAGGACAGCTTGAACGGGGTGTTCTGATCGGCCCACTCGGCTTTTTCGTTGCGGAAACGAATCTTTTGGTAGTCAGCGAATTTCATTTCGCGGAATTCGTTCGGCAGATTGCTGCGCGGAGCTTCGTATTTCTGCCCGGCCAGCTCTTTTGCCTTGGCCGACACATCATCCAGACTGAATGCCCACAGTTGACCCGCGCCGAACAGGCAAAACAGGGCAGAGCCCGTCACCAGTGCGTTTCGTAACCGTTTGGCAGACAATTTTGGTGCATTACAGGGACTAACAATCACGAGCAACCCTCGCCGAAAACAGATCAAAAAACCAACGGCCAGCTATCTATATGCCAGGTTGGCGAGCATTGTTCCGACTCCCCTGGGTCAAAATGATTCCCCAATGGCGATCGGACAAGTCTCTACCTAAGTCAAAAATGGACCAAACAACGCTGATCCCCGTAGCGCGCGATTATCTAGTAGCCCGCGAGACAACGCATCAGGGACAACGAAGTATTTGTAGCGAAACCCTGCGTTTTTAGGCATTAAAGTCGTTTTTAATACATTCATGTCTGTAAGAGGAAGGTCACAGGGCCATCATTGACCAAATGCACCTGCATATCGGCGCCAAAACGCCCCGACGCCACCTTGCCATGCAATTGTTGCGCTTGTAACAGCAAGTGATCAAATAGCGCCGCTCCGAGGGCGGGCGGTGCCGCCGTGGAGAAGCTTGGCCGCAGCCCGCTTTTGGTGTCCGCCGCCAGCGTGAACTGCGACACCAGCAGCAAACCACCGCCGATGTCCTTCAACGACAGGTTCATCTTGCCCTCGTTGTCGCTGAACACACGGTAGTTAAGCAGCTTGTGCAGCAGCTTATCGGCACTTTCGGGCGTATCCGACGGCTCCACGGCCACCAGCACCAGCAAACCCTGGTCAATCGCCCCGACGATTTCGCCATCTACTTCGACGCGGGCGCCACGCACCCGTTGCAACAGGCCCTTCATGCTTCTTCTGGCGGCAGATCAAGCAGGCGGCGTGCCATTTCGGCGGTCGCACGCACCAGCGCATCGGTAATACCCGGCTCGGACGCGGCATGGCCCGCCTCGCGGATCACCTGCAGCTCGCTGTTGGGCCAGGCCTGATGCAGCTCCCAGGCGTTATCCAGCGGGCAGATCATATCGTAGCGCCCATGAATGATTACGCCAGGCAGATGGGCGATCTTGTGCATGTCGCGAATCAGCTGGTTGGGCTCCAGGAAGGAGTTGTTGGTGAAGTAGTGGCACTCGATGCGCGCAATCGACAGCGCACGTTGCGGCTCGGAAAAACGCTCCACATGCTGCGGGCTCGGGCACAGGCCGAGCATGCGCCCTTCCCAGCCGGACCAGGCCTTGGCCGCGTGCATCTGGGCGATCTGGTCGTTGCCGGTCAGGCGCTTGTGGTAGGCCGTGATCATGTCATGACGCTCATCGGCCGGGATCGGCGCGATGTAGTCCTGCCAGTAGTCCGGGAACAGGCGGCTCGCGCCCTCCTGGTAGAACCAGTGGATATCCTTAGGGCGGGCCAGGAAGATGCCGCGCACGATCAGGCCATGCACACGCTCGGGATGGGTTTGCGCGTAGGCCAGCGCCAGGGTTGACCCCCAGGAACCGCCGAACAGCACCCATTTGTCGATGCCCAGGTGTTCGCGGATGCGCTCGAGGTCGGCGACCAGGTCCCAGGTGGTGTTGTTTTCCAGGCTGGCGCGTGGCGTGGAGCGCCCGCAGCCGCGCTGGTCGAAGGTGACGATGCGGTACAGGTTCGGGTCAAAATAGCAGCGGCTCTGGGCGTCGCAACCGGCACCGGGGCCGCCATGAATGAAGACAACGGGCAAGCCCTCGGGGGAGCCACTTTCATCGACGTACAGCGTGTGGGTGTCATCGACGGCCAGATCGTGCCGGGCGTAGGGTTTGATCTGCGGGTACCAAGTCTGCATTGCGCGCTCCGTAGGGGGTCGGGTTCATCCCTGGGGGGACGTCTTTTATTTTGCCGTCTGGCACTATAAACCCGAATTGTGCAATGAGCATGTCCTTGAGCACTTAGACCTGTGTCAGCCCTTCGCTCCTGAGGTAGTCCAACAGATAGCCGTACAGCCGGTCGACTTCCGGCACCTGGCCACGCGCGCGCAAACAGCCATGGACCAGGCCTTTGCCGGGGTACAGCACGGCGGCCACGCCTGACTGTTGCAGGCGTTCGGCGTAAAGTATGCCGTCGTCGCGCAGCGGGTCGAACTGGGCCACGGCGACCAGTGCCTTGGGCAAGCCGCTGAAATCCCTGGCCAGCAGCGGCATCGCATAGGCCGACGGCTTGCCCGCGCCGCGCAGGTAAAGTGCCAGGTAGCAATCGGTGTCGGCGGTGCTGAGCAGCGGCGCGTCCATGCAATCGCGGCGCGAGGGCAAATCGGCCGGGCCACCCAGGCCGGGGTAGATCAACACTTGGGCCCGGGGCAACGGCTGCCCGTCGTCGCGCAAACCCAGGCATAGCGCCGCCGCCAGGTTGCCGCCGGCACTGTCGCCGATCACCGCCAGGCGTTGGGGGTCGATGGCATACGGTGCCGCCCCCGCCTGGAGCGCCTGCCACACCGCGCGGCAATCCTCATAGGCCGCCGGAAACGGGTGTTCCGGCGCGAGGCGGTAGTCGATGGCGATCACCAGCACCTGCAACGCGCTGGCCAGTTCGAAGCAGATGAAGTCATGGGAATCCAGCCCGCCGACCACCCAGCCGCCGCCGTGCATATAGAGAAGACAGGGCCAGCCCTGCGCCGGCATGGGCGTCGTCGGCACGTAGCTGCGTACACCGACGCCGCCGAGGGCGAAGTCCTTGAGCGTCAACCCCTCACGCAAGGGTGGGGTGAACGCCTGGCACATACGGTCGTAGTTTTGGCGCAGCCCAGCCAGGGAGGAGTCGTCGCTGGTGAAGGACTCGGTCCTGGCGACAAAAGCTGCCATCTGCGGAGAAATCGGGTACATGCGCAAATATCCCTGACAATGGAGATCCACCTGTGGGAGCGGGCTTGCTCGCGAAGGCGGTGTATCAGTCGCCTGATGAGTTGGCTGACCTATCGCATTCGCGAGCAAGCCCGCTCCCACATTTGCTTTGCATTGTTTGATCTAGCGAGCCCGGCTCAGGGTTTCAGCTTGGCTTGTACGGACGCCACGCCATCGCTGCCATCAAATGCAGTCACCCCGGCCAGCCAGCGCTGCAAGTCCTCCGGATGGTCGCGCAACCACTGCTTGGCCACGTCCTGCGGCGACTGGCGCGCCATGATCGGCACCATCAACTGGCTCTCCTGGGCGGCGGTGAAGGTCAGGTTTTCCAGCAGGCGGTTGGCGTTGGGGCAGCGCTCGGCGAAATCCGGGGCGGTGACGGTGGACACCGTGGCACGGCCCTCATTGGCGCCGAACACGTCTTCGCTACCGGTGAGGTAGGCCATTTTCATGTTGATGTTCATCGGGTGCGGCGTCCAGCCCACGAACACCACGAACTCCTTGCGATTCACCGCTCGCTGCACGGCGGCGAGCATGCCGGCTTCGCCGGAGGCCACCAGCTTGAAGTCGCCCAGGCCGAAGTGGTTGGTGTCGATCATTTTCTGGATATCAGTATTGGCGCCGCTGCCGGGCTCGATGCCATAGATCTTGCCGCCGAGCTGGTCCTTGAAGCGGGCAATATCGGCGAAGGTTTTCAAGCCGGCGTCGGCCACGTATTGCGGCACGGCCAAGGTAGCTTGGGCGTCGGCCAGGCTGGGCGTGTCGAAGACCTTGACCTGCTTGGCGGCCAGGAACGGCGCGATGTTGTTGTCCATCGCCGGCTTCCAGTAGCCGAGGAAGATATCCAGGCGTTTGTCGCGGATGCCGGCAAAGATGATCTGCTGCACGGCGCTGGTCTGTTTGCTGTCGTAGCCCAGGCCATTGAGCAGCACATCGGCCATGCCCGAGGTGGCGACCACGTCGGTCCAGCTGACCACGCCCATGCGCACGGTTTTGCACGAGGCGGGTTCAGCCGCCATGGCGTGCGCACTGAGCAGCGCGGCGCCGGTAAGCGTCAACAGGTAACGGGTGAACAGTCTTTTCATGAAAGAGGTCTCACTCGGCAGCTTTATTGTGGGGAGTGGCGTCTGGTGCGCCGTACCCACAACCTTACCCAGCGAGAACACTGTCCACACGAACTGGGGCGACCGGCAGTTGCACTGGGGCGACTGTGAGGGCCCCCTTCGCGAGCAAGCCCGCGCCCACATTCAGACCGCACGCTCATGTTGGAACTTGGTCAAGTGTGGGAGTGGGCTTGCTCGCGAAAGCTGTTGCAGCAGCAGCGAAAACTACCGGTAGTGCTGCTGCCCCCAGGCCAACACCCCTTCCAGCAACTGCTTCAATACCACCCGCGTCGGCTCGGCCAGGTCAGGCCGATAACGGAACGGCTCAAACTCTTCCATATAGGCGCTCTGGCACAACTCCAGCTGCACGGCGTGGATATCCTGCGCCGGGTCGCCGTAGTGCCGAGTGATATGCCCGCCTTTGAAACGCCCATTGAGCACGTGGGTGTACTGCGGATGCGCGGCGCAGATGGCTTCCAACCGGCTCGCCAGCTCAGGGTCGCAGGCCGCGCCGTTGAAGGTGCCGAGGTTGAAGTCCGGCAGCTTGCCGTCGAACAGGTGCGGGATCACCGAACGGATCGAGTGCGCATCGAACAGCAATGCGTAGCCGAACTCGGCCTTGAGCCGCGCCAGTTCTTCTTGCAGGGCGCGGTGATACGGGCCCCAGATCTTTTGCAGGTAGCTGGTACGCTCGGCCTCGCTTGGCTCCAGGCCTTCGCGGAACAACGGCACGCCATCGAACAGGGTCGCCGGGTACAGACCGGTAGTGGCGCCGGCGTACAAGGGTTTGTCGTCTGAAGGCCGGTTCAAGTCGATGACAAATCGCGAGTATTCGGCCGACAGGGTGCTGGCGCCCAGTTCCTCGGCAAAGTCATACAGCGTAGGGATATGCCAGTCGGTGTCCGGCAGGCTTTGCGCCTCGGGGATCAGGCCCGCTTCCACCGCAGGCGTCAGGCGCACGCCGGCGTGGGGCATGCTGATCAGCAGCGGCACACGGCCTTGTTTGAAATTGAGAACCTTATCCACAGCAGCACTCCTCATACGGTGACGTCGACGCCATGGCGCACGACGCGTTTATCCAGCTCGCCGCCCAGCCAATAGGCCAGGTCAGCGGGACGATCAATCTGCCAGGCGACGAAATCGGCGACTTTGCCCACCTCCAGCGAGCCATGGGTGTCGCCCATCCCGAGGGCGGTGGCCGCATGTTGGGTGGCGCCGGCCAGGGCTTCTTCCGGGGTCATGCGGAACAGCGTGCAGGCCATGTTCAGCATCAGGCGCACCGACAACGCCGGCGAGGTGCCAGGGTTGAGGTCGCTGGCGATGGCGATTTTCACACCGTGCTTGCGCAGCGCCTCCATCGGCGGCAACTGGGTTTCACGCAGGAAGTAGAACGCCCCTGGCAGCAACACGGCGACGGTGCCGGCGGCGGCCATGGCGATGGCGTCTTCCTCGGTCATGAATTCCAGGTGATCGGCCGACAACGCGTGGTAACGCGCCGCCAGGCTGGAGCCATGCAAGGAGGACAGTTGCTCGGCGTGCAGCTTCACCGGCAGGCCGAGTTGCTGGGCGACCTTGAACACGCGCTCCACCTGCGCCGGGGAAAACGCCAGGTATTCGCAGAACGCGTCGACCGCATCCACCAGCCCCTGCGCCGCCAGCGCCGGCAGCATCTCGCTGCAGATATGTTCGATGTAGTCGTCGGCGCGATCCTTGTACTCCGGCGGCAACGCATGAGCCGCCAGGCACGTGGCCCGCACGCTGACCGGCAGCGCTTCACCGAGGCGCCGCGCCACGCGCAGCATCTTGCGTTCGTTGACCAGGTCCAGCCCGTAGCCGGACTTGATCTCTACCGTGGTGACGCCATCGCGCAGCAGACTGCGCAGGCGCTTTTCGGCGCTGGCAAACAGCTCGTCCTCGCTGGCAGCGCGGGTGGCACGCACGGTGCTGGCAATCCCGCCGCCTTGGGCCGCGATCTCGGCGTAGCTCACGCCTTGGAGGCGCTGCTCGAACTCGCTGCTGCGATTGCCACCGAACACGGTATGGGTGTGGCAGTCGATCAGCCCGGGGGTGACCCACGCGCCTTGCAGGTCATGCACCTGCGCGTAATTCGCGCTCGGCACCTGGCTGCGGGGGCCGATCCACTCGATGAGCGAATCGGCGGTCACCATGGCGGCATCCTCGATGATCGAGTATTTGCCGCCGGCCATGGTTGCGACGTGGCAGTGTTGCCAAAGCGTTTTCATCAACGCCTCCCTAAGTTATCGATGAGACAAAGCCGGGTCGTAATGGACCTTGGCCGCCTGCCCGGCAGCGGGCTTGACCCACAGCAGGTAGGCAACGACCAGCAACACGATCCACACCGCCCCGACCAGCAAGGCTGCCTGGGTGTCCGGGAAATAACCCAGCACGCCAAACACGAACAGCATGAACACAATGGCCGCGGCCGGCGCGTAGGGCCAGAACGGTACCGGGAATTTCAAGTCGGCCACCTGCTCCTGGGTCATGGAGCGGCGCATGGCGACTTGGGTAAACAGGATCATCAGCCACACCCACACGGTGGCAAAGGTGGCAATCGAGGCGATCAGCAGGAACACGTTTTCGGGAATCAGGTAGTTGAGTACCACGCCGCCGAGCAACGCCGCCCCCATCACCACCACGGTCATCCATGGCACACCGTGCCTGGACAATTGCGCAAAGTCCTTGGGCGCCTGCCCTTGCTGGGCCAGGCCATACATCATGCGCCCGGCGCCGAAGATGTCGCTGTTGATCGCCGACACCGCCGCCGAGATCACCACGATATTGAGAATAGTCGCCGCCGAACCGATGCCCAGGTTGCTGAAAATCTGCACGAACGGGCTGCCCTGGCTGCCGATCTGCGGCCACGGGTAGATCGCCATCAGCACAAACAAGGTCAGCACATAGAACAACAGGATGCGCAGCGGCACGGCATTGATCGCCTTGGGGATCACGCGCTGCGGGTCCTTGGCTTCACCGGCAGTGATACCGATGATTTCGATGCCGCCAAACGCGAACATCACCACCGCGAACGAGGCGATCAGGCCGCCGATGCCGTTGGGCATGAAACCGCCGTGGGCCCACAGGTTGCTGATCCCGCTGGCGTGCGTTTCGCCCGCCGAATGGATGCCGAACAGCATGATGCCGAAGCCGCCGAGGATCATCGCCACGATGGCGCCGACCTTGAGCAACGACAGCCAGAACTCCATCTCGCCAAACACTTTGACGTTGCACAGGTTCAGGCCGCCGATCAGAAACACGATGCCGAGCACCCAGACCCAGCGCGCAACCTCGGGAAACCAGAAGCCCATGTAGATGCCGAAGGCGGTGACGTCGGCGAGGCAGACGATGATCATTTCAAAGGCGTAGGTCCAGCCGAGGATAAAACCGGCCATGGGGCCCAAGTAGGTGCTGGCGTACTGGCCGAAAGAGCCGGCCACGGGGTTGTGCACAGCCATTTCACCGAGGGCGCGCATGACCATGAACACCGCGGCGCCGCCGATCAGGTAGGCCAGCAGCACGGCGGGGCCCGCCATCTGGATGGCAGAGGCGGAGCCGTAGAACAGCCCGGTGCCGATCGCCGACCCCAGTGCCATGAAGCGAATATGTCGGGCTGATAGCCCGCGTTTCAAACCTTTTTCTTGCTGGTGCATTTCTCGTCCCTAATTATTCTTATGAAGAGAAGATCGTTCCCACGCCCTGCGTGGGAACGCATCCTATGACGCTCCGCGTCACGGCTCTAAAAGCAGACGCAGAGCGTCCAGGGCGGCATTCCCACGCAGCGCGCGGGAACGAGCAGTTACAGACTTGGCAACAGCTTGGCCGGCACCAGTTCATTCAAGCAGCGGCTGGCGAGCAGGTCGGTGGCGGCGATGATGTCCGGGGCGAAGAAGCGGTCCTTGTCGTAGAACGCCACTTTGTCGCGCAGGATGCCACGCGCTTTTTCCAGCTTCGGCGAGGTCTTCAAGCCTTCACGCAGGTCCAGGCCTTGGGCGGCTGCCAGCCATTCCACGGCGAGGATTCCACGGGTGTTTTCGGCCATTTCCCACAGGCGCTTGCCGGCTGCGGGGGCCATCGACACGTGGTCTTCCTGGTTGGCGGACGTTGGCAGGCTATCCACGCTGTGCGGATGCGCCAGCGCTTTGTTCTCGCTGGCGAGTGCGGCGGCAGTCACCTGGGCGATCATGAAGCCGGAGTTGACCCCGCCGTTGCCCACCAGGAACGGCGGCAGTTGCGACATGTGCTTGTCCATCATCAGCGAAATACGCCGTTCGCTCAGCGAGCCGATTTCAGCGATGGCCAGCGCCATGTTGTCAGCGGCCATGGCCACCGGTTCGGCGTGGAAGTTACCGCCGGAAATCACATCGCCTTCAGCGGCAAATACCAAGGGGTTGTCCGACACGGCGTTGGCTTCGATCACCAGCACTTCGGCGGCCTGGCGGAACTGGGTCAGGCACGCGCCCATGACTTGTGGCTGGCAACGCAGGGAGTACGGGTCTTGCACCTTGTCGCAGTTCTGGTGCGACTGGGAGACCTGGCTGCTTTCACCCAGCAGGTCGCGATAAGCCGCCGCCGAGTCGATCTGCCCACGCTGGCCACGCGCGGCGTGAATGCGCGCGTCGAACGGCGAGCGCGAACCCAGCACGGCTTCCACGGTGAGCGCACCGCACGCCAGCGCGCCGGCGAACAGGTCTTCGCCCTCGAACAGGCCACGCAGGGCATACGCGGTGGACACCTGGGTGCCGTTGAGCAGCGCCAGGCCTTCCTTGGCGGCCAGGGTCAACGGGGTCAGGCCGGCGATTTTCAGCGCGGCGGTCGCCTCCAGCCATTCACCCTTGTAGCGCGCCTTGCCTTCGCCGAGCAGCACCAGCGACATATGCGCCAATGGCGCCAAATCGCCGGAAGCACCGACCGAACCCTTGAGTGGGATATGCGGGTACACCTCGGCGTTGATCAGCGCGATCAGCGCGTCGATCACTTGCCGACGAATCCCGGAGAACCCGCGGCTCAGGCTGTTGACCTTGAGCACCATGACCAGCCGCACCAGCGCATCGCTGATCGGCTCACCAACGCCGGCGGCGTGGGACAGCACCAGCGAACGCTGGAGGTTTTCCAGGTCTTCGCTGGCGATGCGGGTCGAGGCCAGCAGGCCGAAACCGGTGTTGATGCCATAGGCGGTGCGGTTCTCGGCGAGAATCTGCTCCACGCAGGCGACACTGGCTTCGATCTGGGCCGAGGCGCTGTCATCCAGACTGAGGGTTACCGGCTGCTGGTAGATGGCCCGCAGTTGGGCGAGGCTCAGTTGGCCTGGAATCAGGTTTAGCGCAGTCACATTCATGCTCCTTTTGAATTATTTTCAGTGCAAATGGGGAATTGTCTGGTGCAGCACGGCAGTGTCCTGAAGCAATGCAGCGGCGGCCGCAATGTCCGGTGCCAGCCAGCGGTCCTGCTCATAGGCCGGCACCACTTCACGCAGCAGGCGCCAGGCGCTGTCGGTGCCCGCGCCGAAGCGCTGCTCCTTGAGGAATTCAAAGGCCTGGGCCGCCAGCAGGTACTCGATGGCGAGGATCTGCGTGACGTTGGCCAGCACCTGGTGCAGCTTCAGCGCGGCGTTGGTGCCCATGCTCAAGTGGTCTTCCTGCAGGCCCGAGGTGACGAAGTTGTCGAGCACCGCCGGTTGCGCCAGCTGGCGGTTCTGCCCGCACAGCGAGGCGGCGACGTACTGCACGATCATCATCCCGGAGTTGACCCCGGGATTGCTGACCAGGAACGCCGGCAGGCCGCTGACGTGCGGGTTGATCAGGCGGTCCAGGCGGCGCTCGGCCACCGAGCCGATTTCGGCCATGGCGATCGCCAGCATGTCGGCGGCCAGCGCCACGGACTGCCCGTGCGGGTTGGCCTGGGACACCACGCGGTAATTGTCCGGGGTACCGAGCACCAGCGGGTTGTCGGTGGCGCTGTTGAGTTCGGTTTCGATCTGGCGGGTCGCGTGCTCCACCTGGTCGCGCGCCGCGCCGTGGATCTGCGGGATCGAGCGGATGCTCAGCGCGTCCTGGGTGCGGATGCCTTTGCTGCTGGCGATCACTTCACTGCCGTCGAGCAGCGCACGCAGGTTAATGCCGACATGCTGCATGCCCGGGTGCCGCTTGAGCGCGATGATTTCTGCATCGAAGGCATCGATCTGGCCGCGCTGGGCTTCAAAACTCATGGCACCGATCACGTCGGCCCACTGCAGCAAGTGATGCGCATCGGCCAGGGCCAGGCAGCTCAGGCCGCTCATGCACGGTGTGCCGTTGACCAGGCACAGGCCGTCCTTGGCGCCAAGCACCACCGGCTGCAAACCTTCTTCGCTGAGGGCCTGTTGCGCCGCGACGATCCGGCCCCGGTAGCTCACAGTGCCGACACCGAGCAAGGCCACGCCGACATGGGCCATATGGGTCAGGTAACCCACCGAACCCTGGGACGGCACTTGCGGCGTGATGCCGTGGTTGAGCAGCGCCAGCAGCGAATGCACCACCTGCGGATGCAGGCCGGATTTGCCGTGGCTGTAGTTGATGACGGCCGCGCAAATGATCGCGCGGGTCTGCTCGTCGCTCAGCACCGGGCCGACGCCGCAGGCGTGGCTCAGCAGGGTATTGCGCGACAGCTGGCTGAGTTGCTCGCCCTTGAGCGACACGTTGCACAGCGCGCCCAAGCCGGTGTTCACGCCATAGGCGCGCTCGCCGCTGGTGACGATGCGCTGCACGATGGCCTGGGCATTGTCGATCCGCGCCCAAGCCTGGCCCGAGAGTTCGAGGACCGCGCCATGGCGAGCGACGGCGACGACGTCCTGCCAGCGCAAGGGGGCGTCGGCGATGATGATTTTTGCAGCCTGGGACATCGTTGACCTCTTCATGTTTATCGTTCCCACACTCTGCGTGGGAATGCCACCTGGGACGCTCTGCGTCCCGCTGTTAGAGGTGACGCAGAGCGTCACGGGATGCATTCCCACGCAGAGCGTGGGAATGATCAGCTACACCACCGCCGCCCGCCGCTGGACGAACCGGTCCACATACTCATCCGCCGGCGAATGCAGGATCTCGCGCGGGGTGCCGACCTGGATCAGCTTGCCGTCCTTGAGGATCGCAATGCGGTTGCCGATGCGCACGGCCTCGTCGAGGTCGTGGGTGATGAACACGATGGTCTTGTGCAGGGTCTTTTGCAGCTCGAGCAACTGGTCCTGCATTTCGGCGCGGATCAGCGGGTCGAGGGCGCTGAAGGCTTCGTCCATCAGGATGATGTCGGTGTCGGCCGCGAGCGCACGGGCGAGGCCGACGCGCTGGCGCATGCCGCCGGAGAGCTGGTGCGGGTATTTGTTTTCGTAGCCCTTGAGGCCCACGGTTTCAATCCAGTGCAGCGCACGTTCGGCGCAGACCTGCTTGGTTTCGCCACGCACCTTGAGGCCGTAGGCGACGTTGTCCAGCACATTCTTGTGGGGCAGCAGGCCGAAGCTCTGGAACACCATGCTGATCTTGTGCCGACGGAATTGACGCAGCGCTTCCATATCCAGTTGCAGGATGTCTTCGCCGTCGACCAGGATCGCGCCGCTGGTGGGGTCGATCAGGCGATTGAAGTGGCGCACCAACGTGGACTTGCCGGAACCCGAAAGGCCCATGATCACGAAGATCTCACCGGTGCCGATGCTCAGGGACAAGTCGTTCACCCCGACCACGCAACCGGTTTCGGCCAGGACCTGGTCTTTGCTCTTGCCTTGGCCGATCAGCGACAGCGCATCCTTGGAACGGGCGCCGAAGATCTTGAAGACGTTTTTGACTTCGATTTTGCTGACAGTAGTCATTTGCTCGCCTCATGCCGTGGACGACCATAGGCCTGGGTAATGCGGTCGATGACCACTGCAAGAATCACGATCGCCAGCCCGGCTTCGAGGCCACGGCCGACGTTGAGGGTCTGGATGCCGACGAGGACGTCCTCACCCAGCCCACGGGCGCCGATCATCGAGGCGATCACCACCATCGACAACGCCATCATGGTGGTCTGGTTGATCCCGGCCATGATGCTCGGCAGGGCCAGCGGCAGTTGCACGCCGAACAGTTGTTGCCAACGGTTGGCACCGAAGGCGTTGATCGCTTCCATGACTTCGCCGTCGACCTGGCGAATGCCCAGGTCGGTGAGGCGGATCAACGGCGGTGCGGCGTAGATCACCGTGGCGAAGATCGCCGGGACCTTGCCCAGGCCGAACAGCATCAGCACCGGGATCAGGTACACGAAGCTGGGCATGGTTTGCATGATGTCGAGCAACGGCATCAGTACCGAGCGCAGGCGATTGCTGCGCGCCGACAGGATGCCCAGCGGGATGCCGATCAGCACCGAGATCACCGTGGCGACCATCATCAGCGCCAGCGTCTGCATCAGCTTGTCCCACAGGCCGACCGCACCCACCAGAAACAGCAGGCCGACGATCACCGCCGTGGTCACCACCTTGCGGGTGGCGTGCCAGGCAACTGCGCCGACGATGGCCAGCATCAGCCACCAGGGCGCCGCACGCAGCAACCCTTCCAGGTTGACGATGGCCCATAGCAGGGTGTCGGAGATGTGCCGGAACACATCACCGTAGTTGGTGACCAGTGAATCCACCCAACCGTTGACCCAGTCGGCAATGGAAAACGTAAAACTCTCAGGAAACATATCGTGCTCTCGATCCAGTGGGTTGTGGCCAGGCGCCCGGCCACCCCTGAGGGTAGCCGGGCACACTTGACCTACAAGGCCGCGTCGATTTTCTTGGCTGCGTCGTCGCTCACCCAGGCGTGCCAGACTTCAGGATGTTCCTTGAGGAAAATTTTCGCCAGTTTTGGCGACTCAATTCGCTCCTTGGCCATGCGACCCAGGTTCTGGTTCAGCAGGTCGATCGGCAGGTTGACCTTTTCCAGCACGGCCACCAGTTCCGGCGCCTGCTCGTGGAAGGTCTTGGACAAGCCGACCTTGATGCTCACGCTTTTATCGACGCCGGGTTTTTCTTCAAGCTTGACCAGGTCGACCTGGCCCATCAGCGGCGTTGGCGACCAGTAGTAGAACAGGATCGGCTCGCCACGCTTGTAGCTCGACAGCACCGCCGCATCCAGCGCCGGGCCGGTGCCTGGACGGAAGTTGGTGTAGGTGCTTTCCAGGCCGTAGCTCTTGAGCATTTCGCTGTTGTCCAGCTCGCAGGTCCAGCCGGCCGGGCAGTTGTAGAAACGGCCCTTGGACGGCTCTTCCTGGTCCTTGAACACCGAGGCGTACTTGGCCAGGTCAGCGATGTTTTTCAGGTCCGGCGCCTTGGGTTCAAGCTTGCGCTTGGCGTCGCCTTCGATCACGTAGCGCGGCACGTACCAGCCCTCGACAGCGCCCACCACAGGGGCGCCGACGCCGACGACTTTGCCGGCCTTCTCGGCCTTGTTCCACACTTCGCTGCGGCCTACCCACTCCTCGGCGAAGACCTGGATGTCGTTGCTGCTCAGGGCGTTTTCCATGGTGATGGAGTTGCCCGGCAGGCTGTCGGTTTTGCAGTCGTAGCCTTTTTCCAGCACGGTCTGCAGGATGTCGGTAAGCAACATGCCGCTTTCCCAGTTCAGGCCGGCGAATTTCACCGGTTTGCCGGACTCGCACCAACCGGCCGCCTGGGCGCCGGCAGTGGCCAGCAAGCCTGCAGAGAACAGAGTGGCCAACAGGGTTTTATGCATTTTCATTGTTGTGACGCTCCCAATCTTGAAATGGATTACGGCAGTCAGTAGGCATCCTGCCCTGTCCACGTCCCATCAGGCTTGTGCGGCCAGCCCGTTTGTCGTCGTCGGTGCAGCGCCCTGCTCTATCGGCAGGATCAGGTGTTCAGGAATCGCGCTGTGCCACTTTTTCGCAGCCCAGTAATACAGCGCAGCAGGCACCACCAGGCCGATGATCCAGGAGATATCGGTGTCGCCAAGGCTGGCGACCAGTGGGCCGGTATAGAAATGCGTGGAGATGAACGGCATCTGGATCAGCACGCCGAACACGTAGATGCCGATGCCCATCAAGTTCCAGCGGCCATAACGACCATTGGGGTTGGACAGCGCCGGAATGTCGTAGCGTTCCTTGGTGATGCAGTAGAAATCCACCAGGTTGATCGCGCTCCACGGCGTGAAGAATGCGAGCAGGAACAGGATGAACGCGGAGAAGTCCTTGAGGAACGAGTCCTTGCCCAGCAACGCCAGCGCGGCGGCAATCGATACCATCAGGAAGATGTACAGCAGGCGCACCGCACTCGAGATGTGCCTGCTGCCACGAAAGCCGCTGATGATCGTCGCGATGGACATGAAGCTGCCGTAGGCATTGAGGGTGGTCACCGTGACCTTGCCGAAGGCGATGCTGAAATACAGCAGCGCCGCGACAATCCCGGTACCGCCCAGGCCGACGATAAATGACACCTCATGATGGGCGAATTGCGAGCCGGCCAGGGCCGCCGCGAACACACCGAACACCATCGATGCCTGCGCCCCGATCACCGAACCCAGGCCCACGGCCCAGAAGGTTTTCGATGCTGACGTGCTACGTGGCAAGTAGCGCGAGTAGTCCGCCACATACGGGCCAAAAGCGATCTGCCAGGAGGCCGACAGCGAAATCGCCAGGAGGAAACTGCTGAGGGAAAAATGTTTGTTGTCCAGCAGGGCACCCACGTCGTTGCCCGCCAGCAGCTTGTAGAACAGGTAGATGAAGGCCACCACCCCCAACACACTGGCCACGCGACCGATGCCGTGGATGACGCGGTAGCCGAAGACGGTAAACACCATGATCAGCCCGGCAAACAGCACGATGCCGACCCAGTCTTCGACGTGCAGCAACTGCGCTACCGCCTGCCCTGCCAGCAATGAACCGCTGGCCGAAAAGCCGACATACATCAGGCACACCAGCACCAGCGGGATCACGGCTCCATACACGCCGAACTGCACGCGGCTGGAGATCATTTGCGGCAAGCCCAGTTGCGGGCCTTGCGCCGCATGCAACGCCATGACGCCGCCGCCCAGCAGTTGCCCGATCAACAGACCGATCAACGACCAGAACACATCACCGCCGAGCACCACGGCCAGGGCCCCGGTGACGATGGCAGTGATCTGCAGGTTGGCACCCAGCCACAGGGTGAACTGACTCAATAGACGACCGTGTCTTTCCGCTTCCGGGATGTAGTCGATCGAACGCCTTTCGATCAACGGGGTGGTGCTTGCACGTACGTCATTTGCAGCCATGTGTGTTCAACCTCTGATGGATTGTTCATAAAGCCTGGGTAAAACCGCA